>DATECW010000019.1:0-34962 GCA_035286705.1 Bacteroidota bacterium
ATCAATACGAGCATCCGTATCGGGGGAGACAAGGGATATCCGATTGTGGCCGGTGAACCGGATTCAAAGGAAGCCGGCGTCATACGCCAGATAGCACGCAACCTTGCTGCTCAGATCAGCATTCAAAACGTTAACGGCATTTCCGCACCAAAGATAGAAATTCTTCTTCCCTCGTGACGGAAGGATGATCGTGCCGACCAAAGATTCCATCGAACAGAGTCTCATCAGGATTCGGCCCTATCTTCAGGTGGATGGCGGAGATATTGAACTGGTGAAGGTAACGGAGGAGGGGATTGTCGAAGTGCGCCTTACGGGATCGTGTGTATCGTGCCCAATGTCATTGATGACCTTGCGGGCGGGAATCGAGCGGGCTTTGATGCTTGATCATGAGGACGTCAGGAGAGTCGAGCAGGTGAAATAGAAGCATGTGATGTGTTCTCAGGCCCGGTTTCCGGGCCTTTTTATTTTCTACCGCTTCGTCCTTAACTCCACATCGACGATTTTTCCCTCTTTCAACTGAATAATCCTGGCGGGGAACTTCTTCACAAGTTCATAATTGTGGGTGGCCATCAAGATGGCCGTGCCTCGCATGTTGATTTTCTGGAGCAGTTCCATGATCTCATTGGACGACGCGGGGTCGAGGTTCCCCGTTGGCTCGTCTGCAAGGAGGAGAGGAGGAGAATTCACGATGGCCCGAGCGATAACGACGCGTTGCTGTTCTCCTCCCGAAAGTTCGTGGGGCATTTGCAGCCGTTTATGACTCAGTCCAACATCGGCAAGCGCAAGGAGCACTCTTTTCTTCGTTTCAGTGCGCTTCGTGTTTGTCGCGTAGAGAGCAAATGCCACGTTCTCGTAGACGTCACGGTCTTCCAGGAGTTTGAAATCCTGAAATACGATGCCCAGCCTTCGGCGCAAATAGGGAATCTCCCTTGATTTGATCGTTGCCGAGTCAAATCCAGCCACCTTCACCTTGCCTGCCTCCGGTTTGAGATCCATATAGAGAAGCCGAAGCAGCGAGCTTTTGCCTGCGCCGGTTTGCCCCACGAGGTAGACGAATTCACCGGACTTCATGGAGAAGTCAACTTTGTCCAAAACGATTTGGCCATCGAAGGCGACGGTGACGTGACGGAGGTCTATCATTTGCGTCGAGAAGAGATCGTGATGGCGAGTTTGACTGCTTCGAGCATACTCTCCAGTCGCGCGGTGCCTTTGCCGGCGATTTCGTATGCAGTCCCGTGATCCGGCGAAGTACGAACGATGCTCAATCCGGCGGAAAAATTGACCCCTTTCCCGAAGGAACTCATTTTCAGGGGAATCAGTCCCTGGTCATGGTACATCGCAATGATACCATCAAATTTTTCGAAAGACTTTGTTCCAAAGAATGCATCGGCGGAAAACGGTCCCTGGATTGAGATGCCAAGAGCACGAGCATCCTCAATTGCCGGTTGAATGGAAGAGATCTCTTCGTCGCCGATATCTCCGTGTTCCCCTGCATGGGGATTGAGTCCGAGTATCGCCAGAGAGGGTTTTTTTATCCCGAAGTCGCGCCGGAGTGACGCGTGAACGATATTGATTTTTTCAACGACCTTGTCTTTCGTAATGCGGTCGGCAACTTCTTTGAGTGGGACATGAATGGTCACAAGGCCAACGCGCATGACATTCGATACAAGCATCATGGCAACCTGATGCGATCTCGTGAACAGGGCAATCATTTCTGTTTGGCCGGGAAAGTTGTATCCGGCAAGATGGAGCCCCTCTTTGGAGACAGGGGCGGTGACCATGGCTTCGGCTTTTCCGTCCAGGCACAGCTTCACTGCATTCTCGAGAGCAGCTCCTGCCGATTTTCCGCTTGCTTTGGTCGGCGAGCCGTACTGAATATCAGCTGCAATCCCATCCCCGACATCAACCACGGGAAGCACGTTTCCCCGCGGGAGCATCGCGGCGGCTTTCTGGAGTTTGACGGAAATCCTCAAAGACGATCGAACATGTTCAAAAACGACCAATGGACCGACGAGGAGGGGGGAGCAGATCTTCTTGATCGCGGAATGCGTCGCAGCCTTGAGAGCGAGTTCAGGGCCGATGCCGTTGAAGTCTCCCGCTGTGATCGCAATGACAGGTTTCACAGATTCTCGACGCTTGTAAGAATGTAAATGCCCGAACGTCGCTGGTCCTCGAAGACAAATCGTTTTTTCAGTTGAACATAAGTCCAGACTTCGCGCGGCGGGGCTGAGGGGGAAAACAGCCTTTCCGTATTGCTGGGGGATCCGTAAAGAATAAAGATCCTTCCCTGGTCGGTTTTGTAGCCGTCCATCTCCCGATTGGATGAGTAGCGCTGGTTGGAGATATCGACTCTGCGATAGTACTCTATCATCACTTCATTATATGCCGTTGATGTGTCCCTGTTCTTTTTCTTCCAGAAATCGAAAAAAGCTTCCACAAACCGCGAGTCGGAGAGAGTATGGAACGTCTCCATCTCTTCTTCGGTGGCAATATGCTGAAGCGCTTCGACGGCAAACTCCAGGTTCGCCAGGGAGAGGGGCCTCCGGGCCCAGAAGATCCTGAACTTATGTTCAAGATGTTTGCGTGCGGAGCCGGAAGCGAAATCCAGGCTGAGGGTCACTTCGCCGGGATATAGTTTTTCCAGAGGAAGAGGGACATAAACCGTTTTCCATCCGGCTGATGCAGGTGATCGGATATAGCGGATCGGAAAGATCGAGGAAAAAGAACCATCACCGGGCTGTCTCTGCAGCGTCGCAATGCCGTCGATTGTGAGGAGCGTATCTCCGCGGAATTGCTGAGGTGCGAGCACACGATATTCGGTCTGATTCGATAAGCGATAGTCGAGGGTCAACGCCGAATCGGATGGAAGATAGATGTTGAAAAGGTATCCTCCGTGTTCACCAAAAAAGACTGCCGTGCCGTGGTTCAACACTTCGTACGCAGCCACACTGTCAATGCCTGGCGAGGGGACGACGAACATCGGAGAAGAGATGTCGAGTCCTGTCAGCAACGGCGGTCTTGTCGTCACTTTCTGGGTGCTGTTGACGAATGAACGCTCTGATTGAGCATCGTCGAGGGAAAACCAGACTGTGTACGTACCCGGCGGAACGTTGAGAGAGAAGGCCCCCTGGATGTCCTGAGTGTGGTCGCCGTTTGCCGACGCGGAGTTCTTCCTGAGGACAATAGACCGATATTCTCTGGCGGCAGAGTTGTTGTTCTCATCTCTCAGTTCGACGATGAGTTCTCCTTTCCCCACATAAGGAGCACCTCTTGATGTCTCAGTATTTCGAAGGATAACGAAAAAGTCCTGCCGGATCCTGTAATGGATTTGAACACTTGCCAGATTCGTATCGGCGGAAAAGAAGGGAATGGCCTCGAATGCAGCGGATGAAAAAGTCGGCTGGGCCGAGGGCGATCGCCTGTCTTGTTGCCCAACGCCGACGGATGTCATAAGAGCAAGAACGAGGAGCGTCCTGCTATTGAGCGAGGTCGTGAAGAATCGAAACATTCTGGGGTCCAATGATCTTTCCGGGATTGAGGGTATTGTTTGGGTCGAACGTGGCCTTCACCAGACGGAACAATTCGTACACATCGGATCCGTAGAGACGTTCGAGAAAAGGAGTTCTCACAAAACCGTCGCCGTGCTCTCCTGAGAGGGTCCCGCCGAGAGAAATGGCCAAATCATAGACCTCTGAAGCGATGGTGTCGACCACTTTGTAATGGTCAAGGTTCTTCAGGTCAACGAATGCGGCGCAATGAACGTTCCCGGTTCCGGCGTGTCCGTACACTGAAAAGTCTATTCCGTGCGAGCTGAGAATGTGCCCCAGCCCTTTCATGTATTCCGAAAGTCGGGGGAGGGGAACTGCCACGTCTTCGACGAACGAGGTTTTTCCCTTCGATTTGACATAGTTGATGATCTTGCTTGCTTCTTCGCGAAGCTTCCAGACCTGCTGGATCTCTTCTTCCGTCGTGAGGGGTGTGAACTTGAGCGGCAGGCTGAGGGAAACGGTCCTGTTGAGCCGAACGACATTCTGGGCTAATTCCTCTTTCGAATCCCCTTCGAATTCAAAATAGAGCATTGCTTTTGCATCAGGATGAATGATGGAATCGATTTCGGGGCTTGTCCCTTTCACGAGAGACATGTAACTCTGATCGAGAATCTCAATTGCCGAAGGATTGAGCTCGAGGCCCAGCAGGGTGGCATCGGCGGTCTTCTCATAGCTACTCAGATACACAAGCGCACCCATTCTGTATTTTGGGAGGGCCACCACGTCAAGCGTTGCGCTGACCGTGATGGCCAACGTTCCTTCCGACCCAACGATGAGGCGCCGAAAATCCGTTGTTGCGGCTGACACGGCACCAAGGAGATTGTAGCCGGAAGAGTTTTTCGCGACCGACGGAAAACGGTCACGAATGAGTTTTCTCTTCTCTTGCAGACGGGGAGAAAGGGTGTTGACAATCGATGAAAAGAACGGATTCAGCGAGGCCTCAGATTCCGATTTCTTTGTGACAAGGGCCAATTCTCCATTTGAAAGGACCACGGAGAGTTCCTTGACGAAATCTTTTGTTGCCCCGTATTTGATGCCGTGGGCACCGGCGGCATTGGTACCGATCATCCCGCCCAAAGTGCAGAGACTGGAACTTGCCGGATCGATCGGGAAGAATTTCTGTCGCTGCCGGAGATGTTCATTGAGCGTCGAGAGAATTACTCCAGGCTGAATGGTGACGGAATCCTCGGTCTCGCTGACAACCCGATTCATCATTCGCGTAAAATCCACAACAATTCCATATCCAATAGCCTGACCGGCGAGGCCTGTCGCGGCGCCGCGTGGAATGAGTGCAATATCCTTCTCGCTGCAATATTTGACAAGGGCCTGGACGTCTTCGGTGTCGGCGGGGCTGACGACTCCGACCGGCATGACTTTGTACCAGCCGGCGTCTGTGCTGTATTGTTCGCGTGTCTCTTCGTCAAACGAGCATTCCCCCTTCATGCGTCGACGCAGATCCTGCTCGATGTGTTCAGAAAAAGACTTCACGATTCGAAGATAGCGAGAAAGTGGAGGAAAGGCAAAATCATGGTCATTTCCACCGGCGAAGAAACTCTGTCAACAATCTCACGCCGACGCCCGATCCTCCGCGTTGCTGATACTCGGTAGCGTCCTCAAGGATTGCAGTCCCTGCAATGTCGAGATGCACCCATCGATACTTACCGACAAATTTCTTGAGGAACCATGCAGCAGTGATCGCTCCAGCCCATCGACCGCCGACATTTTTCACATCGGCGACATCACTCTTGATGAGTTTCTCATATTCATCGAACATCGGGAGTTCCCACACACGCTCGTAGGTTTCGTCTCCCGCGGCTTTCAAGTTTTTCATCAAGGAGGCATCGTTGCCCATCATTCCGGTTGCGTGATGGCCGAGAGCGACAACACAGGCGCCCGTCAGCGTGGCAAGGTCGATAACGGCAGCGGGCTTGTATTGCCCTGCATAGCCAAGCGCATCTGCGAGGATCAGCCGGCCTTCTGCGTCGGTGTTGTCCACCTCGGAAGTCTTGCCGTTGTAGTGACGAAGAATATCTCCGGGGCGTAAAGAGCTGCCGCTCGGCATGTTCTCGACGGCCGGGATCAGGCCGACGATCCGGACGGGCAGCTTCAGCCGGGCGACGGCCTCAAACGTGCCAATGACGGCGGCCGCTCCCGACATGTCCATCTTCATCTCGGCCATGTTGGCCGAAGGTTTGATGGAAATGCCGCCCGAGTCGAATGTGACTCCCTTGCCGACGAGGACGACCGGTTTTATGGAAGACCTGCCGTACTCGAGAACAACAAAGCGAGGGGGCCGGTTGCTGCCCTGTGCCACGCCCAGAATTCCGCCCATCCCGAGGTTGCGCAATTCCGGTTCCTCGAGGACCGTCACGTCGAACCCGAATTGAGTCCCGAGGTCACGGGCCTTCTCTGCAAGCGTCTCGGGGTAGATCTCATTCCCGGGTGCGTTGGCAAGATTCCTCGCCGTCATCGTGGCCTCAGCAATAATTTGGGCTTGCTCCAGGGCGCGGGGGGCGGCGGAGGCAACGGTGCGATTATCGCTGCAGAAGCAAATCGCTTCGATCGTGGTTGTCTCGTTCGTTGGTTTTGTGACGTACTTATCGAAACGGTAGAGAGCCAGCAGAGCTCCCTCTCCCATTGCACGAAGTATTTCGCCTGGCCGTCGATCGACGCCCGGGAACCAAAGTGCGAGGGTCTTTGCTTTCACCTGCCTGGCGTTCTTTGATGCCAATGCTGCCGCGCGGCGGTATTGCTCAAGGGAGAGGTTTTTCCTCTCTCCGAGACCAACAAGAAGGATGCGTGTCGAGGCCGTTTTTCCATCGAGGTAGACGATCACCGCCTCGCCCACCTTCCCGCTGAAATCACCGGTTTCGAAAGGAAGCAGAATTCTGGACCCGAATTTCTTTGCCAGGAGGCTCTTTTCCTTGTTTCGAATCCCCTTGTCCTGGTGAAGGAAAAAGGCAAGTACATCGGCCTTGACAGACGTCGGAGTAGCGGAAGAGAACGAGAGCTTCATGTGTTCCTCATGATGACACGTAAGAATTGGCCCGATCGACAACGGACTTCTTGAGGTCTTTGAGAGTCATGTTGCTGACACGTGCACCGGCGGCGTTCTTGTGGCCGTTTCCGCCGAATTCCTGGGCAAGTTTGTTGATCCAGATATCGCCCCGGGAACGGAAACTTATTTTGATGTGATCCTCGAGTTCCGTGAACATCAGTGCAATCTGGACACCCTTGATCCCCATGGCAAAAGGGACGAATCGCTCGACATCGGGCTCGGAGGTCTCCGTCTCTCGAAAGAGAGCTTTCGTTATTGTCATGACGGAAACCCGACCTCCTTGATGGGTCTCGAGTGTCGACAATACTTTCCCCAGGAGGATGATCCGGTTCACCGGGGCTTGTTCATAAATCTGCTCGTATGTCTGGACCGGGTCGGCGCCGCAATCCAGGAGGGTGGCAATAGCCCGATGGAGATCGCCGTCGGTTTTTGGATATCGAAATGAGCCGGTGTCCGTCATGATGGCCACGTAGAGTGCCGTAGATGCAGCGGGGGACAACTGTGCCCCGAGATGTTCCAACAAACGAAAGATGATTTCTCCGGTTGCCGCGGATGAATCGTCAATAAGGAGGAGGTCACCGAAAGGATCCGGATCGAGATGATGGTCAATAACGATCTTCTTTGCGCGGCTTGCCAGAACATGCTCTTTTAAACCGGCGATGCGGTCCGGATGATTCGTATCGACAATTATCACCACGTCGGCATCCCTGATGATCCCCGCATGGCTTTGTTCGTTGAACTGACAGATGAGATTCCTGCGGTCCAGGAACCGGTAGAATTCGGGAGTCGCGCTGTGATTAAGGATGACGGCGTCTTTCCTCATTTCCAAAAGATACAACGCAAGTGCGAGTTCGCTCCCAAGTCCGTCGCCGTCGGGATTGATATGCGTGGTCAAAACGATCCGCCGGGCGGCATCGATGTAGCTCTTGAAGGCGTCGAATTGTTGTGGGGTAACAGGCATGGTAAAAAAAAAGGGGTGATCTGCAATAGAGACCACCCCCGGTGTTGCCTACTGGTAAATCAGTTGATGACCCACGTTTCTCCGGAGTTGAGCAGTTTCTTCATATCGCCGTCGCCCCGTTTCTGCCGCGCTGTGTCAATTTGCTTTGTCATTTCTTCGTCATAACAAGGCCGGTCGTTGGCAAGGAAAATGCCCACCGGTCTCGGGAGGTGCGGCTTGTACGTCATGTCCGCCAGGATGAAGGACAGAGTCGTGTCTGTCTCATCGTGGACCAGCAAATCGTTGACGGAGTATTTTCCATCGCTCAACGAAACAACTTCAAGTGTGAAGCCGTTCAATCGAATCCCCTTGTTTCGTTCCTTCCCGAAAATGAGCGGCTTGCCATGCTCAATGAACACGACCTGATCGTCCTTCGTATCCTTTTCGGTGAATTTGAAAAAAGCGCCGTCGTTGAAGACGTTGCAGTTCTGATAGATCTCGACAAATGATGTCCCTTTGTGTTCGGCGGCCCTTTTGAGCACCAACTGCATATGCTTGGGATCACGATCCATCGTTCGGGCAACGAAGGATGCGCTCGATCCAAGAGCCAGCGAGGCCGGATTGAACGGATAGTCAAGTGACCCGAAAGGAGTTGACTTCGTGATCTTTCCTTTTTCCGATGTCGGCGAATACTGGCCCTTCGTGAGGCCATAGATCTGATTGTTGAACAGGAGCACCTTGATGTCAATGTTCCTTCGAAGAAGGTGAATCATGTGATTGCCGCCGATGCTCAGTCCGTCGCCGTCGCCGGTGACGACCCACACAGAAAGGTCCGGTCTTGCAAGCTTGAGCCCGGATGCGATGGCAGTCGCCCGGCCGTGAATCCCGTGAAATCCGTAGGTGTTCATGTAGTAGGGAAAGCGACTTGAGCACCCGATTCCGGACACAAAGACCATTTTGTGGCGCGGAATACCAAGGTCCGGAAGAATCCGTTGGGTCTGGGCAAGAATGGAGTAATCGCCGCATCCCGGGCACCAGCGAACGTCCTGGTCGCTCTGAAAATCCTTTGCACTATACTTTGGCGGTGCAGGTGCCGCCACACTCTTCGTTGCTTCCTCTACCAGGAGACTCATGACGATCCTTTCAGAATTTCTTCTATTTTCTTTTCGATCTCGCTGGATTTGAAGGGTAATCCCTGGACCTTGTCCAGCGGAATCGTGGGAACGAGATACCTCATTCTCAGAACATTAGAAAGCTGACCAAGGTTCATTTCTGGAACAAGAATGTTTTTGAATTTGTGCAAAACTTCCCCAAGGTTTTTTGGCATGGGATTGAGATAGCGCAGGTGCACTTGAGACACTTTCTTGCCGCGTTCCCGGGCTGTTGCGATCGCGCTGCGAATGGCCCCGTACGTACTTCCCCAGCCTATCACGAGCAAATCGCCTTCTTTTTCTCCATCAACAACAGCAAGAGGAAGCTCGTTGGCAATTCGCGCCACTTTTTCCGTTCGGAGCCTCACCATCGTCTCATGGTTGATCGGGTCGTAGCTCACACTTCCCGTAATATTTTGCTTTTCCAGTCCTCCAATGCGGTGTTCGAGACCCGGAGTGCCCGGAATTGCCCATGGGCGGGCAAGAGTGGCCTCGTCGCGCAAATAGGGTAGGAATCCTTCCGGCTTCGTTCGAAATGTCGGGGAAATGTCGGGGAGCTTGTCGAAATCCGGAATCAGCCACGGCTCAGAGCCGTTCCCAAGATATCCGTCGGAAAGAAAAATCACAGGGGTCATGTACTTCAGAGCGATTCTTGAGGCCTCGAACACAGTCTCGAAGCAGTCCGCGGGAGTCGCTGCCGCAAGAACGGGAATTGGTGCCTCGCCGTTTCGTCCGAAAAGGGCCTGAAAGAGGTCGGCCTGTTCAGTTTTCGTGGGAAGGCCCGTGCTTGGTCCGCCTCGTTGGACATTCACGCAAAGAAGGGGTAGCTCAACCATCACAGCAAGTCCGAGAGCCTCGCTTTTCAAGGCCAAGCCCGGTCCGCTGGTGGTTGTTGTACCCAACGCGCCCCCAAATGATGCCCCGATGGCCGAGGTGATGCCCGCAATCTCATCTTCCGCCTGAAAAGTCTTGACGTTAAAGTTCTTGTAAATTGACAGTTCGTGAAGAATGTCGCTGGCGGGAGTAATCGGGTAGCTTCCAAGGAACAGGTCCAGCTTTGCTTTTCGCGCTGCCGCCATCATTCCCCATGCCGTCGCCTGATTCCCGGTAATGTTTCGATACTTTCCTGCGGGAAGTTTTGCCGGCCCGACCTGATAGCGTACGTTGAAGATCTCCGTTGTCTCGCCGTAGTTCCAACCTGCTTTGAGCACTCTGATGTTCGCTTCAGCGATTTCCGGTTTTCCGCCAAATTTGCTGCCAAGCCAGTCAATGGTGGAATCAACAGGACGATTGTACATCCAATACATCATGCCCAATGCAAAGAAGTTCTTTGACCGGTCGACGATCTTGCTCGAGAGATTCAAATCCTGAAGAGCGAGGGCAGTGAGTTTCGTAATGTCGACTTCGAACACTCGGTACTTTTGAAGGGAATTGTCCTTGAAAGGGTTGGCAGAATACCCGGCCAGCTTGAGGTTCTTGTCATTAAATCCGTCCGAATTGGCGATGATTGCGCCGCCGTCGACGAGACTTCCAAGGTTGACTTTGAGGGCGGCAGCATTCATAGCCACAAGTACGTCGCACTGGTCTCCGGGTGTATGAATTTCTTTGCTGCCGAAATGGATCTGGAAGCCGCTGACGCCGAACAGTGTTCCCTGGGGAGCGCGGATTTCAGCGGGATAGTCGGGGAGAGTGCTGAGATCGTTGCCAAGAAGGGCCGTGGTGTTGGTGAACTGTGTTCCGGTCAACTGCATTCCGTCTCCGGAATCACCGGCGAATCGTATCGTTACTTCATCGAGAGTTTGGGTCGGTTTCTCAGGCATGATAAGGTGATTCTTTCGGAATCGGTGGCAATCGGTGGAAAGGAAGAAAACCGGGACAAATCAATGTACCCAATTTTTCGCCGAAAAGTCAAGAAAGCCCGTTGCAGTGAAACGATCCAATCGCCCCGCGCTTTTCAGAACGCTCAAATGAAAAACGCCAGCACAAGGTACTGGCGTCGATCATCGTTCCTTCGGTCCTATTCCCGGACCACCCACACCTTGACGATGCCGGCAACTCCTCCATGCAATTTTACTTTCACATCATAAATGCCAAGTGACTTGATGGAGTCATCAAGTTCAACCTGGCGTTTGTCGAGTGTGACACCCTTTTCTTGTACCGCGTCCGCAATCATCTGGGATGTGACGGAGCCAAAAAGCTTGTCTTCTTCTCCGACCTTCATCTTGATGGTGATTGACAGCTTCGCCAGTTCCTGCGCCGTTTTTTCAGCGTCAACTTTTTCTTTGTCAAGCCGTTTGGCTGATTGCTTCTTCTCTTCTTCGAGCATTCTCAGGCTGCTGGGTGTGGCCTGATAGGCAATATCGCGGGGAATAAGATAGTTCCGCGCGTAACCGTCCTTGACGTCTACCAGGTCCCCGATTTTGCCGAGCTGCTCAAAATCCTTGCGTAAAATGACTTTCATATGATCTGCTCCTTGCGAAAATCTTTTATAAATGATTACTTCACTGCTTCAGAGACGAAGGGCAAGAGGGCAAGGTGCCGCGCACGCTTGATGGCCTGCACGAGCATCCGCTGATGGCGGGAACACGTGCCCGTGATCCTTTTCGGGATGATCCTTCCCTGTTCGGAAACGAATCGCTGAAGCTTCTTTTCGTTTTTATAGTCGATGTAGACGTCCTTGTGATCGCAGAACCTGCACGAACGCTTCTTGCGAATTTGGGGCCCCCGCTGCGGGCCGCCGCGCTGATTACCCCGTTGATTGCCCCGTTGCTGCATGCGACTGCCGCCGCGCTGCGGCCGCTGTGACCTCGATGACCGTTCCATCATAATCAAACTCCGTTCTTGAGAAAGGAAAATGTTTGCGGATTATTTCCGACCTTCGGTCGCCTTCAATTCGGACTCACCGGGAGCGCCGGTTCTCACAGCAGGCTTGAGCTCGGCTGATTCTTCTTTTTCAATCAGCTTCGCCTGTTGTTCGCGTGCCTTGAGGGCCTTTTCGCTCAGCTGAATGGTCAGAAACCGCATGATATTTTCGTCGAGAGCATAATACCGCTCGAGTTTGCTGATCATATCAGAGGGAGCGGTGAACTCACTGATGACATAGAAACCGTTGTTCTTCTTTTGGATGGGATAGGAAAGCCTCTTCCGGCCCCACTTTTCAAGCACTTTCATTTCTCCCGCCTGCTTGGTCACAAAATCCCGGAATTTTTCGATGATCTGATCGATCTGGGCATCATCGAGCGTTGCGTTCAGAATGAACGTCGTCTCGTAAACCTTTCGACGTTGTTGTTCCATGGTAGTTCTCCCTTTGGACGTTAGTTCGTTGGCCCTCACCCACGGTGAGAGCAGGGTTATATGAGAATTGCGGTCGGGCTTCTGCCGATCCTGTTTTTTTAGAGCAATGGTGCAATAACAAGTGATACAACCGACATGAGCTTGATGAGAATGTTCATGGCGGGACCCGAGGTGTCCTTGAAAGGATCTCCCACGGTATCTCCAACGACCGTTGCCTTATGCGCGTCGGTACCTTTTTTCTCTCCAGGGACTTCACCTTTCTCAATCGCCTTTTTGGCATTATCCCAAGCGCCGCCCGCATTGGCCATCATGAGGGCCAGCAGGACACCTGTGACCGTCGCACCTGCGAGCATTCCGCCCAGGGCAGCCGGGCCAATAAGAAAGCCGACGCACACCGGGGCGATCACGGCAGATACGCCCGGGATGATCATCTCTTTCAGAGCGGCTCTTGTGGAAATGTCCACGCACCGGGCCGCGTCGGGTTTTACGCCGGGTTTCCCTTCGAGCAATCCCGGGATCTCGCGGAACTGGCGTCGAATTTCATCCACCATTTTTCCGGCCGCGCGCCCAACCGACGTCATGGTCAACGCAGCGATAAAGAAGGGGAGAATCCCGCCGATGAATAATCCGATCACCACCATGGGGTTGGTGATGATGATTTGCAGGGGGGCCAATCCTTTTTTCAAAAGGTTTGCATCGACGGCCTGGGAGAATGCCGCAAAAAGAGCGAGGGCGGTCAGGGCCGCGGAGCCGATGGCAAAACCTTTGCCGATGGCAGCGGTGGTATTGCCCAGGGAATCGAGACCGTCGGTGATCTTCCGAACGTCGGGTCCGAGTCTCGACATTTCTGAGATTCCGCCGGCATTGTCGGCGATCGGTCCGTAGGCATCGACGGACATTGTTATCCCGACCGTGGCAAGCATCCCCACGGCGGCAATACCGATCCCATAGAGGCCGGCGACATCATTCGATATGTAGATCGCGAGGCAAATCGCCAGGACCGGAAGCGCCGTCGATTCGAGGCCGACTGCGAGTCCCTGGATGATGTTTGTTGCCGCCCCTGTCATGCTGGCCCGGCCGATACGCTTGACGGGAGGGCCCGAAGTATAATATTCTGTGATCAGTCCAATGAGAATGCCTGCAACGGTGCCGAAGAACACAGCCCAGAAGACATTGTTGCTGATGCTCTCAGCGCGGATGATCCAAAGCCCGCCGAGAAGAAACACTGCTGCGGCGATGAACGTGGAATATCGTAATGCGGCCGCAGGGGAGAACTGTTTCAGGATCCTCATTGAAATGATCCCAATGAACGAGGAAAGTAATCCGATACCCGCTAATGCAAGAGGAAGACCCATCAAGATAGCTTTGATGGACTCGTCGGATACGTCCGGCATTGCCTTGAGTATGGCCAGGCCCTCGGGGAGGAGCGTTGCTCCGATGGCGATGGTGGCAACGATAGCACCGACGTATGATTCAAAGATATCGGCTCCCATGCCTGCAACGTCGCCGACATTATCGCCGACGTTGTCGGCAATGACGCCGGGATTGCGCGGATCATCCTCAGGTATTCCTGCCTCGACCTTTCCGACAAGATCGGATCCGACGTCGGCTGCCTTTGTGTAGATTCCGCCGCCAACACGTGCGAAGAGGGCGATCGATGAAGCGCCCATGGCAAAACCATTGATGATGCTCGCGTGGGCAGGATCGCCGAAGAGAATGAAGAAAATTCCAACGCCGATGAGCCCAATGCTGGCCACGCTGACCCCCATGACGGAACCTCCATCAAATGCCGTAAGGAGGGCCTTTCCCTGGCCGACTGACCGTGCTGCCTCAGCGGTCCGTACGTTTGCGCGGGTGGCGGCCTGCATCCCAAATAAGCCGGCGAGAATCGAACACAGCGCCCCGCTCAAATACGCAATCGCGGTCTCCAGGTTCAGAAATGAGCCCAGCAAGATGACGACAATAAGAACAAAAACGCTGAGAACGACATATTCTCGCTTCAGAAAGGCCATCGCCCCGATGTGGATTTGCGAGGCGATATCCTTCATCACTTCATTCCCTTCAGGCAGCCTCTTGATCGCAGCATAGATGATAAAGGCCACCACGAGTCCTACGGCGCCCAAAACCGGTGTCCACTGTTTAAAGAGTTCCATTGGATCACGAATCCTTGCGATTGGATGATAGTGACTGATTGAATGAGTCCATTGTTTTTTGAATACCTTCCGTGACAAACGACAGTGATGCTTCCGATGCACGGAGAATCATTGACCGGACCGCAGGGCGTTCTTCCGGGTCGAACGGCTCGAGGACGTATCGGGTCATGAGTCGTCGGTCTACGGGCAGATGCTCCGATGCAATTCCACAGCGCAAACGCGGGAAAGAAGTCGACTTTAAGTGGTAAATAATGGAATACAGTCCATTATGCCCGCCATCACTCCCTTCAGGCCTCAGCCGAAGCCGACCGAGAGGAAGCTGAAAGTCATCGCAGAGAACAAGGAACCGCTCGAGTGGAATGTCATAGCGGTCCCCGATGTCGAGAATGGCCTCGCCACTGTTGTTCATGTATGTCAGTGGCTTGAGAAGAACCATCTCACAGTTTTTGAAAGAACCGAAACCAATCTCATACTCGCCTTTGCCCGGCTTGAATGGAATCTTCAACCGTTCGGCGATACCATCGAGGATGTCAAACCCGATGTTGTGGCGAGTGTGTTGATACTCTTGGCCGGGATTTCCGAGGCCAACAATGCAGTGCATGGGAGAAGAGCCGCGTTACTCCTTCTTTTCTTTTCCTTTTTCCTTCGCCTTTTCTTCTTTTCCTTTTTCCTTCACCTTCTCTTCTTTTCCTTTTTCCTTCACGGGCTCGGGAGCAGTTGCTTCCTCTCCTTCTTCAGGCTTCTTACCGCGTGCGATCACCTCCGGCTCTGCAGGTGCTTCTGCAACAACGGCGGTGCCCGGTTCCGCCTCCTTCAGGATCGTCGGCGGCACAACCGCCGCAACGGTGCTGCTCTCATTTTCGAGAACCCGTACATTCGGCACGCTCAGATCCTTCACGTGAATGGACGTGTTGATCTTCAGCTCTGTCACGTCAAGCTCAATATGATCCGGGATGTATTTGGGCAAGCAGGAGACTCTGAGTCGGTGTATGACGTGCTGCAGGGTTCCGCCGTCTTTCACGCCAACGGGGGTTCCCTTCAGGATCACCGGTACTTCAATTGTCAGCTTCTCGTCCGCGTTCAGTCCGAACAAATCAAAGTGGATCGGACGATCTGTCATGGGATCGAACTGAATCGCGCGCAGAATGCATGGGTGAGTCGTTCCGTCATCGAGTTTGAGATTGATGACATGCGTTGCCGAGGTCTTGAAAAGCGGCTTCAGCGCAAACTCGGTGAGGGTCACCGGAATGTTTTTCTGACCATGGCCGTAGTAGATGCCCGGGACCTTTCCCAGCCTGCGAAGAGTCTTGCTCCTCTTTCCCACCTCTTTGCGTATTTCGGCGGTCAGTGTTATTTCAGACATTGGTGCGTCTCCTGATTAATTCTTGTCTTTGTCAACGTCAAACAGTGAACTAATGGATTGATTGTTATGCGTCCGGATGATTGCCTTGGCGAATAACATTGCCGATGATTGAACCTGAATCTTGTTGCTCGTGCCGTTCAGCGGAATGGAGTCCGTTACCGCGATATGATTCAAGGGCGACCGGGAAATGCGCTGGAGTGCCTCACCCGAGAGAATCGGGTGAGTGCAGGCGCCGTAGATTTCCTTGGCGCCGTGCTCCTTCAGCGCCAGGGCCGCATTACAGAATGTTCCTGCAGTATCGATCAGGTCGTCGACAATTAAAATATTCTTACCCCCGACATTTCCTATGATGTTCATGACTTCGGCGACATTCGCCTTGGGCCGCCGTTTGTCGATGAGGATCAGGTCCAACTCCAGACGTTTCGCGTACGATCGTGCCATCTTGATGCCTCCCACGTCGGGTGAGGCAACTGCGAGATTCGGGATCTTCTTCTTCCTGAAATAATCGGTGAAGATCGCCGACGAGTAGAGGTGATCCACAGGAATGTCAAAGAAGCCCTGGATTTGTGGTGCATGCAAATCCATTGTAATGACCCGATCGGCACCGGCTGCCGTGATGAGATTTGCTACGAGCTTTGCCGTGATGGAAACCCGCGGCTGGTCTTTGCGATCCTGGCGCGCATAACCAAAATATGGGATGACTGCCGTAACCCTCCTGGCCGAAGCGCGCTTGGCTGCATCGATCAGGATCACCAATTCCATCAGATTGTCCGCCGGCGGCTGGGTCGATTGAACGATGAAGACATCATCTCCCCGGATGTTCGTCGGATACTTGACCCAAATCTCCCCGTCGCTGAACTTCTTGATCAGTGCATCACCGAGCTGACTGCCCGCTGCTTTGGCGATACGGCGTGCGAGGGGCTTGTTGGCAGTGCCGGAAAAAATTTTCAGCTTGCTCATGTGATTCCGGTGATGATCATCGTGAACAGGATGCTTGCAAGAAACATTTCCGCTGGGGCGGGAGGATTCGAACCTCCGAGTGGCGGCTCCAAAGGCCGCTGCCTTACCACTTGGCTACGCCCCAATCGCCGCAAGCGGGATTCCATGAAGCGGAACCTTACCACTTTTGCCCGCCGAAGGCGGGTGCGCTACGCCCCAATCGCCGCAAGCGGGATTCCATGAAGCAGAACCTTACCACTTTTGCCCGCCGAAGGCGGGTGCGCCAGGCACCAAATGAACAGCATCACGGCGCCGCTATCCGGCTCCAGCCAAAAGGAAAGTCGCCAGGCGAGGTCTCAAAAAACAAAACCCAACTCGTAGTAAGTTGGGCATTTAAAATAGGCAAAAAACACCATGAAGTCAATTGTTTTTCAAGGGTTTTGCCGCTGCAAATGCACTCAGGGAGAAAGAAGAACGCGCACATTATAAACTCTCTTGTCCTCTTCTGACCATGCGAAACGTCGTGTTTTTCGGCAAACAACAACGCTCTTCTGCTGCCAAGTCGGAAATCCAAAACAAATCTTGAGTTACAATAACCTCTGAAGTGCCCAGGTCGAGCATTTGGTTAGTCAGGGAATCCCCTCATGGTGCTTTTTCGGTCAGTCAAACACGGTGGGAAGGCATGCAAAATGCATCACGTTGCAGTAATTGATTCTTCCCTGTGTTTTGCGTACGTTACAAGAACTTTTTATGGAGACGATCTGATATGTCTCACCCGACGCATGTTTCGTTGAAAGACTTTGCGCTTACAAGCGACCGTACGGCGGCACAGGCTTTTTGGATCACGACCTTTGCCCTCTTGACTGCTGTTGGAGCTCAAATTGAAATCCCCAATTCTCCCGTTCCCTTCACATTGCAGACGTTCTTCGTCTTGCTGGCGGGGGGCATGCTCGGCATGAGGAACGGCTTCCTGAGCATGTCCCTGTATCTCCTCCTCGGTGCGGTCGGTTTTCCGTTTTTTTCATCCGGAGGATTCGGGCTGATGAGGCTTCTTGGGCCAACAGGTGGATACCTCCTTGCCTTCCCGCTTGCCGCGTTTCTGGTCGGTTTCGGGATGAACCTTCGGCATACGACTGCTTGGACAGCAATATGGATGCTTCTGGGCCTTCTCGTCATTTTCTTGTTTGGCACCTTCCAGCTTGCCTTTGTGACAGATATGGCGTGGAATGAGGTGTTTGGATCGGGATTCCTGATATTCTCCTGGTGGGATTTGACGAAACTCGTCGCGGCTACCGCCATTGTGTCCGAATTCCGGCGGAGAACGCAAAAGATTGGATAATGATCAATTCTGCGGTATGGGAAAAAGCCGCTCTTCTGCGGCTTTTCCTTTTTTTGGCCGTTCCGCTTTGCTTGAAACTTTGAATCCGATACACTTGTTGAACGTATGCAAGGGGAGCAAATGCTGAAGCGGGTTATCAACATTGCGCACTTGAAAATTGCGGAGGAGGGTGAAAACGCATGACACCGACTTTGGCAGTTCGAAATCCCAGCGATCTCTATTTCTGCCCGGAGGGAGATGTTGCCAGGATTCTCGGGCGGAGAGATTTTCCGATGCGGAAGAAGGAACTGATCCGATCGCTCCATAAGCTCGACAAGCGATGGAACCTCGTCTTGCTTCTTCATTATACACTGTGGATTGGTGCGGGGGCGCTGGCAATTGTGTCCGACGGCATAGCCGTGAGCACCATAGGGTATCTCATCGGAGGGCTTTCGTTGAGTACGCTTTCCGTCCTGTCCCACGAATCATCCCACAACCTGATGACGAGGAATCCATCCATCGATCGATGGATCGGATTTGTGTGTGGAATCCCCATTCTGTTTTCCGGATTGGGCTATAGGATCATGCATCCGCTTCATCACAAGTATCTCCGTACCGAAAAGGACCCCGACGATATCGAAAACGTCTCGAAGGATTCCTTCATCCTCAGATGGCTGTACGTCCTTGTTTTCTTCTTCTCCATTTATTTGTATCTGATCATGGTTCCGCTCAACGCCGTCAAGCACTCCACGTGGAGAGGAAAACTTGGTGTGATCGCTGAGATGCTCGCGATGGTCGGCATCATGATAGGCGGTTGGCTGTTCCTGCCGGCCCAATGGATGCTGGAGGGATGGGTGATGCCTTTGCTGGTGGCCGGGCAAATAGCGAATCTTCGCGGTATCGCAGAACACGGGATGACTACCGGCGGGAGTGAAATGACGGATACGCGAACCGTGGCAACAAATCCGGTCCTCTCATTCCTCATATGCAATATCAACTATCACATTGAGCATCATCTCTATCCCGGTGTACCATGGTACAATCTCCCAAAGATCCATGCGCTGCTTCAGGATGAATATAAGGTGGCCGGGTCGTCTGTCTACACGTCTTATGCCGCGTTCCTCGGCGATGTTGTTCGTGCGATTGTTCAGGGGGTGATTTCTAACAGGAGGCTCATTCCGGAGCATATCCGCGAACACGTCTGCGTGTGAATGAGGCAAACGATTTCTATTACACCTCAAAGGCCTGTCAACAGGCCTTTTTTTTTGGGCTCACGCCAATGACATGTCTCTCGAGCTGGCCTGCCCCGAAATCTTCCCTTGCGGGGTTTCAGGGGCTTATTGAACAGGTGCCAAAATGAATTCGACACGACGAAGGGGGGCTAAGCCGTAATGCGGTAGTTGCTGAGTCCCCAATAGGTTTCAACCATGGAGACTTTGAGGATGGTTGCAACGGGTATTGCGACGAGCATTCCAACGACGCCCATCAGCTCATTGCCGACAACGAGAACAAGGATGACCGTGAGCGGATGCATGTCGACTGTTTTCGCAAAGCACAGCGGCTGAACAACAATATTGTCAATGGCCTGAATTGCGACTGAGAGGACGATGATCGGAACGAGCATCCGGAAATCTCCGTACTGTGTCAGGGACACCAGAAACGCGGGGACGGCGCCGACAACAGGACCGAGATAAGGGACGAGGTTCGCGATGCCGGCAAGTGCCCCAATGAGAATAGGGTAATCGATGCCGATAAGCCAGAGCCCCGAAATGCTGAGGAGACCAATGATGATCGAATCGAGGATCCATCCGCGCAGATAGCCGACGAGGTCGTGTTCAATCTTGTTCAGGACATTCAGTGACATTTCAAAATACTTGTTTGGGACGCGCTCGATGAGTTTTTTCAACGCAACGTCACCCTCGGCAAGGACAAAATAGGTGACGAAGGGAACGATCGCCAAAATGGCAATGAGAGAGAAGATGTCTTCGACGGCGGTGCCGATCGACTGGAGAGTCTCTGCAATCATGACATTTGCCTTTGCAGCAACAGTGGTCGCATCGACGAACGGAACATCCTTTGCGATGTTTTGCGCCGCCTCGTTCAGCTTGACCTGGAAGGGAAAATTCTTGAATTGCCCATAGAGAAGTTGTGTCCGCTCGATGAGAAGGGGCACAAGTTCCATCGAGGCGAGAACAACCGCACCACCGCCGAGGACGAAAACGCAAAGAATGGCAATGCTCCTTCGCAGGCCCAGGCGGAATTCCAGGAGTTTCACCAGTGGTTTGAGAACGAAGGCGAGAAGGGTGGAAAGGATCAATGCGAGGACGAGCGATGGAACGTACGATGCGACCCAGAAGCCAATCAATAGAATCGCAACAAGAAGAGAAACCTTACGAATTGGACGGTTACCGATGAAAGGTTGCATCGTCAGGAGAGGACCGTCCGGACTGCTTTGAGGGCGACTTCTGTGGGAAAACCCCGGCGCAGCAGGTAGTCGACAAGCCGCTTGCGTTTTCGGGTATCATCGAGTTTGTCGAGTGTTGCCGATGCGATCCTGAGTCTTTTTTCAGCCGCTTGCTGGGCCGCCATTTCCTGGTCGTCGTCGGAGATGTACTCCTTGAATACCTTTTCAACAAGGTGGCTTGAAATGCCCTTCTCGTACAGCGCACGTCGCATCCATGCCTTGCCGACGTATTTACGCTTCAACCGATCCCGGACGAACAAACGGGCGAATTCGATATCATTGATCATCCCATTCTTCTGAAGGTGCTGGACAACCTTCTTGCCCAAATCCGGCGAGTATCCCTTGCGGCGGAGATGATCGAGAACCTCTTTTGAACTTCTCGGGCGGTAGGAAAGGTAATTCAGGGCGAACTGATGGGCGCGGTGAAATGCCTCGGACGTCGAGAGTTTCTCGACCGTCTGATCGTCGATGCGATCGCCGGTTTTCAGACCGAATCGTACAAGGACCTCATCGCTGAGATCAAAGGCGAGGGCTCCGTCGACATAAACGGAAAAGACCGGCTGTCGTGCTTTTTTTCGGAGAATCTTCGTTATGTACAAGAGGCGTTGCCTAGGATTTTGGCGCCCGTTTGGATCCCGTGGGCGCAGATTCGGCTTTTGCTGCGGGAGGGGCAGCAGGTTCTTCAGACACTAAACCCAGTTTTTTGCGAAGCGTGCTATCGATTTCTTTTGCAGTCTCGGGGTTGGCAATCAGGAATGCTTTGACCGCGTCACGTCCCTGACCCAGCCTGTCCCCTTTATACGAGAACCAGGAGCCGCTTTTCTCAATGATTCCCTGTTCGACCCCTGCGTCGATGAGGTCGCCCAGCCGCGAGATCCCCTCATTATAGAGAATATCAAAGAGAGCTTCCTTGAACGGGGGAGCCACCTTGTTCTTCACGACTTTCACACGCGTTCTGTTGCCAACAACGTTTTGACCGTCCTTGATTGCCTCGATCCTGCGAACATCGAGTCTGACCGATGCATAGAATTTGAGCGCATTGCCCCCCGTTGTCGTTTCCGGATTACCGAACATGATTCCGATCCTCTGACGCAGCTGGTTTGTGAAGATGACGCTCGTTTTGGACTTGCTGATTGCCGACGTCAACTTGCGAAGCGCCTGTGACATCAGGCGTGCCTGAACGCCCATCGTGGGATCGCCCATCTCGCCTTCGATTTCAGCGCGTGGCGTCAACGCAGCCACGGAGTCTATCACGATAACGTCGAGTGCGCCGCTCCGAACAAGTGTTTCGACGATCTCCAACGCTTGCTCGCCGAATTCGGGTTGTGAAAGGAGCAGGTTGTTAACGTCGACACCGAGTTTCTTGCTGTAAGCTATATCGAGGGCATGTTCTGCGTCAATGAAGGCGGCGACACCTCCGTTGCGTTGAGCTTCGGCAATAATGTGGAGGCACAGGGTTGTCTTGCCGGAAGATTCCGGACCGAAGATCTCGATCACTCTGCCTCTCGGAACACCGCCGATGCCGAGCGCGGCGTCGAGGGAGATCGATCCCGTCGAGATCACGTCGATCTTGGCAATAGGTCCCTCATTGAGACGCATGATGGAACCCTTCCCGTGCTGTTTCTCGATTTGATCTATCGCGATCTTCAGCGCTTGGAGGCGGGCTTCTTTGGAATTCGTTTCTGCCATGAAAAATTCCTGTTACAGGTTGAGAGGAATGCGTGAAAGAATTGAGTAACGAGATCCGGTCGGATGTAAATCACTTTTCATTATCAAAACATCTGAACATCGTGCGTCGACCGGTTCAAAGGTAAGTGTTTTTACTCTTGCTGTCAAGAGATTGATGCCGCGCAGATCTTTCACGCGACCGATGGTGACATGAGGATGAAACGGGCGATCGTCGTTCGCGACTGAAAGCGATTGTGTTACCTCTTCCACACTGGTGTGCAGTTGAACGAGTGAGTGGTTTTTTGAAGTGCCGATCCAGTACACGCGAGGACGTTCCAAATCAGGAAAGGCTCCAATCCCCTCATACTTGTAATCGAACCGAGAGAACATCCGAATTTTTTCTTTCAGCACTCGGATGAGCACGTGAACGTCAGATTCATTCATCGTTCCGAGAAATTTTACCGTGATATGAAGTTTTTCAGTGTGTTCCCACTTCACATCTGAAGAAACACTTTGAAGGTCGGCAATAAGTGCAGCGATGCGTTGGAGGACCTCCGAAGGCGTCTCGACGGCAACAAAGCAGCGAATGCGTGGCATGTGGAAATGACTAGTCGATTGTCAGAAGCTTCCGGCGCACAAGTTCAAGTGCGGCTTGAGAGGTTCGCTCTTTGAAGCGCCTGCGGTGAGTTCCAAAATTGAACTTCATTGCAAATGTTCCCTGATTGTCGGAAAAACCGATCCAGACAAGCCCAACGGGTTTTTCCGCCGTACCGCCTGATGGGCCGGCAATTCCAGTGGTGGAAAGGCCGATGTCTGCCTTCGAACGATTCCGAACCCCTGCTGCAAGGGCTTCCGCAACTTCCCGACTGACGGCGCCATGTTGAAGGAGCGAGCCTTCAGGCACAGCAAGCTGGGAAATCTTTGATTCATTACTATAGAGAACGGACCCCTGAAGAAAGTACGCGGAACTTCCGGGTACATCAGTCAACCGATCCATGATCAGCCCCCCTGTGCAGGATTCGGCTACTGCGATGGTCATTTTTTTCTCGAGCAAGAGCCTGCCAACGACCTCTTCCAACTCTTCTTTTTCAGTTCCATAGATGTACTTATGTGCCTTTGCGCGAAGCTTCGCTTCAACCTCCGATAGCGCGCGGTCTGCATCGACGGCTGAAGTTGACCGGACGGAAATCCTCAACCGAACCCCCAGTGGACTTGGGAGGAACGCGAGACTCACACCGCCCTCCGGGACAAAAAGGTCATTGACATCGCCAATCTTCTCAGCAAGCAGCGATTCAGCAATTCCTGTTGTCTTGAGTGTCCTGTGCCGGACAACAAAACCGCTCGGTTTTCGGGAAAAATGGGGAATAACAAAGTTCTCCATCATGGCCGTCATTTCATACGGCACGCCCGGCATGACAACCATCGTTTTTCGGTCTTTTTCGAATAGATACCCCGATGCGGTTCCTTGCGTGTTCTGAATGACAACGCACCCGGCCGGAACAAGGGCTTGTTGTTCGTTCAAAGGTGTGACCGGAAGTCCCCGCGATGCAAAAAGCCGTTCGATGTTTCTAAAAGCCGTTTCGTTTCTTACAAGATTGGTATTGAAGAACTTGCAGACAACGCTTCGCGTGATGTCATCATGAGTCGGGCCCAACCCCCCCGTGACAACCACGATGTCGTGCGATTTCCATGCATCGTTGAAGCTTGCGAGAATCTCCTGCTCTCTGTCGCCAACCGTTGTCATGCGCGTAACGGAGATTCCCACCGTGTTGAGTTGTTCCGCAATGAAAGCCTGATTCGTATTGATGACTTGTCCAATCAGCAACTCATCGCCGATGGAAATGAGTTCAGCATTCATCGCTGGAAGGGGAATAGATCGAAGATTCCGATCCGCAGAAGAATATGGAGTGTAATATTGGTATAGAAGCCCGCAATGACATCGTCCATCAGGATACTGAGCCCGCCTGTCACCTTGTCAAATTTTCGGGCCGGCCAGGGTTTCACAATATCCATGATTCTGAAGACGAGAAACGCCGTGATTGCGACAGCAGGGCCCTTTGGGAGAAAAAGGAGAGACACCCACATGCCGAGCACTTCATCAATTGTCACCTCCGCGGGATCGTGGCCGTACCGCTTCTCCATGATATCAGCAGCCTTGATTCCAAAGACAAATACAAGGAAGGACGCGGTGATAATGACGGGCGGCGTCTCGAAGCCGGGGATGACGTACAGTGCGAGACCAACAAGACTTCCTATCGTGCCCGACGCGATTGGGGAATAACCGCTGAAAAGGCCCGATCCAAACGCCTTGACGAGGAAGGGCACCCGGATCTCAGGATTGCTTCCTGGCGGTACAGCGTCGTCAGGATTCTGTGACCCGGTTTGAAACGTCATAGAGTTCGCGAATGGTTTTCCGATTTTCAATCAGATACGTGATCCCCGTCCAAACGGTGATGACGGCGATGAGGATCGAGAGGACATAGAGCAGCGAATAGTCCAGGAGCTGATCGATTGTAGCCCCGTAGTGCAGGCGGAAATACTCGGTTTGGTTTGCCACATGGAGGAGCAGGATGTAATAGATGACAACGAACTGGAGGAATGTCTTCGTCTTGGCGAATTTTGAAGTATCGAAGGGTTTTCCCTTGTATTCGGAGTACGATCGCAGAAGTGTAATGGCGAAGTCCCGAACGACGATAAGCCAGATGGGCCACGCCGGGACCAGATTGAGTGTGACAAACGAAAGAAGAGCCGCAGAAGTTACCACCTTGTCCGCGAGCGGATCAAGAAAAGCGCCCCATTTGGTGATGTAACCCCATCGTCTGGCAACCCAGCCGTCATACCAGTCCGTGAGGAGGGCAATGAAGAATACAATGAGCGAGAGATGTCGAAACAGTGAGCTGCCGGAAAACAGGAATGCCAGGAATACCGGCGTCAGGAGTATTCTGAGAATTGTAAGCTGGTTCGGGGGTGAGAAGGAGATTTTCATATCCAGCAGAAATTGACGAATCCTGAAGCTCGTTCAACAAAAAAATCCCGCGGGGAGGGCGGGATTCTTTGGATGTCCGAAACAACCGAAGTCTAGGCGGCCTTCCGAACTTTACCTGACTTGATGCAGTTCGTGCACACGGTCATGCGACGGACGCTTCCCTCCACGACTGCCCGCACCCGCTGCAAATTGGGAAGGAACCGGCGCGGGGTTCGGTTATGGGCATGGCTCACGTTGTTTCCCGCCATTGGTTTCTTACCACAGATCTCACAAATCCTTGCCATAGACTATCGCTCCAAGTACAGTGAATCGAACTAAAATGACACACAAATATAACGAGAAGAAAGCACAGAGGCAAGGAGGGAGTGCATGAATGAAAGTGCACCACTCCCCGGCGTTGCGAGAGGTATGTTTTTTGGTTATTATTGCTCCATGACATGCGTACTCGGCATAGAGACTTCATGCGATGAAACTTCGGCCGCGATTGTTCGCGATGGCAAACTTCTCTCCAACATTACCCGTACGCAATTGTTCCATTCCGAATACGGCGGCGTAGTTCCGGAACTTGCCTCCCGGGCCCACCAACGCCTTATCATTCCCATTGTTGCGGAAGCTCTCGGCGCATCGGGCCTTCGCAAGGAAGACCTCACAGCTGTTGCCGCTGTCCACGGGCCCGGATTGATCGGTTCTATTCTGGTTGGGTTAAGCTTTGGGAAAGCAACCGCACTCGGCCTTGGAATCCCTTTCATCGGCGTCAACCACATGGAAGCACATATTCTCTCGAACATGATCGAGGATCGGCGGCCGGGATTTCCTTTCGTCAACCTTACTGTTTCCGGCGGGCATACCCAACTGGTTCTTGTCAAGTCTGTTTTTGACTACCAGCTCCTGGGCGAGACACGAGACGATGCGGCGGGGGAAGCTTTTGACAAAGTGGCGAAAATGCTGGGCATTGGCTACCCCGGGGGACCCCTCGTCGACAAACTTGCGGGGGAAGGGAATCCCGCGGCGATCAATTTTCCAAGGCCGTTTCTCGACGAAGGTTCGCTGGCTTTCAGCTTCAGCGGACTCAAAACGTCGGTCCTCTATTATTTGAAGAGAAATCGGATTGAAGAGGCTTCACTTCAGGATCGGCAGAATCTTCTTGCTGACATATGCGCAAGCTTTCAGGCGGCGGTCGTCGACGTTTTGATCCATAAGATCCTCCTTGCCGCCGCCAGATTCGGGGTGATGGACATTGCGGTTGCCGGAGGGGTAGCGGCCAATTCGGAGCTTCGCCGAAGGCTCGCTCAGGAGGCGGCACAGCGGGGACTCAGACTCTTTATTCCAAAACTGGAGTACTGTACCGATAACGGAGCCATGATCGCCATGGCGGGATACCTTCGCGCCAAAGAGGGGAGATTCTCATCCATTGAACTGGCAGCCACTCCGAATCTTGCACTGGGAGAATGAGAACCGGTGAACCGTTGATGAACCGCGTTGCACGCACCTGGAGAGATCTTAAGGAAAAGAGGAAAAAGGCTCTTGTTCCGTACATCACGCCTGAATATCCTTTTAAAGGATTGACGGTCCCAATGCTCCAACGACTCGCGGGGGCTGGAGCCGATCTTATTGAAGTCGGTGTTCCATTTTCGGATCCGCTTGCCGACGGCAAAACCATTCAGCATTCTTCCGAAGTGGCTCTTCGGCACGGCGTGAATCTGGAGTTTATTTTCCGCTCGATAGAAGTCTTCCGGCAGAATTCCGAGATACCTGTCATTCTCATGGGCTACTACAATCCCATTCTGCAGTACGGGGTGCGGAAATTCTCTGAACAAGCTTCTTTGTCGGGGGTCGACGGCGTCATCATTCCCGATCTTCCCCCTGAGGAAGCCTCCGAAGTTCTCAGGGAGAGCCGGACGGCTGGATTGAGCAACATTTTCCTCATGGCGCCGACAACTCCGACGGAGCGAATCCGTATGATCGATGCGATGTCCACCGATTGCTCGTATTGTGTCTCTGTTACGGGGGTAACGGGCGCCCGAGGCGAGGTTGGAGCCAACGGATCGTTGGGAGGGTTCCTTGGACGTGTGAAACGCTCGGCAAAGAAACCTTTTGTTGTCGGATTTGGCATTTCAACTCCCGCGCATGTGAGGGAGGTTTGGCGTCATGCAGATGGGGCGGTTGTGGGCTCCGCTCTGATGGACGTTCTCGGGCGTTCACAATCCGCGGACGCGGCTCTTGATGCGGCAGAAACGTTTTTTCGGTCATTGCGGGGTGAAGAATGAAGGGTGAGCGCCTCGACGAACTTGATGAATGGAGGAAGAAGATTGATGCAGTCGACTTGCAGTTGGTCAAACTGCTGAACGATCGGGCGCACTATGCGGCGGAGATCGGGAATATCAAGCTCGGCCTTGGCCTTGGTGCCTACACTCCCGAACGGGAAGAGGAAATAATGAAGAATGTCACTGATGCAAACGGCGGCCCATTGTCGGCACAGGCAATCCGCCGGCTGTTTGAGCGCATTGTCGACGAATCGCGCGCTGTTGAACGAACTGCAATGATGAAAAAGAATGATCCCACTCCACCAAAGAACACTTGACGCCCGCGTTTGGTTGTCGGATGCGAGGAACCTCAAGAGGATTGTCCTTCCCTCGGCTCTTGCATTCATCGTCCTTCTCGTTGTTTTCTGGATCTTCTGGTGGCCGAACATTTTTTCCGATCCCTCCCAGCGAATCGTGACAATTTCCCGCGGGACGTCGTTTTCGGCTGTCATTGATTCCCTTGACGCACAGGGGATGATACACAGCAAGATCGCCATGAAGGTAGCGGGAAGAATTCTCGGATGGTCGAAAGAACTGAAGGTGGGTCGGTACTATTTCAACAGCGGCGTCTCAAACTATTCAATGCTGCGTGATTTCAAGGATGGAACCTCGCGCCGCATGATTGCCGTTTCGATTCCGGAAGGAGTCAGAATGCGGACGATTGCACGGCGATTCGGATCGGAGCTTGGGGTCGATTCTGCCCGGATCATGTACTACTGCACAGATTCTGCGGAGGTTCAATCATTCGGACTCGAGGGTAGGACTCTGGAAGGTTATTTGCTTCCCGATACTTATCTTTTCCAATGGCAGACGGATGAGAGGGAGATTGTCGAAAGGCTTGTTGAGTCATTCAAGGACTTTTATCGCGATTCCCTTGTAGAGCGTCAAGAGGAACTGGGCATGACGATGGCTCAGCTGTTGGCCTTTGCTTCAATCGTGGAAGGGGAGGCGCAGTTGGACAGCGAGCGGACGATCATAGCGGGGGTTTACCATAACCGGTTGAAAAAGCGTATGCGGCTTGAGGCGGATCCCACGATACAATACGTGCTGAACGATGGGCCGCGCCGTTTGCTTTACAGAGACCTGAAAATCGAGTCACCCTACAACACATATCTTTATTATGGCTTGCCGCCCGGCCCCATCAACAACCCCGGACGTGCAGCAATCCTTGCAGGGTTGTATCCAGCCAAGCATCAGTACCTCTTCTTTGTCGCGGACGGGAAGGGGGGGCACGTCTTCTCGCGGAGCTATTCTGATCACCAGAGAGCTGTGCGGACGTATCGCAGGGTACGGCGGGAAATGCAGCGCGCAGCGGGTCTCGGAGGATAGAGAATTGCGGACATCCCTGCGGTTCATTCAATCTTGCCTGGGATTTTTCGCCGGAGTGCTTCTCCTCTCCTGTGCGGGCCAGGCTCCCCCTTCAGGCGGCCCGCTCGACACTGAACCTCCCAAAATCATTTCTGTCTATCCCGCACCCTCATCGCTGTTCTACAGCGATTCCAAAATCGTTCTCGAATTTGACGAATACGTCGATCATAGTTCTGTCGAAGGTTCGATCTTCGTTTCACCTTCGCTGGGTCCACTGGAGTTTGACTGGAGCGGCACCGAAGTAGAAGTTTCATTCAGCGATTCACTGAGGAGCAATACGACGTACGTCTTCAATGTCGGAACAGATGTCGTCGACACCCGGAACAAGAACAGAATGGCCGAAGCGTTCTCTCTCGCCTTCTCGACGGGAGGGACCATTGATCCCGGCACCATCGTGGGAAAGGTGTATCCCGCATCGTTCTCAGACGAGCTCTCGGGGGTCACGGTGTTCGCTTATATGCTAGACATCATCGACCCTGACACTCTTGATCCATCGACGCTCGGGCCGGACTACGTGACACAAACAGGAAAAAGCGGGGAGTTTCTCCTTCCGCACCTTACGCTCGGATCCTACCGCCTCTTCGCGATCCGTGACGAATACAGGAACCTGCTCTACGACCCTGAGACCGATGAGTTCGCTGCCGCCGGAGAGCGGGTCCGACTCACTGAGGACGACACCCTGAAGGCCGGCGTGACGATGAGACTTGCACGTGAGGATACGACGGCCCCTCGTTTGATCAAAGTCACACCGCTCAATCGGGGACAGCTCCTGGCGGAAGTCTCCGAACCGCTCGATACCAGTTCTCTTGGGATCGAGAATGTACGGGTTACCGACACTCTCGGGAACAGGGCGCTGAAGATACTCAGCGTGGCCGCACTGCTGCCGCAGCGAACGTCATTGTATCTCGTTACTGAAGAACAAGACTCCGGATTGTACTACGAGCTGCACCTGCGGAATGTGCGCGATCTCTCGGGGAGATTCATCAGCTCATCTGCCGCGTCGATCCAATTCGCCGGTTCAGACCTCCCTGATACAAGCCGTCCGGCAGTCGGGGCATTTTCCATTTCCGACAGCGCCAAAGGCGTTGCCATCCATCCGTTGCTCGAGATCCGCTTCACTGAGCCTGTCAGACGGAGCGCGTGGGAGGCGATGATAGACCTGCGCGATAGCCTCGATCGGTCAGTTCCTGCCGAAGGTGCATGGATCAATGATGCGGCGATGTCCCTTCGTCCGCTCAATGAACTTGCCGGAAGTGCATGGTACCGGGTTCTCGTTCGAACCGGATTGCTTCAGGATTTCATGGGAATGACAGGAAAGGATACGACGCGCTTTCTGCATTTCCAGACACTCGATTCTGAACGACTCAGCAGTATTGAAGGCATGGTGAGCGATGTGAACAAGGATGATGCCGTCGGCACTGTGATTGTAACGGCGCGGATTGTCGGGCAGAAAAATCCAATAACGAAAAGCACGACTGTAGAACAACCAGGCCCGTTTCAATTGTCACAGCTTCCGGAAGGGCTCTATGTGATGGAGGCATTCCGCGACAGGAACGACAATGGAAAATTCGACGCGGGCAGGGTTTTTCCCTTCGTGATGTCGGAACGATTCTCAATCGCGGGGGATACGCTGAAACTCCGGGCTCGATGGCCGCTCGAGAATGTTCGCATTGATCTGAAGTAGATACAGAATGCTTCGACTTTTTACACTGGAAATTCGACATTCAAGATTCGTTATTGGAGATTGTTCTTCGCTTCTTGAGAGAAAAAACAATGTCGAATGTCGAACACCAAATACCGAATATCGAACAAAGCAGCTCAATTGACTTTCAGGCCATTTTTCGATAAAATGATTCCTGTCGCGGCACGAATAATCCAGCGGAATTGTTCATGGTAGAAAGCTACATTCCAATAATGATGATGGTCACGATTGCCGTCATCTTTGGCGTGGTGATCGTCAAACTGAATGAATGGCTTGGGCCCAAGAGGCCGAACGCGGAGAAGCTCTCAACGTACGAGAGCGGAATGGAACCGGTGAGGACGGCCCGTGAGCGATTCTCGGTGAAATTCTACATGGTCGCAGTATTGTTCATCCTGTTCGACATTGAAGTGGTGTTTCTCTATCCTTGGGCGGTTGTTTTTCGCGATCTTGGGATGACCGGATTTGTAACCATGGTGGTCTTCATTCTTGTCTTGCTGGTGGGGTATTTCTACATATGGAGGAAAGGAGCCCTGGAATGGGACTAGAGAAGGCGTTGGGTGACAGCCTCATGCTGACGAAATTGGAAGATGCGATCAACTGGTGCAGGAAGAACTCCCTCTTTCCGATGCCGATGGGTATCTCATGCTGCGCGATCGAGATGATGGCCTTTGCAGGGCCTCGGTTCGATTCCTCGCGGTTCGGTTCCGAGGTATTTCGGTTTTCTCCTCGGCAAGCGGACGTGATGATCGTTGCCGGAACCACGACGTACAAGATGGCCAGGGTTGTACGGAAGATCTATGATCAAATGCCGGATCCCAAATGGGTTATTGCCATGGGGGCCTGCACATCGTCCGGCGGAATGTACAGAACGTATTCGGTGGTACAGGGAATCGACCAGTTCCTGCCCGTTGATCTCTATGTGGCTGGCTGCCCCCCGCGCCCTGACAATCTGCTTCACGCTTTGATGACGCTTCAACAGAAGATTCAGCGGCGGGAGAGCAAGGGAAGCACCTTGGGTCTCGTTGGCGAATTCCCGCATCATAAACCAAAATCCCCGATTGTTGCATAAATGAACGTACGCACTCTCGAGAAGCTGAATAAACAGTTTGGAAGCAGCGTTCTCGAGTCAAGCGAGTTCCGCGGCGAACTCACCCTCATTGTCCCGGTCGACAAAATTGTCGACGTGTGCCGCTTTCTCAAAGGGGATTCGGATCTCCGGTTCGACCTGCTGGCCGATCTCTTTGGCCTCGATATGTACACTCCCGTGAAACGATTCGGCGTGGTGTACAATCTTTATTCCCTCAAGAATCATCACCGGATTCGGATCAAGACCTTCGTTGAAGAAAATCACCCGCATGTCCAGACCGTCACCGGGGTGTGGTCGACGGCGAACTGGCATGAGCGCGAGACCTTTGATATGTTCGGGATTATTTTCGATGGGCATCCTGATCTCCGCAGGATTTACATGCCCGACGAATTCGAACACCACGCGCTGCGCAAGGATTTTCCATTGATGGGAATCCCCGGATCACTCTACCTGCCGAAAAAGTAGCCATCATGGAAACAGCAACCCACGATATTCCGCGCAAGACCAGGATTCTTCAGGCGTTGGAAGACCAGAACACTTCGGTGTCCTTTGTCGATCCGCTCGAAAACGACGTCATTCTGAACATGGGGCCGCAGCATCCGGCGACACACGGAGTCTTGAGGCTTCTTGTCCGTCTCGACGGGGAGACGGTAACCGGCTGCGTGCCCGAAGTCGGATATCTGCACCGGGGGTACGAGAAACTCGCCGAGAACTGCACCTACCACGAATTTATTCCGCACACGGATCGTCTGGATTACCTTTCACCGCTGGCGAACAACGTTGCGTACGTGCTTGCGGTCGAGAAACTCCTCGGCATCGAGGCTCCGCCGCGCGCTCAATATCTTCGCACGATCATTGCGGAACTCGCCCGGATTTCCTCCCATCTCATGATGATGGGATCCATCGGGATGGATGTCGGGGCACTGACCGTGTGGATGTGGACGTTCCGCGAACGGGAAAAACTCTACGACATCTTCGAGCTGCTTGTTGGCGCCCGCTTTACCACGAGCTACACCAGAATCGGCGGCCTGGCGCATGACATGACGCCGGAAGCGGAAAAGATGATCAGAGCATTCATCGATGAGTTTCCGGCAAACCTCGAAGAGTCGGAAAAACTGATCAACAAGAACAGAATTTTCATTGAAAGGACCGATGGCGTCGGTGTCATCTCGCGGGAGGAAGCAATCGATCTGGGTGTGACGGGGCCTTGCCTCAGGGCTTGTGGAGTGAACCAGGACTTGCGCCGGACAAATCCCTATCTCGTCTATGACAGGCTCGATTTCGACGTGGCAGTTTTTGATGGCGGGGATTCACTCGCGCGTTACTATGTGCGGTTGCAGGAGATGAAAGAAAGCCAGAAGATCGTGATTCAGTTGCTCGACAAGATTCCGAAGGGCGAGATCCATGCGCTGAAGCCGAAGAAAGTGCTCCCGCGCAAGGAGCGGGTGTACACGAGGATGGAAGAGCTGATTCATGACTTCATGATTGTGAATTTCGGCGTCGATCCCCCGGTGGGGGAGATCTACCACGCGGTGGAGGCTTCAAAGGGTGAGTTGGGATTTTATTTCTATAGCAACGGCGACGGCCACCCGTGGCGGATGAAAATCCGCTCGCCGTCTTTTGTCAACATCCAGGCGTTGCCGGCAATGCTGCGAAACGTCATGATATCGGATGTTGTTGCCATCATCGGAAGCCTCGACCCCGTGATGGGGGAAGCAGACAAGTAGAGGCATCGCAACGATTTCCAGGGCAAGTCTATGTTCTCTCCCGAAAATCTGAAACGCGTCGAAGAACTCAGGCAGCGATACCCGCACACGCAGGCGCTTGTCCTTCCTGTCCTATGGCTGGCGCAGGAGCAATTCGGAAGTATTTCAACCGAGACCATGAAGTACGTGGCCCAGCTGCTCAAAGTGCCGTTCAGCCACATCCTGGGCGTGGTGACGTTCTACACCATGTTCCGCCAGAAGGCGACAGGAAAATATCACATCGAAGTGTGCACGAACGTCTCGTGCATGCTGCGCGGTTCCGCGGCACTTGTCCGCCATCTCGAAACAAAACTGGGGATCAAACTGGGAGAAACAACGGCCGACGGGAAATGGACGCTGTCAGAGGTTGAATGCATGGGCGCGTGCAGCGGGGCGCCTATGTGTGCTGTGGGGGAGGAATATCACGAAAATTTGACAACGGAAACAATGGACCGCGTCCTCGCGGAACTCGAGAAACAATAATGGAAAAGCTTCTTCTCCCGGACATCAAAGACCTCCACAAAATCGACGTCTATGAGGCGAACGGAGGATACAAGGCCCTTCGCAAAGCTGTTGGGATGAAGCCGGAAGAGGTGACGGACGAAGTAAAGAAGTCCGGACTGCGCGGCAGAGGGGGGGCATGCTTTCCCACCGGCCTGAAGTGGACCTTCATGCCGAAGCAGACGACGAAGCCCAAGTACCTTTGCGTCAACGGCGATGAATCCGAACCCGGCACATTCAAAGATCGCCAGATTTTCGAATTCAATCCGCACCTCATGATCGAAGGGACCCTCATTGCATGTTATGCCATGGGGATCACCACGGCATACATCTATATCAGGGGTGAATACGGAAAATGGATTCGCATGGTGGAGAAAGCCCTTGCCGATGCGTATCAGAGGGGATATGTGGGGAAGAACATCCTGGGAACGGGATTCTCAACAGAAGTGTATGTGCACAAAGGTGCAGGTGCATACATATGCGGAGAGGAATCCGCGTTGATGAATTCGATCGAAGGTGAACGGGGCTATCCTCGCGTCAAACCTCCTTTTCCCGCACAGTACGGACTTTGGGGATGCCCAACAACGATCAACAACGTTGAGACAATCAGCAACGTTCCGTTTATTATCACGAACGGTTGGGAGTGGTATTCGAAAATCGGTTCTCCGAAGCATCCCGGCCCCATTCTCGTGGGTGTGAGCGGCCATGTGAACAAACCGGGGGTTTATGAAATGCCCACGGGCGCGCCGGTGCTCGAAATCATCCACAAATATGCCGGAGGAGTGCCGGGAAACAAAGGCATCAAAGCCGTTATCCCGGGAGGTTCGTCGACCCCGATCCTGCGCGGCGATCAGCTTGAGGGAGTTTGCATGGATGCGGATTCCATGAAGGCGGCAGGTTCCGCGGTGGGGACGGCCGGCCTGATTGTGATGGATGAAGAGACGGACCTTATTGCAGTACTGGCAAGAATTTCGAAGTTCTATCATCATGAATCGTGCGGTCAGTGCACTCCGTGTCGCGAAGGGACGGGATGGCTGGAGAAAATCCTGAACAGATTCCTGCGGGGTGAGGGGAGGCAGGAGGACGTGGACATGTTGATGGATATTGCGAACAACATCGAGGGGAATACGATCTGTGCCCTCGGTGATGCCGCCGCCTGGCCCGTGCAATCGATGATCCGACGGTTCCGCGATGAATTTGAGAAGAGAGTAAGGGCTCCGCAAGTCCCGGCCGAAGAAGAGGCCGCCTAGGCGGCAGGAACTTTCGTTTGCCAAACTCGTATAAGTCATGAGCTTATACGAGTTTTTTGTTTTTCCCCTTGAGGCAGCAGGAACATAGACCAGGGTTCAGGCGTCTAAATGATCGAATCGGAAC
>DATECW010000020.1:0-4579 GCA_035286705.1 Bacteroidota bacterium
CCCACCATCGAAACGACCAGGGAATATTCACCAGGGGGAACATTGAGAATGGTATACATGCCGTCAATGTCCGTCGAAGCTCCAAGTCCAGTCCCGTCCACGCGGACATTCGCCCCGATAAGAACCTCCCCCGTCTTCTTGTCCTTGACCAATCCGCGTATCTTTCCCGTCGTTCCGGCGTCAGCGGTTGCGAAAAGGAATGTTGCCGCAAACGCGACCCGAACCGCACATTTCGCGATGATAAACATCGGACGAAGAGTCCTCATCCGGAAGTATGTTGGTCTCATGCTTCCACCGCAACAAAGGGTTCCGGCCGTGAGGAAACGACCCCGCCCGATACGGTACTTCGTCGTACGACGAGCTCGGGAATGAAGGTTTGGTGCACGGTCGGCATCGTCGGATTCCCGATGCGCTCCGACAAACGTTGCATCGCCAAGCGTCCCATGGCAGCCATCGGTTGTCGCATCGTCGACAGTCCAATGTGCCGCGCAAGCTCAATGTCGTCGAATCCTATGACTGCGATCTCGTCCGGCACGCGCACTCCCGCCTCGGCGATCGCCTCGAGCGCTCCCGCCGCCTGGATGTCGCTGGATACAACAACGGCCGTCGGACGCACAGACCCGCTGTTCAGGAAATCCTTCATCAAGGTGTATCCGGTATCGCGGGTGAAGCCGTCGAGGATCGGCGAGTTACTCGATCGTATCAGTGAGGCATCGGGCGTGATGCCTGCTTCTTTGAGCGCCTGTTTGTATCCCTTCAGGCGATCCCGGGCCGGCAGACTTGCGACATTGGCGCTTAGCATGCCGATCCGTTTGTGCCCAAGATCGATCAAATGCTTCGTCGCAGCCCTTGCCCCTTCGACGTTTTCAACTGTGAAGGAATCGAACAGGCGATGATATGCATCGACGAGGATGAGCGGTACTTTCAGCTGAGTCACTTCCGACACAAATTCTTCCGGCAGTTGCATGGAGAAGTACAGGATCCCATCAAAGCGGCCCCGATTGCTGACGCGGCGGAGCGATTGTTCCGCGTGGTCGGGGTGCGTCACGCCGTGAAGGATGAGGTCGCACTCATCGTCCGTAAGTCGTGCCTGAACGCCCTGGAGGATTTCGACGAAGAAGAACGTGGTGAAGAACGGAACGACGGCGAGAATGGAGTTCGTACGTTTTCGAGCGAGACCCCGTGCGTACGGATGCGGACGGTAGTTCAGTCGTGCGGCAACCTTCAGGACTCGGCGCTTCGTCTCTTCTGAAACACTCGGGTGATTATTGAACACCCGTGAGACAGTCCCGATGCCGACGTTTGCTTCTCGCGCGATATCGTAGATGGTGACTGACAAGATCACTTTTCGTGGAAGGGCTTCCACAAAGTGACCTCTAATTTACCGCTAATGCCTCGAATGTCAAGCAAAAAATGACTTTCCAAGGTCCATTTTCATCTTCATGGAACTACTTCGGTGTGATTCTCAAAATTCGGTCATCATCCTTACTTGGACGTCCTCTTCCATCCTTGTTGCTCGTACAAAAGTAGAGAAATCCGTCAGGTCCTTCGACCACGTCCCGAATTCTCCCGTATGTCCCCTGCAAAAGCGATTCTTCAAATGAGACATTTGTCCTTTTTCTCGAATCCAGTACGATACGTACTATCCTTTCTCCACGCAGACATGCGACAAAGAGATTTCCTTGAAGCACCGATAGAGCTTTCCCTGCCACAAATGAAGCCCCACAAGGCGCTACAGCCGGCGAATACTCTAGTACGGGAGATTCCAACCCCTTCCTCTTCTCTTTATGACTGATCACAGGCCACCCATAATTCCTGCCTGAGACCAAGATGTTCACCTCGTCTCCCCCGCTCCCCCTTCCCTCAAATCCTGACGGGCCGTGCTCTGTCTCCCAAAGTGATCCCCCGATCGGGTCCCAGGCAAGACCCTGCGGATTCCGAACGCCCATGACAAATATTGGCGAATCCCGAAATGGATTGTCCGTGGGTATCGTCCCATCATCATTCACTCTGAGGACCTTCCCCCCGTAAGAATCCATCTTCTGGGCCCGATCCCATTTGGCTGCATCCCCGGCCGTAATGTAGAGCTTTCCGTCCGGACCGAATTTTATGCGGCAGCCATTGTGGACAAACGAACCCGGAAGGTCATCGACAATCACCTTCGGCTCCCGAAGCTCTCCGTTCGCATACCGATATCTCACCACCCGATTTCCTCTGCCTGCCAAGGATGAGAATGTGTAGCTGACATACAACAGCCTATTCACCCCGAAAGCCGGATGCAGGGCAAAACCCATCAATCCCCCCTCTCCTGAGCTACTCACATCCTCAATTTCGGCAATGAGTTCCGCAGTAGAACCTCCCCTCTGAATCCGCCGAAGCCGCCCGGGACGTTCGGTGACAAACAAATTGCCGTCAGGGTCGAATGCCATTGACCAGGGGACTTCCAGGTTCCGAATAACCGTTTCCACCCTGTATTCCTCTCCTTCTTTAATCTTGAAGGTAAGCTGTCCAAGGACGCTGCCGGCAATGAGCAGAGTCAAGGCGATTGAATGCACCCAATGTCCTTTCCTCATATGGAGTATTTTTCGACAATGTCGGGTGGGATCGATGTCGATCTACCGCTCACAGCATCGATCATCGTATACTCTATGAATCCTTCGCAGCAAACCTTGTTGTTGTCCTTGCGTCTGATGCTGAATGTAACACGAACGCCGTCCTTCCTCATTTCTTCGATTGCTGTCCGCACGATGAAATACTCCCCCATGCCGAGTGGACGCTTGAATTCTGCATGGGCTGTTCTCACAACCCAGCCAAAACCTCGTTTCGTGAACTCGGACATCGGCATGAGATAACATCGTTCCATTTGATCGTACCGGGCGGCAAGGACATAGTCGAGATACCGAGTATAATGGACATGGGCGTTGACATCCAGGTCATCCGGCCGGACCCGCATTTCGGATTCGAATGAACTGTACACATTGACTTTTGGGTCCATGATTTCTCGAGGAGAATCTGGTCTTGGTGGGGAAATCTAACAGTACGGCGGCGCAAAGTCTATGAAAAGCAAAAGGGCGTTCAACCATGCGGCTGAACGCCCTAGAATAGGGAACGAAATGTTGAAACTTATTTCGGCGGTGCGCCGAGAATCGATTCCTTCGCGGCTTTTGCAACACGGAATTTCACAACCGTCTTTGCCGGGATTTGAATCTGTTCGCCTGTCGCAGGATTCCGGCCAATACGGGCTTTCCTGTTTACCAATACGAGCTTGCCGATACCCGGAAGGGTGAAGGAATTCTTCGCTTCCCGATATGAAAGATTGGCAACCTCTTCGAGAAGGCCAACTGCGACCTTTTTCTTGAGGTCGAATTTGCTCGCTAGATGCGCGGCAATCTGGCTCTTCGACATTGATTTTGCCATACAAGGATCCTTTGGATTAGTGGAAGGTTTATGGGCCCTCTGAGCCCATGAGAAACATCAATGAAATCAGCATGATTCTGATGCACATCGAAAAACTTCAATAAATATAGGCCTTTTGAAGTTATTGTCAATAGCAAAATCAGAAATCGTGACGAAAAATCAATGACTTCCCGTCATGACCTAGCCCGGCTCATACTCCGGGCGTCTGTAAGTCATTGGAAAATATGAATATTGCAGAAATCCCCAGGAAAAACAGTGGTTCGAAATAGGGGAAAAAGAAATTCGAAATAAACTGGAGTTTTGAGGGAAAACGGTCTCGCCTGAGGGTCGTACTGAAGATGCGGTCAGTCCGGCAATTCCAGACTACATTTCAAACGGTAATTCCGAAAGCCCAATGTCAGGATTTTTTTCCATGAAGTAATTTAACGCCCAGTCTCCGGTGAAAAGAATCCCCAGCTGTTCCGTAGAATTCTCCACCAAAGCACAACCTGTCGGAAGTGCGCCGCGGGGAAATGATTTCATGTCAAACATTGGATCGATCCACCTGAGCATTTTCCATTCCGCAGATTCCAGTCTCGACGGGGCCCCGTATTCGCTTTCCAACCGATATTGGACGACCTCGAACTGAAGAGGCCCGACGGCCGCGAGGATTTGCGTACGCTGCCCCGAATCCTTCAACTGAAGTCCTTGGACGACGCCTTCTTGAAGCAACTGGTCGACGCCGTCACGAAACTTCTTGTAATTCCCGGGGTTCGGATTGTGCAGGATAGCAAAGCACTCGGGCGGGAAACGAGGTATTTCATTGTAGACTATCGATGCATCTTCGGTCAGCGTGTCCCCGATGCCGAGACTCGACTGTCCTACGAATCCGACGATGTCTCCCGGATATGCCTCATCGATAGTCTCACGTTCCTGTCCAAAGAGCTTGCTGGCGCTTGAGAGCCGGAGGCTTTTCTCCGAGCGAGTATGGATCGCGGTCATGTCACGCGTGAACTTGCCTGAACAGATCCGCAAGAACGCGATTCGGTCACGATGACGGGGGTCCATGTTGGCCTGGATCTTGAAGACGAATCCGGAAAACGCTTTGTGTTCGACGGGAATAACAATTCCGTTGCTCGAGCGGGGACGTGGTGTTCCGGCATACGTCAGAAACCCATCGAGG
>DATECW010000021.1:0-15106 GCA_035286705.1 Bacteroidota bacterium
AGGGAAGCATTTGCTCGTCGGTCAGGTGCATTCCCTTTTGAAGTGAGTCGAGGATCGCCCGCCCTCCGGGATGAAGCGCCCAATGGGCGATATTTTCGGGGCGAACACCGCGGCCGGCCAGAATTTCCTTCAGCTTCGGCGCCGCCTCGTTGAGGATGATCTTTGGAAGATCGGAAGAGAGTATCATCTCAAATCCAAAGTTGCCAATCTTCCACCCCATGTATTCGGAGGACTGCCGGAAGAGGTATGACGACGTTGAAAGAAGCCGTAGACCTTTCCCGGCCCCGTTGTTCTCATTCTCGAAGAGGGCTGCTGCGCAGCCGTCGGCGAAGACCATGTTCGCAAGGATGTTATCGCGGGTCGGCTCGGTCTGGAGATGCAGGCTGCAAAGCTCCACGCTCAGGAGGAGGGCCTTGCCTCCGGTGCTTGTAGCGGCCGACATCGATTCCTGCACCACATTGAACCCGATGAGCGAGGCCGCGCAGCCCATGAACCCGATATTCGTCCGCTTCACCGTGGTGGGGATCTGAAAGCGTTCGATGAGATAATGATCGAGGCCGGGGGCAAAGAATCCGGTACAGGAAACTGTGATGAGCCGTTCGATTTCTTGCGGATCGGTGCCGGTGTCGTTCAGAATTCTCTCAAAGGCATCGGCGGCAAGCGTTTTGGACCATCGTTCATATTCCTCCATCCTGGTTTTTGTGTCGGGAACGACGTATCCGCCGCCGCTGGAATAGAACTTCTTTTCAGCATCTTCCTCCCCGTCGGGAATGACCAGAAAGCGCTGCGCGATGCCGGAGTGGTGGGCCGCCATGTCGATCATCCGTCCCACGACAGGAGACCCGACCATACGTTTCTTCAATTCTGCCGCCGCGACCGGCTGATCGACCTTGTAAGGCGGCGAGGCGGTTGCTATTTCGATCAGCATCTGATTCCTTTTCTTTGATCTACAGTTTAACGAAGGACTGGAAGGGATAGTTTCCGCCTGTCATGAATCATACGGGCTCGCACCGTTAAGCCGGGAGGATTGTGTTCTCTTCCCCATAAAAACAGCTGCGCCCGACCCTTCGACAGGACTTCGACGAGCTCAGTCGAGTCGCTCAGGGCCGGGCGTGTTATTTTCTTCGTTTTCTTTTCGATCCCCTATGGAACCTCAACCGGATCCTTGTGTGAGGATTCCATAGTTCGTCTTTTCATTCTTCTTCTCTCTTTTCGCGGCCTTTTTTTCCTTCATGGTTTTCGCCGGTTTCTTCTTTGAATTGTCCTTGCGGTTCTGACCTTTGCTCATGATTGTCTCCTCTCTCGTAAAATGAAGTTGCCCGGGCCTGCTACCGTACGAAGCAGTACCACAAAGCGACGTGCAAAATTCCTGCGACTGCACCTTTGATCGAATCTTGAACATCCGAAAATGTGCCTATCTTCACGCTTTTGGAATCGTAAATTTGTGATCCGCGAACGCTGACCATCTTTCTTCCGTCCGTATCAAACAGTTCATCACCTCGAATTGAAGCGACCTCCCGATTGTCGCCGTCGAAGATCGTTCCGCCCTTTGTCGTTGCTATTGTGTGGAGTTGATTGTCATAGAGGTTGCCGCCGCGTATTTGGTATTTGATCATACACTGTCTCTCGTTCTGTACAAAATGCAATAAGGGGTGCCGGGCCGTGGAGCGAATATCAAGCAGCGTAGGTGAGGACTCGAGGTAGGCTTGCGATGTGCGCTGTCCGACGGACGACCTCTGTGAGCCTAATCCCGACCGTTGTCGGGACCCGCCATTCAAGATGATGGCGAGCACAGGGGGTCAAGAACTCCCGAAATCAGTATAGACCCTTTCCGCGTCATTAGCAAGATGGGCACCTGATGGGACAATTCAGGAACATTATCTTTTCTGAGCGTTTTGACCACCTGTCGGGTTTAGCTCCTAACTTCCCCTCATAGAAACGTCAGCGTTCCACAAGCCCCGAAAAGAGAGACTTCGGGGTAAATGGGCGTTTCGATTGTTGCGCGTTGTTCGCGTCCCGCCGCTTTGTGGCGACATAGCGGGGACCACACCTTACTTCAGTCACAACTTTGCACAAGGCCTTTGAATTCGTATTGGCATGACTTACGGTCTTTTCGAGGGCTTTCTGAAGTTTGTAGCTGTAAGTTCGGTTGTTTATGAGAGCTATATCCCTTATCTTAGCTCTCCATGAATCTTTTCAAGATGCTGGCCGCATTCCTCGTATTTTGCTTCACTGTGACTCTCTTGTGGTGCGGAGACGCCGAATGTCTCAAGGGTAATAGCACTGACGACTGTGCTTCATTGGTCTGCTCGTTGCTGAACAAGCACAATCCCTCTGACCTCAACTCAACAAACCGGAGTCTAGACGATTGTTCCTGCGTTTGCCATGTCCCCACTGTTACGACGTCCCAAGTTGATTTCCTGCTGCGCCTTTCATTTCAAACGGTAACATCAACCGAAACGTCTCGAATTTTCTCCACTCCCAACCGGCTCATCTACCGTCCACCGACTGCTGCTTAGCTGTTTTCCTCTATTTATGAACTTCACTCGTGTCTTTGGCATGAGCGAAGATCGCTGAACCTTTTTTTCCAAAAACATCCATCAGAGGTCGTCTTGAAGAGATATCTCCCTATTTGGGGATTGCTCGTTCTGTTTGTCCCCTTTGTCCTTATTGCTCAAACACCGGAACGACTGTCCCTCCAACAAGCGGTTGAAATAGCGCTCCGCAACAATCCGGACGCCCTAACGGCACAAACTGACATCGATGCATCAGGCGGTCGCGTTTTGCAGGCCGGACGAATCCCTCAACCGGAACTCTCGATTGTCTACAACGAAACTCCGACTAATTGGCGGCTCAGCAGTGCAGCAGAGCAGGATGTGGAGCTTACACAAACCATTGAATTCCCCGGTAAACGAGCGTTGCGAATGGATGCCGCCGAGAGCGGACGGGTCGTCGCCAAGCTGTCCCTTGAACGAACAAAGACCATTGTGACGACTCGCGTGAAACGAGCCTATTTTCAGGCGCTCCTGGCACGTGAAGTTGCCAGGAATCTGGAGTTCACGATCACCCTTCTCACCGACTTTCTCAAGGTCGTGACAGATCGCTATCAATCCCAGGCGAGCAGCTATTTGGAAGTGATCCGGACAAAGGTCGAGCTGACTCGGTTGCGCAATGACCTTTTCGAGGCGAGGAGCGATGTAGAGCTTCGACTGGCTGAATTAAATGTCCTGCTTGGGCGTTCGGGCGATACCGCAATGGTACTTGTCGATTCATTGGCCTATGCACCATTGTTGCCTTCACAAGAGGAAGCCATCGCTCAGTTCACAGCCCAAAGCTTCTCCCTCCGCATTACTGAGCAACTTGTGCAGCAAGGCCGGTCATTGCACCAATTGGCGCAACGAAGCTATTTCCCCGATCTGTCGCTGAGCGCCGCCCTTCAACGGCGACCCGGACAAACTTCCCCACCGGGTTCAACAACGTATTTCGGCGTTGGATTGGGTCTGAGCATCCCTCTTTGGTTCTGGCAGGGGCCAAAAGGCGAGGTTCAGGAGGCGCAGGCCTTGCTTGATGCGAACGTCATCCGCCTGGAAGGCGCCCGCCGTCGGGTTCGGCAGAGCATCTCTGCAGCTTATCGCACCGCCCGCGTGGCAGAACAGCAGTTAATCGTGTTTGACACATCGCTGCTTAAGGATGTCGAAGACGAACTGCGATCCGGGATTACCGCCTACCAAAACAACCAAATCGACGCACTGAATTTGTTTGACATTTACCGGACCCACCGGGCAACGAAAACTGAGCACGCTCGTGCTCTCTATAACTTCCTGGCAGCGGCGGCGGATCTGGAAGCCTCAAAGGAGATACCGGAATAGAAACGTCCAAACCAAATAGATCACCCGATATTGGAGGAACGATGAAGTACAACGTGCTGATAGCTTTTCTGCCTGTGCTCTTATTGCTGGCGGGGAGCTGCAACAAGACGACGGAAGAAGAAGCAATCGACTATCCCGAGCGAACTCACACCGATGAGCAGACAACGCTCGTGATGACAAGACATCAACTTGACCACATTCAATTTGCTACAGAAAGAGCGGAAGAGAAATCGGTAAGCGTTCCGTTATCCCTCCCTGCGAGGATTGCCCTCAATGAACGCGAGACTGCTCACATCACAGCGCGTGTATCAGGCCGGGTCGAGAAAGTGCACCGTGTGGCCGGGGACCGCGTCCGCAAAGGAGATGTGCTCCTTGAGCTCTTCAGCCAGGAATTCCTCGCAATGCAGTCTGAATTCATTTCGGCTGAAGAGCGATTCAAGCGAGTGTCTGAAAACGACCCGGACCATGGAACTGCGAAAGCCATTTACGAGTCCGCACGGAAGAAGCTGGAAATTGTGGGGCTGACCGTCGTAGAGATCGAGGGACTTGCGGACAATCATAACCCTTTGACGCTTCTGCCTGTGCGAGCACCGTTTGATGGAGCACTCCTGAAAGGTGAAGTCAGGCTCGGGGAATTCGTACAGCTCGGAACAGAGTTTTTTACCCTCGCCAATCTGAGCAGACTTTGGGTGATCGCAGATGTGTTCGAGCACGATTTGCCTTTGATCAGCGAAGGGCTTGCCGGCGAAGTGAGCGTAACCCCGTATCCTACAGAGCTCTTTCGCGCCACTCTTACGACCATTTACGACATGATTGATGAACGCTCGAGAACCGTAAAAACGCGCTTCGAGGTGGAAAACCGTGCCGGAAAGCTCAAACCTGAGATGTTTGCCACGGTGAATGTGCATGCCCGGTTTGGAGGAAAGACACTCAAAGTACCTTCGTCGGCGGTCATGGAGAACAGGGGAAGCGCTTATGTCTTCGTTGCTTTGAACGACACAACCTTCGAGCAACGCGTTATACAGACAGGATTTGAAACGAAAACATACACGGAAATCCTCCAGGGTTTAAAGCCCGGCGAGGTCGTTGTTACAAAGGGGATATTTTATCTGAAAAGCGAACTTGCGAAATCATCGTTTGTGGAGGAAGAATAGCATGAAGGAAATCAAAGCTTACGTCCGGCCTTCTCTTGCCCACCGTGTGATCGAGGCCTTGAAGCAAGCCGGTGCCACAAATCTCTCGATCGCTCATGTCAAAGGAATCGGCCTCTTTGAAGACCCACAAACTGAAGAATACGATCTTGAGTTTATTGAAAAGAGCAGCGACGTGCTGAAACTTGAAATCATTTGCAGCAGCTCCGACGCCGAACGATATGTTGAGGTCATCGGGAAACACGCACAGACAGGCAAGTCAGGAGACGGGGCGATCTTTGTAACGACGGTAGAGCGCTCATTGAAGATCAAGACCGGAGAGGAGGGAATCGCATAATGGTCGACCGCATCATTCTGTTTGCAATGCGCCAGAAGCTGTTCGTGGGTATTGGGGTTACAGCCCTGATTGTCGGCGGCATTCTGACCGCATCGAAGCTTCCCATCGACGCCGTTCCCGATATCACGAGCAATCAGGTTCAGGTCTTCACCGTTGCCCCGGCGCTGGCCCCGCAAGAAATCGAGCGTCTCGTTACCTATCCGCTCGAGGTGTCGTTGCAGAACCTGCCCGATGTTGAAGAAGTCCGCTCCGTCTCGAAATTTGGTCTGTCGGCAATTACGGTGGTCTTTGACGATCATGTCGACATCTATTTTGCGCGTCAGCTTGTGGCCCAGAGACTGCAGGAGGCAAAAGATGCTCTTCCTCCCGGTATTCCCGAGCCGGAAATGGGACCCGTCTCAACCGGGCTCGGTGAAATCTATCAGTACGAAATCGTGGGAGAGGGATATACTCCGATGGAGCTCCGGACCATTCAGGACTGGATTATCAAACGTCAGCTGGCTGGGACGCGGGGATTGGCCGAGGTCAACACCTTTGGCGGCGAGTTGAAGCAATATCAGGTGCTCATCGATCCCCAGAAGCTTCTCAAGTACGATTTAGGTCTTCGGGATGTTATCGAAGCGGTGTCCAGCAACAATGCTAACGCACCGGGCGCGTATATCGAACATAAGCAAGAACAATATGTTGTCGTTGGTATCGGCGTTGCCAAAACAATGCAGGACATTGAGAGCATCATTGTGAAATCGGAAGATGGGACGCCGATTTTCGTGCGCGATGTTGCCCAGGTGAGCACCGGATCCGCGATTCGTCAGGGTGCCGTAACCATCAACGGAACATCGGAGATCGTCAGTGGAATTGCGATGATGCTTCAGGGAGAAAATGCAAGGGAAGTAGTTGCCCGGGTCAAAGAGAGGATGGCGCAGATTCAGAAGACATTGCCGTCCGGGGTGAAGATCGTTCCGTTCTACGACCGCACCGAACTTGTCAGTCGAACGATACGAACGGTTATCACGAACCTGACAGAAGGGGCCCTGCTTGTTATCCTCATATTGTTCCTGCTGTTGATGAATCTCCGGGGCGGTTTCATCGTGGCATCCGTCATTCCGCTCTCAATGCTGTTCGCTGTCATCATGATGAAGCTCACCGGTGTTTCGGGTAATCTGATGTCGCTCGGAGCCATCGACTTCGGCATCATTGTCGACGGCGCGGTGGTGCTGGTCGAAAATGCCCTCCGAAAACTGCACGAGCGACAACAGGAAACCGGGCTGACAGAAACAACGGAACAAACACTGCTCGGCTCCTTCCTCGAGGTCGGCAGACCGATCCTGTTCGGTGTAGCAATTATCATCATCGTCTATCTGCCGATTCTTTCTCTTCAGGGAATCGAAGGGAAGATGTTTCGCCCGATGGCCTACACCGTCGTCTTTGCGCTGACTGGTGCACTCTTTCTGACGCTTACCTATGTGCCAGTCGTCAGCACCTTCCTGTTCAAGAAAAAGATATCTGAGAAAGAGAGCCCAATTATTCGCTGGCTCAAGCCGAAATATCACAAGACGCTCCTCTTGGTTTTGCATCATAGAAAAGCTGTACTCGGCTCAGCGTTGGCCCTTTTTGCTGGTGCGGTGCTCCTTTTTGCCCGTCTCGGTGGTGTCTTTATTCCAACGCTTGATGAAGGGGATATCTTGATCGAGCTCCGTCGCATTCCGAGTATCTCATTGACGGAAGCAATTCACACTGCGCAGATGCTGGAAGCAGAGTTGAAATCGATCCCGGAGGTCGTTCATGTCGTGAGCAAGACCGGGCGGCCGGAAATCGCGAACGACCCGATGAGTATTTACCAGAGCGATGTCTACATCAGGATGAAACCGCGTGAGGAGTGGGGATTGGTGAAAACGAAGGAAGAGATGATCGCCAGAATGACGGAGGTAATGAACCGCATACCCGGCATCGGAGGAGGGTTCTCTCAGCCCATCGAAATGCGGTTCAATGAACTCATTGCCGGCATCCGCTCGGACGTGGGAGTGAAGATTTTCGGCGAAGATCTTGAAATACTTGCCCGAAGCGGCGAAGAAATCGCACGAATTCTTCAATCGATCCCGGGCTCTGCCGACGTAAGGGTGCAACAGGTCGAGGGACTTCCCCAGCTCCAAATCGTTGTGGACCGGGACAAAATTGCACGGCACGGCATCAATGTGTCCGATGTGAATATCCTCATCCAGACGGCATTGGCCGGAACGGAGGTGGGAAGAATTTATGAGGGAGAGAGACAGTTTGACTTGGTGGTGAAATTTCAGCGGGAGTTTCGAAATGATATCGAGTCTCTGAAGAACCTGCTTGTGCCTGCTCCGCATGCACAGCGTGTCCGACTTGGTGATATAGCGGCATTTGAACTCATCGAGGGTCCCGCGGAGATCACGCATTCCGCAGGACGCCGCTACCTGGTAGTCGAATCAAACGTGCGGGAGCGTGATATAGAAAGTTTTGTGAACGATGTAAAGGCGGCAATCAGTCAGAAGGTCAAGCTACCGGTTGGCTATACCATCACGTATGGCGGCGAGTTTGAAAACCTCGAGCGTGCCCGCGATCGCCTGGCCGTCGTCGTGCCGATTGCGCTGTTTCTTATCTTTCTCCTGCTGTTCATGTCGGTGAACTCGATCCGGCAGGCCCTGATTATCTTCTCTGCAATTCCGCTCGCTGTCATTGGCGGGGTGGTTGCGTTATGGATCAGGGATATGCCGTTTTCGATTTCGGCGGGTGTGGGCTTTATTGCACTGTTTGGTGTGGCGGTTTTAAACGGACTTGTCATGCTCTCCTACTACAACAAGCTGTTGAAGGAAGGAATGGACGTCCGGGATGCGGTTATCAAAGGTTCGGAAACTCGCTTGAGGCCTGTCTTGACGACAGCCCTCGTAGCGAGCCTGGGGTTCATTCCGATGGCGGTCTCTACCTCAGCAGGTGCGGAAGTCCAGCGGCCGCTGGCTACGGTCGTGATTGGCGGATTGATCACCTCAACACTGTTGACGCTGGTCGTTCTGCCGGTGATTTTTGATTGGCTCGGACGAGGATTCAAAGAGAAGGTACCATGACATTTGAAACATTCAAAATAGTCTATTTCTCCTCTGGCATTCTCGGCGTTGCACTAGCCTATTGGTACGTGCGAAAACAAAGAGCCGAATTAACGAGCCTCGCGGCAATTTCGGTGCTGGCGACCTTTGCTTTTGTAGCTTTTTATCTTGAGGCTTCGGAACAGATACCGGACACCTTGGTCGAAGAACACTTGCTCAGAGCATTCACTCATCTCAGGAAAGACCTGATCCTCAGTCTTAGTAATGCCTTCATGTGGTGCATTGTCCCCTTTGCCATCGGATTGGCTGTCAAAAAGAGATTAGGGGAAGTGTTTGTCTGGATACTGTTTGCCCTGCTCGTTTTGTTGAAAACATATTTTGACGACTACTTCCTTATCGGCCTTTATCCGGAGAGTTTCACCCACTCCATCGAATGGGGCGATGTGCTTTTTGGTTGGTCTCTTGTTTACTGTGCCCTCGCTTTTTTCGTAACCAAGGGAAGCAAGCTATTTCATGAGAACGAGCCGGGGTCGAGAATCTGGAGGAAACAATAATGATCATCCAGTCAATCATGCTGTTCATTCTTGCGGGCCTTTGTGAAATCGGCGGAGGGTACCTGGTGTGGCTCTGGTTGAGGGAAGGAAAACCGGCTTGGATGAGTCTGGCTGGGGCCTTGGTTCTTATTCTGTACGGGATCGTGCCGACGCTTCAACCCTATCCGAATTTCGGAAGGATCTACGCCGCCTACGGGGCGTCTTTGTTGTGCTTTCGCTTCTTTGGGGTTGGCAGATTGACCGGAAGGTGCCCGACACCTTCGACCTCCTTGGCGCAGCGATCTGTATCGTGGGCATCACATTGATCATGTATGCGCCAAGGGGGACATGAAGGGTCGCTGTCATGGCGATCAAGTGGTTCCTGAATTGCCCGGGAGGATTTTTTTGAGACATTCCATCGAACGCTCATTGCAAATGAGAAAGAAGTCCAATACATTGTTTCCAAGTTCCTAAACTATGAAACTATGAGATAACGACCGCCATGAGCCACCAGATCTTTCGTCTTCACGCCGACGTCTGCAAGACTCTCTCCCACCCTAAGCGGCTGGAGATCCTCAGCATCCTCCGACATGACGAAATGGCCGCGGGAGACATCGTAAAAAGAATGAAGATCCCCAAAGCGAACGTCTCGCAACACCTCTCGCTTATGAGAAATGCGGGAATCCTTGAGGCCCGCCGGGAGGGAGTGAACATCTACTATCGAATCTCGAGCCCGAAGGTCATTCAGGCATGCGACCTGATGCGGGAGGTTCTTCTGGACAATCACAACCAGAAAGGAAAGGTCTTTCGTTCAAACAAAGGGCTGAAACCATGAACGGAAAAACGGTTCTCATTTTGGGCGGCGGTGTCGGCGGGGTCGTTGCGGCCAACGAACTCCGGCGGAAATTGCCGGGCCCGCACAAGATCATCATTGTCGAGAAGAATCGAGACCATGCGTTCGCTCCCTCCTTTCTCTGGCTGATGACCGGTGATCGACGGCCGGAGAAGATTGTCATGCCTGTCAGCCGGCTTGTCCGCAAAGGCGTCGAGGTCATTTATGCAGACGTAACTGCCATCGATATCGCCGGCCGGCAGGTGAATACAACGCAGGGGGCGCTGACGTACGACTACCTTGTCATCGCACTCGGCGCAGAGCTTGCGCCCGAAGTAATTCCGGGCTTGAAAGAAAGCGCCCATTCGTTTTACACATTTGAGGAAACAAAGCGGCTCCAAGGGGCGCTTGCACAGTTCACGGGCGGTACCGTGTCGTTGGTGGTAAGCGCCCTTCCCTACAAATGCCCCGGAGCTCCACATGAAGCTGCCATGCTCATTGCGGATTACTTTCGGGGACGCGGTCTTCGGGAGAAGGTCCAAGTTCAACTCTTTACTCCCGAACCGCAACCGATGCCAGTCGCAGGACCGCAACTTGGCGACGCGGTCACGCAGATGCTAACGTCAAAAGGAGTTTCTTTTCACCCACTCCACAAACTCATTTCAGTCGATTCTCAAAATCACACGCTCTCTTTTGACGGCAAACAGCCAATTCCCTACGATCTGTTGATCGCGATTCCGCCGCACCGCGGGCCGAAGGTTGTGCGCGAGGCAGGTTTGACAAACGAAGCGGGATGGGTTCCCGTTGACCGTTCCACACTCAAGACGAAGCACGAGAACGTTTACGCGATCGGTGATGTAAGTGCTATCAGTATCCCGGGTCGCTGGAAACCCGATGTGCCGCTGATGCTGCCGAAAGCCGGTGTGTTTGCTCACGCACAAGCTGAGGTTGTTGCCCACCGCATTGCCGATGAAATCAACGGCATCACTCCGAGAGCTGAATTTTGCGGACCCGGGTACTGTATGTTGGAGGCCGGCGAAGGGCTGGCGGGTTTTGCTTTTGGCGATTTCTTCGCGGAGCCATCGCCGAAACTTGAGCTGCGCAACATCGGCAGAGCGTGGCACTTTGGTAAAGTTCTGTTTGAGCGATGGTGGCTGTCGCCGTTCGGATTCAAGAAGCGGTTATTACGGTCAATGATGAATCTCGGCTGCAAGCTCATGCGGATTCCTGTCAAAATGTAATTCGCCACAACAGGCAGAATTCAGTTCACTTGCAGTCAGAACAAACCGTCAAAGGAGTACAGAAATGAGAACGATAGCACTTCTTCCATTCGCCATTCTCATATCGCTGGCATTAACACAGAATGCTTTCTCGTATCCGCCCGCAGTCGGCATCCTGGGGAAAGCAAAGTCCTGCATGAGCTGCCACGTGAACAATGGTCCGTGGACAGATGAGAAGAACGTCATCATCGATGTTATTGATCAAGAGACAATGAAATCCCTTCGTCAGCCGGACGGATCATTTCTCCTCGAGGTAAAGAGAGGGCAGCAAAGAACCGTTCTCACAGTCATTGGTCAAACGCAGGACGATGGGACTCCGGCCCCCTACCGAAACGCCTGGACCTATATTGATTCGGCAAGGATTCGGACCAGCTCAGTTTCGAAGTTTGCCGCGGGGTGGGCCGTCAATCTCCAGATGTCGTGCCGTCTCGTCGGCGACAAAGTATCCGGATTCGAAGGAGCGAACATCACTGCTTTACCAATGACAATCCAGCCCCTCGATGACGCGAAGGAAACCGAACTGCAGTTGCAGGTCATGCTCACCAAAGGTGAATCCATCAAAGGCAATCCCAGAAAGGGAATGCTTGGCAATTACTTCGAGCGAAAGGTCATTCTTAAAGTAGTTGAATAATTCAAAAAGGAAGTCGGTGCCCTGCCCTTGAGATCCTCAAGGAGTGTAACACTCAACTGAAAGGAGCAATCACGATGAAACGATTCAAATTCGCGGCATTCTCTGCGGTTTTGTTCGCCCTCTTCGTTTCAGCTTCAGCTCAAGACATGAAGCAAATGGGAAAGGACGAACACAAGCAGATGCAGGTAATGGAAATGGAGAAAGATTCATCCATGATGGATAGGATCATGGATCGCATCGTCTCCGATGAGCATATGCGGATGATGATGATGGAGAAAATGATGCATCATGCGAAAGCCGATTCCGGCTCCATGATGGCAATGTGCGGGAAGATGATGGATGACAGTGACATGCACTCCATGATGAAGAAAATGATGGGCGGGGGCATGATGAGGCATGGCATGATGAAGATGAAGCCAGCCGACCCGAAGAAGGGACAGATGGAGAAAAAGGACCAAAAGAAGCATCATTGAGGTGTGAACACCAATCGAAGGAATTCAAATGAACGTTCTGATTCTCATCAATGACGCTCCATACGGAACCGAGAAAGCTTATAACGCCATGCGCTTAGCTATGGCCCTTCAAAAAGATCATCCAACCGTTCAAGTGAATGTGTTTTTAATGGCAGATGCAGTCACCTGTGCAATTCCCAATCAGAACACCCCGCAGGGTTACTACAACATGGAAAGAATGCTCAAATCGGTCATCTCAAAAGGAGGGAAAGTGAGAGCATGTGGAACTTGTGCGGATGCCCGAGGTATCAGGTCGCTGCAACTGCTTGAGGGAATCGAGATCAGCAATATGGGTGAGCTTGCTCAGTGGACCGTTGAGGCTGACAAAGTGTTTACATTTTGAAGGGTTGGTTTAATGGAATCTCATCACGAACACTCAGATCATCAGAACCACAGACATTCTCACGGCACCATCGACCCTGCAATTGCTGCAACTCAGCGTGGAATTTGGGCTGTCAAATGGTCTTTCGTGATCCTGTTTGTTACGGCACTCCTTCAAATTCTTGTTGTGCTTCTTTCAAACAGCATTGCGCTCCTGGCGGATACGATTCATAACTTCGGCGACGCGGCAACGGCGATTCCTCTGTGGATAGCCTTTGCTTTTGCCCGACTTAAGCCAAGCAAACGATTTCCATTCGGATACGGTCGAGTCGAGGACCTGGCAGGCGTCGCAGTTATCTTGACGATCCTCTTCAGCGCTGTTGTCGCCGGGTATGAAGCCATTAACCGTTTCATTCATCCCTCACAGGTGAACCACTTATGGGCAGTGATTGCTGCTTCGATTGTTGGTTTTGCGGGAAACGAGGGAGTTGCGTTGTTCAGAATCAAGGTGGGAAAAGAAATCGGGAGCGCTGCACTTATTGCAGATGGGTATCACGCCCGCGTTGACGGCTGGACAAGTTTAGCGGTTCTCTTTGGAACGGTTGGAGTTTGGATTGGCTATCCGATGGCGGATCCATTGGTTGGAATTGCCATTACCGTTGCAATTCTCTTCGTCGTTTGGGACTCGGGTAAGGTAGTTTTCACCAGGATGCTTGACGGTGTGGAACCTGAGGTCCTCGAAGAAATCGTTCATAGCGCCCGTCATGTCGAGGGAGTCAAAGATGTGGGTGAAGCACGCGCACGATGGATCGGGCATCGTCTCCATGCTGAACTCAATATTGCTGTGTATCGCCAACTTTCTGTGCGGGAAGGGCACGAGATCGCGAAAGAGGTTCGACATCAACTTTTGCATCAACTGAAGCACCTCGGAAATGTCGTCGTGCATATTGACCCGGAAGACAATGCCGGCGAAGCTCATCACAAGATTGTTGACCACTCGCACGATGGTCTTCCCATCCATTCACATTGAGGTGGGTCTAGGATTGTCGCTTTGTCAACACACCAAGCTTGTTCTCACAGTTTTGCATCGAGCCGTGAGATGATGCTCCCCGTCGGATACCTTTCAGATCGCCAACCCCCGCAGGTTCAACTCGAGTTCATGAAAAAAAACAGGCCGAATCTTTTCAGAATCGGCCTTTCCGGCCACAGGACAATTCAATGATGAATTCTTGATCTACCTTGATTCCTGGCTACTATCGTCGGGATCTTCGACTATCGCCGGTCGATGGCTGCAACTGTAACCACGCGGCCGTCGGAACCGACTTTTCTAACCCTCGGCAGCCACTCCCGCCTGTTATCTCCCGGAGTGTGAAAGTACTCAAGCACGTACAGGTCGCTGCCGAAGAGCGCGACTCCGGTCGGCGACCACGGGCTTGATGTCCGCAGAACGGTCGTGACCTTCTTGTCTGCGGTAATTTTCAGGACTGCCCGGCAACCGGTGGCAGCCACGTAGACGATTCCCTGCGCGTCAATAGCCAAGCCTCGCAAGTACGGCCCCTGATTCGCCTCCACCTCAGGCACCGAATCGCACCCGGATAACATCACGCTGTCAATAACAGTTATGAGCTTACCCTGCGATGTGATTCTCCGGATTGCTTTGTTTTCCGTATAGTAAAGCGATCCGTCCGGTCCGAATGCCATGCCGTTCAACCACCGGAGCGGTCCGCTCTCGGTGCTCGCGGGCAGCGTCTTTTCGGATGTCGTGGTTCCCGATGGTGTGAGGCGAAAAATCTGTAATTGTTTGCCGGCTGAAAGCCAGGGATAGTACAAGCTGCCATCGCTTCCGACGACGACGGGAAAGTCGCTGGAGAGCAGGAGGGTTGGGTCGGCACCAACACGCGAAACGGTTGCATCACCGGATGAGAAGTACGGCAGTGTCGCATTCTTCAATCGCCCATCGATATCGATCGCCATCCAGTGATAGGCGGGCCCTGAAAGACGCGTAAGTTTGCCATTCCCGTCGATCTTATATACGCCCGACCCTGTATCAACGAAATAAACGTTCCCTTGCCTGTCCACGACGATCCCGGACCCGGGATGAGCGAGAACTTCGCTCGCGACAAAAAACAACATGATGCCGAGAAGCGTGATGATTGCTCGTTTCATAATTCTCCGTTCCTGGTGAAATGGCACATACCTCGTGAAACAACGCGTATGAACTTTCCATCCCTATGATACCGGCGAAGCTTTGGGGGTTTGGATTCGTTTCATCATCGCACCCATGACTGTGACCCCCCAAAAACGTAAGTAAGGCATGATCCCTCAGCAAAAAAAAGCCCCAGATGTGATCTGAGGCCGGTTGTGGCAATGTCCAACCAAGAAGAGTGTTAATGACTGCTAAATCACCAACACCTTTATATCGGGGTAGCCCATCAGCTTGAGAATAAAATAGTTGACTGCCGCTTCACCAGGATCATCCGAGAAGCAAACAAGCTCCGCATATCTCGGGACCCCGGCCTTGACCAGGATGTTCCAGATATCTTTCGCGGCCTTGGGCGTGCCATCAGCATTCAGG
>DATECW010000022.1:0-7478 GCA_035286705.1 Bacteroidota bacterium
CGGATCGCATTCTTCGGGAAAAAGGCACGGGGGGAAGAAACCCTTCGCGTTCGGCAAGAAGAAGAAGCCCTTCAAGAGGATGGAGTCTTTTTCAAGCGATGCAAAATCGTGGTCGAATAACTAAAGCGATTGATTGGTTGATCGATTAACCGGTTTGCGCCAACGGCGCATCCGCCCTCGGCGGAAATTGGTTAATTGTGAATGGAGGCGGCCTTCGGGTCGCCTCTTTTGTTTACGCGGATTTCGCCGATTGACGCGGATTACGCGGATTCGAGTCGTGAAATGATTGGGTACAGTTTGCTGAGTTGGAGCGAGTTGGAAGGCAGGGATTCGAGTCGTGAAATGATGGGGAGATGAGAAAGCAGGAGTCAGAAGTCAGAGATCAGATCCCCGCGTACGCGGGGACAGAGGTCAGAATTGGGCTTGTAGGTCGGAATGCCATTCCGACTGGGTCACACAAGGAGCAAGAGTGGGGCGTAAGACGGGAGAGGAGAGGTCAGTGAGGGCTTTGTAGGTCGGAATGCTTGCCCGCCACGCTTTGTGGCGGGATATTCCGACTGGGTCTGAAGGTTGGCGAACTACTTTGGCAAGCTGGCGAGCCGAACCGAGGAAATCCCCACGGCTTTAGCCGTGGGATAAAGATTGTCCCAAAACTTACTGGCAACCGTTTTAACGGGTTACCGCTTGGGCGATCTCATCCATGCCTGCGGGCCACGCCCCCGGTTGAAAACCCCGCCCGAACGGCCGACATGTCGGACCGCAATGTTCGGTCGGGCGGGCGGGGTCTACAAGCCCGATTGCGAATCACAATCCCCCTTAGGGGATGGGAAAGCAGGTATCAGGAGCGGGCTTTGTAGGTCGGAATGCCTGCGCCGTTGTGTGGCGGGAAATTCCGACTTGGTGGAGAGGGTCAGCGGGCCTATCTGGAAGAAGGTTACCTTCAGCTGAGCGAAACCTGTGCGGAAGGTAGCCTTCTGCATTCATGGGAAAAACGTGCGCTGGGGCAAGATTGCATCTCTCCCCAATATTCTGTAATGTTCATCGGCCAAGGGAGGGTTTGGAATTTAGACCCGCGGTGACTTATCGATGACCGGAATGCTGCTAATCGACACGGTAGCAGAGTGCCGGGTATCGGTTGGTTGCTGCGGGTTTTTTCATTGTGAAGCCTGAATTCAGAAGTCAGAGGTCGGAGATCAGCGGTAGACCCGCCAAAAAGACGGTCGACGACTCCCTACGGGATCGTAGATCGACTCGTCGAGCGGGCAGGCGCAACCTTTCCCCGCTTTCGCGGGGATAAAGCGGGAAGGACAGGATTGAAGGATTATCGCCAAATTGAGATTCGCTCCCAAGATTCCCGGCTCGGGAATCCCCCAAATTCATTCGCAGGAATCATTGCTTTTCCCTGCGAGACCATATACATTAAGCGGAAATGAAAATATCGACCCGCCAGCGGTTAGGGAGGAACTGAAATGGCGATTTGAGGACCTCCGGATTGATTGGGTAAGAACGGAGGTTTTGCATTTTTATCGGGTCATCGGATCATCGGGGGTGGACGTGTCTTTGCGAGCTTGCTGTTTTGCAGTGAGACACACCGGGAGTGAAGCAAGTGAAGCAAACTGACGCACTTGAGGACGCGGAAGGATCGAACTCATCCCCCGCCAAAAAACTCGGTCGACGACTCCCTACGGGATCGTAGATCGACTCGTCGAGCGGGCAAGCCTTCTCTTACGAAGAGAAGGGGAGTTCGGAGGCTGAATAAGGACGGGGCGAAAGGCTCTGTAGGTCGGAATGGCTTGGCCCTGCCTGCGTGCCGAACATTCTGATTTGTTAGAACATCGAGTAATCACTTCGGCAGGCAGGCGCCGTGTTGCTTGCCCGACGTAGTTCGCTCTTTGAACGAAGTCGGGAGCGCATGCGGCTATTCCGACTGGGTCCAGAGGTTGGCGAACTACCTTGCCAAGCTGGCGGGGTAGAACCGAGGAATTGCCCACAGCTTTTCCGCCTACGTAGAGGAAACAACTTCCGCCTTCGTTCAAGAAGCGAACTCCGGCGGACAGGTCGGCGGACAGGTAGCTGTGGGGTAGGGAAACTCACAAAACACCAGCGAAACCGTTTTAACGGTTTATTCACGGAATTCAATGAAGCAATTTTGTTTTGTCTTCTGCCGCTATTGACTGTTCACTGTTGGAGAATGCATGAAAAGGATGCTGGTCGCGTTCGTTGCTGTGGTACTTGTTCTATCCCCCGGCTGCCCGGTCCGGTCGCTCTCGCCTCTGTTTTATGACGGAGAGATTGTTTTCGATCCGACACTCATAGGGATGTGGGAGAGTGTGGAATCGGCTGAAACCTTCGCGTTTGAGAAGTGGGGAAATAAGAAATACATCATGATGGTAAAAGGGAAAGACGGGGATACGACGGTGTACAATGCGGAGCTCGGAAAACTCGGTACGACATGGTTTCTGGATCTGTATCCCGGCGGTAATCGCAACGATTATGCAGACATGCCGACGCACATGATTGCCAGGATGGATCTTGGCAAAGACACCATGCGAATGGCTATGCTCGAAGGAGATTGGATGGAAAAGATGATCGAGAGCGGAAAACTCACGATCTCCCACTGGCGCAACAATCGAGAAATGGTCCTCACGGCGTCGACCGATGAACTTCAGAAGGTCGTCATTCAATATGCCAATGATGAGAAGGCGTATCCGGACACGTCGGTTCTTGTGCGACAGAAGAAGTAAGAATTCAGAATCCAGAAGTCAGAAGTCAGAAGTCAGAGGTCGGAGGTCAGCGGTAGACCCGCCAAAAAGACGGCGGGCAGGCGCAACCTTTCCCTGCTTTTCGCGGGGATGACGTTGCGGTAACAATGTGTTGATGGAGTCATGTGGTCATCGGGTCATGGGGGATCGGATTATAGGGATATCGGGAGATGTGAATTGTCAACCCCAGGAGGAATGAGATTGCAACGCCAGCGATTCTTCGTCACAGTGTTCCTACCGCTTCTGCTTCTTCTGGTCTCCTGCGCGGACCCTGTCGAGCGGCGGGTGAGAATCACGAAAGCCGAACTCCTCCGAGGAACGGAGGTGAGTGCGTCTGCAAGGATCCATACCTTTGACGGTTCTGTGTACCTCGCCAGGAAGGGATTCACCATCAGGAACGACACGATTTCGGGGTCTGCGCAGAAGTACGATCTGACGCGCCTGTCCGACTCCGAACGGGAGTGGCAGATTCCCATCGACAGCGTTGCAGGCGTGGAATACTTCGCCGTTGAAATGCCCGGATTGCGGGAGGTAGGAAATGCTGTCTCCGCCACAACATTCACCGTCTACTCGTTGGCCGGTTCTCTCGTCCTCCTCAAAGCCCTGTTCGGGTCGTGCCCGACCTTTTACACCTACGACGGTGAGGCACCGGTACTGGAGGCCGAGGGATTCTCCTACAGCATCGGAAAGTACTTTGAAGCGGGCGATCTTGACCGGCTTCACGTCGATCCTTCCTCCGGCGCTCCGTTGCGGCTGGACATCAGAAACGAGGCCCTCGAAACGCACTACATCAATCAGGTCGAAGTCCGATATCTCGATCACCCCGCGGGGACAGAGGCGTATCCGGGTGTGGAACCGGGGACGGTGCACATACTGAAACCGAGGCCCCCTGTCTCAGCTGTGACCATGAGCGGCCGAAATGTCCTTGGGGCGGTCATCAGGCGAGACGCAGAGAGCCATGAAAGCGATGAGGAAACAACAAGCGGCCTCCTTCCCAAAGGCACGCTAGACTACATCGAATGTGAATTCGGGAATCCTGGCGGCAGTTCCGTGATCACGGTTGCGTTGCGGGGCCGTAATACTCTCCAGAATACGGTCTTATTGTATGACGTCATGATGCGCAACCAGGGGTCATTGGTGTTGGACTGGATAAGCAAGGTCAATGAGAACCCGCTCTATTCCTGGCGGCTCTATCGGTGGTATAAAGAGCATTCCGGCGTTCAGGTGTTCGTTGAGCACGACGGTGAATTCGAATTGGCGGAACGGATTTCCGACACCGGCCCGATCGCGTGGAAGGAGACGGCGGTACAGATTCCGGTCGATCCCGGGAAGAAGACCGTTCGTGTCCGCTTTGCCTTTCTCCCCGAAAGCTGGGCTATCGACTGGATCGGGTACGACGACCAACGGTACGATGTGAGCGAACTGACCGGCTTCGCTCCGGCAGCTGCGACAAATAACAGGGAGACGGACAATCGGTCCATTGTGCGGCTTCTGGGGAAAGACGACGACGATTACCTCCCGACCTATCCCGGGACCATCGTTCATCTCACATTTGAGGCGCCCGCCGCCCGGAACCCCGGTGCACGGACGTTCTTTGTCTGGAGCAAGGGGTATTATATCGAATGGGTTCGGGGGGAATGGTTGAAGGCGCGAGACGACGTCATCGTGTTTGACATCAGGGATCCGCAGAAAATCTCCAGAGACCTCGCGGATTTCTGGAGGCAAAAACGCAGTGCCATCAAAGAGCAATTCTATGTTCAAAAAATCCCTCTCCGATAGATCGGCCCCCTGCACTCCCGCCTTTGCATTGCTGTTGTGTGGGGTTGTCCTGGGCCTTGCGGCATGTGCGGGAAGCGGGCCGGATGTGAAGCTCACGGCGTACGGTACCCTGGCTGACGTTTCCTCTGCGGAGGGGAAATTACAGAATGTCGAGCTCCTCGCCTTGCAGAATGACACCTTGTTCGTGCTTGGAGATTCGTTTACCGCTATCCCCGCGGCTTCCCTTAAGACCGTTTCCTTGAATGTCCGTGAGGACCGGTCGTGGATATACATTGTTGTCTTCGCGCAGCTTCTCCCGTCGGCCGCCTTCATGGTGTTGGATGATAACACTGCGCAGTTCTTCGGGGTGGTCATGGGGGCGTTGGGCATCGGCACATGGGCCGCGTGGGAATTATCGATCCCGCAATCGGTGTTTCGGTTTCCTCTTGATGAACCCGAGGGGCGGGATTTTGCGCTTCATTTTCGGTTTCCGTATGGTGCGAACAGAGGTCAGCTTGAGCAGATTCGCACGCTCGCACGAAGGAGTGTGCCATGAGAGCAATTACTTGGTTGGTCGTTGTGCTTGGGATGGCCGCTTCCGTCAGCGCACAGGAGATCCGAAATGTGCGAATTGATTTCGGGTACGGGATAGCGCCGGCATTACACACCATCGGTTCCGGATTTCGGGGAATACATGCGAACGTTGCCGCCGAAACCCGCTGGGGGGACTTCGGGCTCCTGTACCTGAGCAGAGTCGCTCCCTTGCAACTCTATGGTCCGGGCAATGGACAAAGCGCCTCAACGATCGCTCTTCAAATTGAGAAATCGTGGAGGAGTTCACGCGGGCAGTTCACGATTTCCGGCGGGCTCGGGATTTTTAGCGCTAAGAACACGTTTTACAGCTACGACTGGCTGACATTTACTCAAAGCGTCTTCACAGAGACCTATGCCAGCGTCGCATTCCCCATCGGTATGCGCATGTGCTGGTACTTCACGGAGCATTTTGGCGCCGGAGCAGCCATCCTTGGAGCGTACGTTCCGGATAATTCGTACGTCGGGTTGCATCTGTTTGTGAGGGTGGGGTTGTAGGAACGCAGATTTCGCTGATTCACACTGATACTCACAGATGGTACCACTCGAATGATGGGGAAGGATTGAAGGGAAAATCGGTGAGACGGGAGAAGGTAGAGGATAGAATTCAGGAGTCAGCCGTCCTGACAAAGTCAGGACGAGTCCGATTCCGATTGATCGGAATCGAGATCTCGTTGCTAAAGCGACGGACCTCGTCCCGCATAACGGGACGGGAAATCGTGGGCTTAAAAGAAAACAAACGCCAAAGATTCACTCACGATGTTGAGCAACGTTTTCAAAAGGAGGCAGTCATGCGAATATTGCAACTTCTTTGTTTTACTGTGGTCTTGTCTTCGCTCTCGTTGGCTCAGATCCCAAACTCCGGATTTGAGAGCTGGGCGGCTGATCCTGACACGAACTATAACCCTGTCGGTTGGGAGACCTCCAATGGTTATCCTATGGTCAGCGTCGAACCTGTTACTCCGGGCCACCAGGGTACGTATGCAATGAAAGTGAAAACCCTGGATCTGGGATTCTTAACACTGCCCGGGGTTGCCATCATGCAGGCCGCGTACAACTTTGCCCAGACACCTACGAAATTTGGCGCCTGGGTGAGGTCAACCATCATGACAGGAGATACAGCATTCATCATTGTGGCACTCATGAAGGGTGATACGGTCATCGCGGCTACAGACAGCTGCACGTTCAAAATCGATTCGTCGTACAGTCAGTATACATATCTGGAATTCCCGATTGCCGTCGTATCCGGTTCTACGCCCGATTCGCTCTACGTCATGGTAGCGTCGGGCCTTGGGACAAATTCGCAGGTAGGGACAGAACTCATCGTCGACGACATTGCATTCACAAATGAGGGTCCTGTGAATGTTTTGACAGAACGCGGTCTTCCCGAAGCTTTTTTACTGGATCAGAATTATCCAAATCCGTTCAATCCGGAAACGGAAATCGGTTTCACGCTTCAAGTTTCAGGTTTCACGTCGCTCAGAGTGTATGATCTTTTGGGAAGAGAGGCGGCTGTGCTGGTTGATGAGGAGCTTCCGGCCGGCAGGCATCGTGCCATTTGGAATGCCGTTGGCCATCCAAGCGGCATCTATTTTGTGCGGTTGGAAGTCCGCCCTTCGACAGGCTCAGGGCAAGGATTGGTGGAAACGAAGAAGATGGCTTTGGTAAGGTGAGGGATCAGAGGTCAGCGGTAAAAAGTCAAGGGAGAGTAGGCAGTGTGCGGTAATGAGTAGGCAGGAAGCAGAAAACAGCGGAAACGTCTTTGCCGCCACGCTTTGTGGCGGGATATTCCGACTGGGTCAAAAGGTCATTGAGGGCTTTGTAGGTCGGAATGCTATTCCGACTGGGTTCAGAGGTTTACCGCTTACTCATCCCCCCGTGCTGTCAGGAGTTACCTCCTGACACACGAGGATGGAAGATTGGGCGATCTCATCCATGCCTGCGGGCCACGCCCCCGGTTGAAAACCGGGGTCTACAAGCCCGATTGCGAATCACAATCCCCCTTAGGGGATGAAGCGGGAATGACAGAATTTACAGGATTAGAGGATTGCCAGGGTTGATTCATCGGGAGAGTAGCGGGCGATGCCATGGCGCGTTTGAGGCCGCAAATTGCGTCCGCAAAGCGACGAATTCTGATTCGTTGAGTCGAACATCGAATCATTTGCATTTAATCCTCTTGGAATACAAAGCGACGGAAATTCATCCATGACCGACTAATAGCTGAATGAAGAAAACAATACTCACGGCAGGCGGACTCCTGCTCGTCATTTGTTTCTTGACGTACTATCGGCTTTGGCATAAGCCGGAAGAAGTTCGTAGTAATACCTTCACGTTGGCCAGGGTCTTTTCTGCGCACACTTCCGATGT
>DATECW010000023.1:0-27467 GCA_035286705.1 Bacteroidota bacterium
GGATCTCGCGAAGAGTAAAGGGCAGGAACTCTTTCCGGTCGGCGGGATCAGAAAAAGTCTCCAGACTTCTGCAAAGGCGTGGCAAACGTGGGCACTTGTGTCTATCTATTTTACCACATTCGGCGGCTTTATTGCGCTCACGGCTTGGCTGCCAACCTACTGGATGCAATTCCACGGTTTCGGTCCCGTCATGGCCGGCGTTCTCACTGCGGGCTATTCGATCATGACTTCTCTCGTGCGGATCGCGGGTGGCGTCTTGTCTGACCGATTGAGAGAAGGAGGGGAAAACACAGGGGTTCTCGCCCTGCTCATCATGCTGATGGGAGCTTTGATGATGACATTGTCACAGGTATACCAGCTGGCGATTCCAGGCGTCATCCTCATGGCGCTCGGAATGGGAATATGCAATGCAGCCGTTTTTAAACTGGTCCCCCAACTCGTACCGCGTGCAGTCGGAGGGGCGACTGGATGGGTGGGCGGCTTGGGAGCCTTCGGCGGTTTTCTGATTCCGCTGGCGATGGGTCTCGCTGTGAGCGACCTGGGGATGCCCGGCTATCCGATTGGATTCGTCATTTTCATCTTCCTGGCCATTTTCGCGTTGACGATGATGTGGATCCTGAAATACATGAGAGAAGAACCCGTGCAATCTGCAACCGGTGAACGGATGCTTGAACCTGTTGCGGTAGACGAGTTTTAAATGCCTTGAACACGTTGCAGAATTTCTTCCGTGGCTGGTCGCGTGGGTCATTACGAGTCTCTTCTTTTTGTCATCACTTTTCTATGAGTCGTACTTGATCTTGTCTCGGAAGAAGCAACTGCTCCGATTTCAGCTTGATTCTGAAAACAAATGAAGCAGACCAATGTCATAACCCTCCTCCTGTTGGTTGGCCTGGGCTTTACAGCTTTGACTCTTATTCAGGCATTCTCGCAAAGCTATGCCTTACCCGGAAACAATATCGGGTATGAACCGGTTCAACCGATTGCGTACTCGCATCGTCTCCACGCGGGCGAGTTGGGCATCGACTGCAAGTTCTGCCATACCGGGGCAGAAATCAGCCGCACGGCTGGAATCCCCTCGGCAAATGTCTGCATGGATTGTCATCGTTTTGTGACTGCACCGTTCAACCAGGTTCGTGCGGAAGATGAAGCAGCTGTGAAAGAACAACGGAAGCCACGGCGCATTGTCTCTCCCGAACTTCAGAAACTCTACACTGCCCTCGGCCTCAATGCCGAGCTTCAACGCGACCCGAAAGCCAAGGAGACCCGGATCACGTGGGTGAGAGTGCACTTACTTCCCGATTTCGCATACTTCGACCACCGGGCTCATGTGAGCGCATCACTCGATTGTCAGACATGTCATGGCGAAGTCCAGACGATGGAGCGTGTGCGTCAAGTGAGCGATCTGACGATGGGATGGTGTGTGAATTGCCACCGCAGCTCGAATGCGCTGGGGGTCAAAGGGAAACCAGTGAAAGCATCAACCGACTGTGTCACATGCCACTACTGAACGGCATGCAGAGAAATCCAGGCTTATGAGCGACTTTCATCTCAACACCGCAGAGTCATCAGCAGATCACGATACGGTCGCGTCCTCGTTTGATCGCCGGGAGTTTCTCAGGCTGGCAGGATTCACATTTGCCGGCGTCGCACTAACCGGCTGCGAGCAGGCACGTGTTGAAAAAGCAATTCCCTATCTGATCAAACCGGAAGAAATCACACCGGGGAAGGCATACTGGTATGCCTCAACCTGCGCCGGATGCAATGCAGGCTGCGGCATCCTTGTCAAGAACCGTGACGGTCGTCCGATCAAAATCGAGGGGAATCCGGATCATCCGATCTCTTGCGGCGGCCTCTGCGCCATTGGACAGGCACAACTGCTTGGTCTTTACGATTCTCAACGGTTGGCCAATCCCATGATCAACGGCGCGCCAACTGACTGGCAGACGTTGGATCAAAAGCTCATGGATCGATTGAAGGAAATCAGAACAGGCAACAAGGCCGTCCGGTTACTGAGCGGGTCTTTGACTAGCCCCACAGCTCTCGCACTCGTGAAGAGGTTTCTAGCTTCGTTCAAAGATGGGAAGCACGTCATCTATGATCCGGTTTCCCGGTCGGGAATTCTGGAAGCACATGAGCGGACACACGGAATCCGCGTCCTGCCTCGCTATCGGTTTGAACGGGCGGATGTCATCGTCGGAGTCGAGGCGGATTTTCTCGGAACCTGGATTTCCCCTGTAGAGTTCACAGCTGCCTATCGTTCCGGACGCACGCTCGAGGGTGACCCGCCGCAGTGTTCGTACCATGTTCAGATCGAATCGCGCCTTTCGTTGACAGGCGGGAGGGCGGACAAGCGATACGCGATCTCTCCGTCCGACAGAGTTTCTTTGCTGAAGGGACTTCTCTCATTGCTTGAGGGGAAAACGACAAGGGCCAAACCGGGTGAATCCTCTCACATGCTGTTTCTGAACGAGCTTGCCGACCGACTTCGGTCGGCGAGGGGAGAATCTCTTGTTGTGTGCGGCTCGAATGACGTGGCGAGTCAGATTCTCACCAATGCCATCAATGAGGTGCTCGGGAACTACGGCAAAACGCTGGATGTCCAATCTCCCTCCTATCAGCATCAGTCAAATGACAAAGCATTGGAAGACCTGTTGGCGGATCTTAGAGGAGAGAAGATTGGAGCACTGTTCATTCACGGAGTCAACCCTGTGTACGACCTGCCGGGTGGGAAGGAAATCGGGGAGCTTCTTGCCGGAGTGCCGCTCGTGGTGAGTTTTGCCGAGCGAATCGACGAAACTGCGCATCGGGCAGCATTCGTTTGCCCCGAGCCGCATCCGCTTTCGTCGTGGAGCGACACGGAAGCCGTTGCAGGAGTGGTTTCGCTCACGCAGCCAACAATCGCTCCGTTGGAGAACACCAGGGCTCTTACGGAAAGTCTGTCGGCGTGGTTGGGGAAACCTTCGTCGGTGCTTGGGCTGATTCGGGAGGAATGGCGAACGACCGTCTTCTCACGTCAGACCATGGAGAAGAATTTCCAGTCATTCTGGAATCAGTCGGTTCATGATGGATTTGCCGTCGTGGCCGCGAGGCAGCATAGGAAAGGGGCGTTCGATTCACGATCGGCCCGGAATGTTGTGTCAACCGCGGCACAAGGTGAACGATTCGAGCTCGTCCTCTATCCTAAAGTGTCAATGGGTGATGGGCGCCACGCGCACAATGCCTGGCTTCAGGAAGTGCCGGATCCAATCACCAAGGTCACATGGGATAACTACGCCATCATCTCGGATGTTGCGGCAAACAACCTCAGACTTGCATCCGGGGACATCATTCGCCTCACGGTCGCAGATGCGGATCCAGCGGTCACACTCGAAGTACCGGTTTGGATTCAGCCGGGTCAGCCGGATTCGGTGGTTTCCGTTGCGCTGGGTTATGGCAGAAAAGGAACCGAACGGTTTGCCAAAATCGGGCCGCAATGGCTCGAAGGAAAGCCGTCTGTTGGTCCTGACGGACTAGTCGGAGTAAACGCGGCCCCCGCCCTTCAGTTGCTGGATGGGCAGCTTCTGTATGAACGTCAGGGTGTCCGGATCGAAAAAACGGGCCGTCAGCAGGCATTGGCATGCACGCAGACATATCAGTCAATCGATACTCCGCCGCTCCTCGCGCAAGGGACCGAAGCGAGGAGACCATTGATTCGATATGCAACTCTCGCTGCTTATGCTGCGAATCCTTCCGCGGGCAGCGGACCTGAACACAAGTCGCAGAGTATGTGGCCTGAACAGCACGAATACAAGGGGGCGCGTTGGGGAATGATCGTCGACCTGAATGCCTGCACGGGATGTGCCGCCTGTGTCGTCAGCTGTCAGGCAGAGAACAACATTCCCGTGGTGGGGAAGGATGAGGTTCTTCGAAATCGTGAATTGCACTGGATTCGGATTGACCGGTATTTTGTGGATCATGATGGTGATCTGGACGTTGCGCATCAACCGATGATGTGCCAGCACTGCGACAACGCCCCGTGTGAAACTGTTTGCCCCGTGCTTGCCACCGTTCACAGCGAAGAAGGTTTGAATCAGCAGGTGTACAACCGTTGTGTGGGCACGAGGTATTGTGCCAACAATTGTCCCTACAAGATTCGCCGGTTCAACTGGTTTGACTACGCCCATGATGATGCCAAACAGAACATGGTTCTAAATCCCGACGTTACAGTACGTTCGCGGGGAATCATGGAAAAATGCTCCTTATGTGTGCAACGAATTCTGGAACAGAAGATCGAGGCAAAGAAAAATGGGAAAGCAGTAGCTGATGGCGCCATCAAAACGGCGTGCCAGCAATCGTGTCCTGCGCAGGCAATTGTCTTTGGTGACATGAACGATCCTGCCAGCCTCGTAAAAAAGAAGATGGCCGACCGGCGCAGTTTCAACATCCTTGCCGAACTCGAGACGAGGCCGTCGGTTGGCTATATGACCATGGTTCGCAATCGGTCAGAACAAACAGGAGAAACTTCCCATGGCTGATGGCATTTCGCTCTTGCGGTCGCCGCTGATTCTCGGGAACAAGACCGCAGCGCAGGTCACGGAAGATGTCTGCACGCCGCTCGACAGGGGACCCGGGATAGCATGGTGGTTTGCCATCGCCGTGAGCCTCTCGATGTTCACGCTTGGTGTTCTTGCGGTGATATATCAGCTTTTCACCGGGATTGGAACATGGGGGCTCAATAATACCGTCGGCTGGGCGTTTGACATTACGAATTTCGTGTTTTGGATCGGCATTGGGCATGCCGGAACATTGATTTCGGCGATTCTCTTTCTCTTCCGTCAACGGTGGCGAACCTCGGTCAATCGCTCGGCAGAGGCAATGACAATCTTTGCCGTCATCTGTGCCGGTATTTTTCCGATCATTCACATGGGGCGACCATGGCTTGCCTTTTGGGTCATTCCATACCCGAATTTTCGCGGCCCGCTGTGGATCAACTTTCGGTCGCCGCTCGTGTGGGATATGTTTGCCATCGGCACCTATTTCACGATCTCGCTTGTATTCTGGTACGTCGGACTTATTCCCGATTTTGCCACTCTTCGCGACAGGGCAGTGTCAAAGGTCAAGAAAACACTGTATGGTTTTTTCAGTTTCGGCTGGGATGGATCGACCAAAACGTGGCAGCGGTACGAAACCGTATATTTGCTTCTGGCAGGACTGGCAACGCCGCTGGTTGTTTCTGTGCACACAATTGTCAGCTGGGATTTTGCCACGTCGGTCATTCCCGGCTGGCACACGACTATTTTTCCTCCGTATTTCGTTGCCGGTGCCGTTTTCTCGGGCTTTGCCATGGTGCTGACTCTCATGATCATTGCCCGTTCAGTTCTGCATTTCGAAGAATACATCACGCTGCACCATATTGAATCGATGAGCAAGATCATCATAGCGACGGGTGGCATCGTTGCAATGGCCTACATGACGGAGTTGTTCGTCTCTTTCTATTCCGGAAATGAATACGAACGGTTTGCGTTTGTCAACCGCATGCTTGGCCCCTATGCGTGGGCATACTGGATCATGGTGAGCTGCAATGTTGTGACGCCGCAGTTCCTCTGGTTTAGAAAAATTCGGAGGAACGTTGCCCTTGTGTTCATCCTCTCCATTCTTATCAACGTGGGAATGTGGTTCGAACGATTTGTCATTATCACGATCTCTCTTACAAGGGATTATCTTCCCGCCAGCTGGGACAACTATGCCCCCACCCTGGTCGAATTGGCAACGTTGATCGGCAGCTTCGGATTGTTTTTCACTCTCTTTCTGATTCTTGCCAGATTTCTTCCAATGATCGCGATCGGCGAGGTGAAAGGAGTGCTTTCCTACGGAAGAAAAGGGATCCATGTGGCAGGTGAGGAAGCAGGTGGGACTAAGAGCATCAAGACCCCTGTGCAATTGGGTTCCGGGGTTCAGGGAGGCACACCATGAGCAAACGACTCTTCGTGGCATACTTTGAGCAGGAAGAAGACATTCTCGGCGTTACGCGGGCGGCGAGGGAGCAGGGGTACGAAATCCGGGATGTCTATACACCCTACGCTGTCCATGGGCTGGACAAAGCGATGGGGCTCCGGAAGTCGCGGCTTCCCTGGATCTGTCTCGGATTCGCCCTGCTGGGTGCGACGGCAAAACTCTGGTTTCAAATCTGGACGTCGGCCTTCGATTGGCCCGTGAACGTCGGCGGAAAACCGCTTGCTTCAATTCCCGCCTTTGTTCCTGTGACATTCGAAATCACGGTTCTGTTCGCAGGCCTGGGAACCGTTGCTGCCTTCCTGTTGATCAGCCGACTTCGCCCCGGCAAGAAGCCCTTGATGAGCTTCAATCGCGTAACGAACGATCGCCATGCACTGGTTCTGGTTGAGAACGACGCGTCGTTCGATCCCCTTCAGGCAGCTGAATTGTGCGATCAGTATCATTGTGTTGAGGTGGAAGAAAGGCTCGAGGAGGAATCATGAGCAGGGGGAAGGTCAATCTGATTCTTCTCGTGTTGCTGCTTGCCGCAGCCGCGGTGACGTGGAGCCTGCGTCGAGACCCGACACAGCCGAATTTCGTCTTCCTGCCCGAGATGTATTATTCAATTCCCTTTGATGCGCAGGCTGCGAGTCCGAATTTTGCCGACGGCGCTGCGGCCCGTGTGTCCGTCAAAGGTGCAATTCCGAGGGGATTTCTCCCTCTCCCGTACGAAACAACTGATGCCGATGCTATTCGGGCAGGGAACGAACTGTGGAATCCGTTTTCTCAGGACAGCGTCAGGGATGCCGAGCGCGGGATGGAGGTTTTTCGGACCTTCTGTCAACCGTGCCATGGTGCGGCCGGGTCGGGTGATGGAACAATCACGAGGTACGGTTTTCCGCCCCCTCCGTCACTGACTTCTCCGGCAATCCTTGCCCAGAAGGACGGGCAGATCTTTCATACGATTACATTTGGGAAAAGGAACATGCCTTCTCTTGCTTCCCAGATTTCACGGGATGATCGATGGAGGGCCCTTCTTCATGTTCGGTCACTTCAAGCAACAGCGATGAAACAGCAGGCATCCGCTCCAAAACAACAATCGGCGACGCAAACTCAATGATAGCATCAACAGAGCATCTCTCAATTCGGATTTCAAAAAGGACTTCCCTTTGGATACAGTTTCTTGGGGCAGCCGGGATTGCGGGTGTGATACTTGGCCTGGTTTTCGCCCCTCAACGGACACTGGCAAGCAGCCTTCTTGCCGGTTACTATGTTTTAGGGATTGGCCTTGGAGCGGCTCTTTTCATAGCCTTCGTTTCTGTTTCCAATGCCGGGTGGGCAACTGTCATCCGACGCGTTCCGGAGGCACTTGCTTCCAATGTCTACGCCGGAGGAGTTGTAATGATCCTCCTCTTACCGGCCGTTCACGAGCTCTACGAATGGTCACACACAGCCGTTGTGTCTCACGATACCGTCCTTGAGTCGAAATCATTTTGGCTCAATATCCCATTCTTTTCGATTCGGACAGTTCTTTATGTCGCGCTTTGGTCATTGTTTACCGCTCTCCTTGTTCGGACTTCACGTCGTCAGGATTTTACGGGTGAAGTCGAATTGACGCTTCGCAACAGGAGGTATGCAGGCCTGTTTATCGTGGTCTTCGCACTGACGTTCTGGATGGCCAGCATGGACTGGCTCATGTCTCTTGAACCGCACTGGTACAGCACGATCTATGGCATCTACAATTTTTCCGGGACATTCCTGGCCGGATTGGCCGCAGTGACGGTGGGGGTCATTCTTCTGAGAAGAAAAGGATACTTGCGGGAATTTGTCAGGGAAGATCATCTTCACGATCTTGGTCGTCTCATTTTTGCCTTCAGTACGTTCTGGATGTACATATGGTTCAGCCAGTATCTCCTGATTTGGTATGCGAACATTCCGGAAGAGACAACGTATTTCATCCGGCGCGAGACCGCCGGCTGGGGCACCTTCACTATTCTAAATATCCTTTTCAACTGGGTCATCCCTTTCACGGCACTGATGTCGCAGTCGGCCAAGCGAAATGAAGGGCTGCTCCTGAAGATCTGCATTGTTATTCTTGTGGGGCACTGGATTGATCTCTTCTGGATGATTCTCCCTCCCTTCATGCCCGATTCGCCGCAAATCAGCTTGTGGGAGATTGCTCCGGTGGTCAGCGGGGCGGGTATCGTTGTTGCCGTCACTGTTCGATCATTGTCGCGGGCAAGTCTCATCCCCTCGAAGGATCCAATGCTCATTGAAAGCCTCGGATACCACGCCTGAATCCGAATTCCTAATTCCAAGATCCCAAACGAACAATAAATATCGAATTCTCTGCAGATTGTCGAAACGGAAAAAACAATGAAACCTACTGACATACTCAAAGAAGAACACCGTGCAATAGAACGTCTGCTGAATGTCTTGGACCGGGCGGCCGGTAAACTCGAGAGGGGAGAGGCTGTTTCGCCGGACCTGCTCGAGAAGTCCATCCTCTTTATTCAGAAGTTCGCGGATGGATGTCATCATCAAAAAGAAGAAACGCTTCTCTTTCCCGCCATGGAAGAGAAAGGATTCCCGCGATCCGTTGGTCCCCTTGGTGTCATGCTCCATGAGCACGAGATGGGACGGTCGTTGGTATCTTCCATGAAAAGAGCGCTCGGGGGATTTCGCAATGGTTCCGTGGAAGCTGGTCGCGATCTGGCAGAGAGCGCACGGATGTTCAGCGGGCTTCTTCGGGATCATATTGCCAAAGAGGACAATGTCCTCTTCGTGATGGCTGACCAGCACTTCACGGAAAATGAACAGACCCGCCTTCTTCATCGCTTCAGGCAGGTCGAGACTGACGGGGCGGCATGCAGCACTAAAAGCGACCTGCTTCTTATGCTGGAAAAACTGGAGCAGTCTGTCTAACCGACTTCACATTCTTAGGACATCCATGCGGTTCGTAAGAACGTTGTTGCAAGCGGGGACAAGACGCGGTCTTACCGTCTCCGCATATTTGCTTGCAGGATCATTAAGCTATACATTTGAAGAGTCGCCAGTACGGCGACTCGGTCTCGGGTATGAGCGACTGTCGGGTACGAAGCCAGGTTCCACAAAACACGGGTCTTTCGATCTGATGTTTCATACCGGGCACAAGTTTTACGGCTTCATGGACTATTTCACAGGACTCCCGGCCAACACAGCTGATCGGGGATTGGCGGACCTGAACGCACGGGGGACGCTGAATATCACGCAAGCCTTTGTGACGAATATCTGGCTCCATTATTTTCGTCAAGAGAGTGATCCGCGGCTGCTGGGCCATGAAGCCGATTGTGTCGTACAGAATGAACGAAGCGATGGTGTTGGACAGTGGCGTGGCGGCGTTCCTGCCCGGAAAGATCATGCGTGATCGATTCGGCGGAGCCAGCACTAGTTTCTGGGGTTTTCTTGCCATGTCCGTTTCGTTCTGATGCCGGGACCGTCATCTTATTCCTCAATTGAAAGGATAGCACATGTCGGGCATCCCGAAACGATTTCAAGCATTTATGGACAAACACCCGGAGGTAGCAAAAGGGTACAACGCGCTCGGTGACGCTGTACACCGCGCCGGCCCTTTGGACGAGAAAACCCGGGCATTGATCAAACTTGGGATTTCCACCGGCGCGCGGCTTGAAGGTGCAGTTCATTCACACGCGAGGAAGGCGTTGGCGGCGGGCGTCACTGTCGATGAAATGAAGCATGCCGTTATTCTCGCCCTGCCAACGATTGGCCTCCCCTCCATGATGGCCGCTCTCAGTTGGATCGATGACGTGCTGGAAAAGGAAAGGCCGCAAGAGAGGAAAAGGTAGGCCGCCGTGACGACGACGTACCCCATCCCCGGCGCGATTCTTGCCGGAGGAAAAAGCCGGCGGATGGGAGAGGATAAGGCCCTTTTGCAGATAGGGGGAAAGCCTCTCATCGGGCGGATTGCCAATGTGCTGCAGGATGTCTGTAGCGAGGTTATTATTGTGGGAGGTGAGAGCAGCAAGTTCGCGTCTGTCGGGGTTCGGTGGATCCCCGATGTCGTAACGAATCAGGGACCGCTCGGAGGAATCCAAAGCGCATTGATGCACCTGAAGACCGACACCGTCATCTCTGCCTGTGACCTTCCTTCTATCACACCCGATCTCATTCGGTTTCTTCTCTCGAGGCACGATATTCTTCAGTCGCAGATTACGGTCGCACGGTCCGAACGCACGATTCAGCCCCTGTTAGGTGTTTACAGCTCCTCGTGTCTGAGCCAACTCAACGCGTTTCTCGGCTTCGGCGGCAGGAAAGTCGGTGAGTTTCTTGATATGTGCCAGGTAACGTACGTTCCACTTCAGGCCGCCTTCCCGCCATTCCCCGATGACCTCCTCTTCAACCTGAATTTCCCCATTGATTCAGCCCTCCTGAAACAGAATCTCTCCTGAGGTTCTTCCGTTACACCGATTTGGATGTGGATGGTGGCTTGTGCGCCTTCGGTACAGCGTGTAATCGAGGCAAGAGCATGAAGGGGCATGAGCAGCTCTGTTTGGCTACCCATACGAGTGAGAATCATTGCGCCTTTGACGCAGAAGTTCCTTCTGATTGAGGAATGATTCCCCGTCGGAATTCCGTTTCGAGTGTTTCAAGCTTGACGGGCTTTGACAAAACTGCAAACGCGCCGGCAAGTCTCATGGTTTCTGAACTTGCCTTTGAATCGTCGCCTGTGATGATGATGACGGGAATGTTCTTTGTCTCGGCATATCGCTTAAGTTCGGTAAGCAATTCGTAACCGTCCATTTCAGGCATGGCGTAATCAGTAACGACCGCATGAGGTCTCAGTCGAAGAGCCTGCTCGATGGCCTCCCGGCCGTTCGAAGCATAGATGATGTTCGATTTCGGAAGAAGTCGTTGGATGTACCGTCCATGAAGGACGCGTGATCCTTCTTCGTCGTCAACAACGAGAATGTTCACGCCGACCCGGGGTGTTCCGTTGATGAATGTGAGCTTGAAGGTTGTGCCTCTTCCCGGTTCGCTTTCTACCTCAATGCTTCCGCCATGCTTCTCCATGATTTCCCGGCAGACTGGGAGCCCGAGTCCCGTGCCTTTTTCCCCTTCAAGGCCTTTTCGGGTATATTTCTCCTCGGCTTTGAAGAGTTTTGAAATGTCCTCGGCCGGTATTCCGATGCCCGTGTCCTTGATCGCGACTACAATCGCGGAATCGTTCTGATTGATGAGATCGACCGAAATGGCGCCCCCGGCAGGTGTGAACTTCAGGGCATTGCCGAGGAGATTGTCAAAAACCTGCTTGAGGAACTGTTCGTCACCCTGGACGGCAAGGTCTTCAGTCAAGGTTGATGTGAGTTTGATCCCTTTCTTCGTGGCGGTACCAAGAAGTCCGGTGATGCTTTTTCCCGCAATTTTGTCAAGAGTGAGCGCTTTCAATTCCATCTTGACGCGACCGGTCTCAAACCGCGACCAATCCAGCAGGTTGTTGACCAGTGCGAGCTGATCCTCGGCTCCCTCTTTGATGTATCCGACAAATTGCTTCTTTTCCGCTTCGGAGAGATTATCTCCGTCAGTCAGAAGAACTTCGCAGAAGCCCAGGATGCTTCCGAAGGGGGAGCGAAGGTCATGCGAAAGAACGGAGAAGAGCCGGTTCTTCTCCGCGTTGAGCCGCACCTGTTCTTTCTGAGATTGCTCCAGAGCTTCAAGGTAGTGGGAGAGCTTCTGTTCCAGGGCCTTGCGAACCGTGATATCTTCCAGAATTCCCTCAAACCCCGTGATATTCCCCTTCTCGTCTTTCAACGCGCGGGAATATTCCAGCACCGTGACGATATTGCCGTTCTTTCTCTTGAGCTCAATTTCCATTCCGCTGATGTACCCTTTTGATTCCAGCACTTGTTTGATTTCGCCTCGTTGCTCCGGTCGAACATACAGGCTTGGAACTTCGATTTCTACCAATTCAAAGAAGTTCTCATATCCCAGTAACTTGAGAAGGGCGTTGTTTGCATTCAGCAATTTACCCTCCAGCGATGTCTGAAACATCGGTTGGACGGCATTCTGGAAAAGGCTTCGGTATTTCGCCTCGCTCTGGAGAAGAGCTTCCTCGATCTTCTTTTGGTCCGTGATATCCCGACTGATGCCGACAATCCCGGTTACCACGCCCTCGTGATTCTGGAGAGGGATTTTGTTGGTCAGATGAAGTCGACGTTCGCCGGTGTCCCGATGGAGCGCCCACTCTTCACGTCCCAGAATGGGTTTGCATGTGCGCACGATCTTCATCTCGTCTGCGTGATATTGCTGCGCGAGCTCCGCCGGATTGAAATCAAATGTCGTTTTCCCAACAGCTTCTTCGAGTCGCTCCAGGCCGAGGGAACGCAGGTGAGCCTGGTTACTCAAAAGATAACGTCCTTCGGAGTCTTTGAAGAAGATGAGATCGGGGAGATTGTCGATGAGTGTCCGCAGCAGATGTCGTTCGCGCGTTGAGCGCTCCTCCTCGGCTATTCGTTCCGTAACGTCTCGCGCGACGCCTAGGATGAGAGCGATCTTCCCATCCTCAATGAGGGACGACCATGAGAACTCACCCGTAGAGTACCGACCTGATTTTGTTGCAACCCGTAATCGGACAGGATGTGGTTCCTTCCCTCTCAGATGATCCCGAAAGCTCCTCCAGGCAATTGCGAGGTCGTCGGGATGGAGAAGCTCGCGGAAACTCTTTCCCACCCATTCGTCGGCTTTCCAGCCGGTCTTCTTCTCGAATGCAGGATTAACAGATTTCATGGCGCCGTTTCGATCGAGAACAAAGAGAACATCCGGAATCTTGTCAAAGGCCATTCGAAGTTGCCGCTCCGGTTCTGAAACGGTATCGTCGTTTCCCCGCCTCGCCGTTCTCTTGAATGTGCTGAGAAGAAGCACTCGGCCATCCTCACTCTTCACCAGTGAACTTTCGACGTCATAGCCTCTTCCGTCCTCACCAGACAACTTCACATCTGATTCCAATAAAGGACCCGCTCCTGCCTTTCGGAAACTCATTCGATACATGCGCTTGTATGCCTCTTCGGCGTGGCCGTTCCTGCCCAGGTCATAGAACGGGCGTCCGACGATCTCTTCTGCCAATCTCTTGACAATTGTGCAAAACGCTGAGTTGACTGCAACCACGAACCCCCGGTCATCAGTCAGCCTCATGCCGACTTCCGAATTCTCCCAAAGAGAATCCACCAAGGTATGAACAAGACTGATGTTCGTGAACCCTCTCCATGATTCCTCTGAGGCCGCTGGTGCAAGCTCGTGAGTGTGGATTCTAAGTACTGGGCGGTTGGTGCTCATACCTCCTCCAATGTAATCTCGAGCGGATTTGTGGCAACTTGAATGCCCGGAGTTGCTGGATTGATCCGTAGCGTTGAGTGTGTTTTTGGTGGGAATAAAGCACGAATTGCTGAAGTGGGAAAAGCTCACTTGGCGCTGTCGTGCAGATTCTACAAACTCGCATGTCTCATATTGATCCGCGAATTCAAGTCTCGACGCCAAGTTTGCTGATTTCGCCCTAGAATTCTCGGAGAATGCTGAAAGAATGTCTTGCGAAATCGAGACAGGCAGGATTTGTCTCGGCACGCTTATGACGAGGTTCTATGCGAGGGATGGAAACGACGACATGAGAAGACCTGTGCGATGAGAACGAACAACTCAGATTGGGTGGAGCCAACTGTCGACTTCCGTTCGACCGGCAATGGACTGTCAGTTCCTATTAGCAGAATTCTGTGATTGTGGAAGATTCTTCATTCTGCGAGGGGAAAACAAAAATCGGGAAATCGCAGGATTTCTCATACCCAGAACCATCGCAAAAGGGCAGTACGGCGTCGGGAATCCCAAGCTGATGACGGTGGCATGCGTTTTGACACTTCACGCGGTGATGGGCTAAGAAGCTTTCCTGAATCGCGCAGTTCCGCATCGGTTCAGCCGTCACTGTGTATCCTCCCACCATCGCCGTAAACCGCAGCATCGTTCCACTTCACGTTCATATTGTAACGAAGGATTTCTCTTTGCTTTGTTCCTGCAAGATGGAGGATCGATGAAAAATCGCTGGTACGCCTTGTTCATGACGCTCGCCATGCTCGTGTGCAGTGCACCCGCGCAGGATTTGCAAGGAAGCGGCAACTATCTGGACTCGCTCCTTAACATCAAGATCAACACTGCTGCGCGGCATTGGCAAACGACGACCGAAGCTCCCGCCGCGGTGACGATTCTTACCTCAACGGACATTCAGAGCCACGGATACCGCACAATCGAGGAAGCCCTTGGATCAGTCCGCGGATTCTACAGCAGCAACGACCGCAACTACATCTTTGTCGGCGTTCGGGGTTTCAGCAGGCCGGGTGACTACAATAACCGGATTCTCCTGCTCTTGAACGGACATAAGCTCAATGAGAATTTCTACGGGTCCTCATATGTGGGAAATGAATTCGGAATCCCTATGGAGTCGATTGACCGCATTGAGATCGTTCGAGGCCCCGGGTCTGCCCTGTACGGAAGCGGCGCAGTTTTCGGCGTTATCAACATCGTGACGAAAACCGGGGAGAACGTCGACGGATTCCAGGTATCCGGTGAAACTGGGAGTTATGGAAACAAGGCAGGGAGTCTTCTCTATGGCCAACGGTTTGAAAACGATATTGACGTGACCGCGTTTGCCCGGATTGGAGATCTTCGCGGCCAGGATCTCTATTTCAAGGAATTCGATACAGACTCCACGGCTCGCGGCGTGGCGAGCGGTGTGGATTGGGAGCGCTATTACTACGCACAGGCTTCAGTCATGTGGAAGGCATTCGAACTTCACGGCGCCTTGGCTGATCGGAGAAAGGGAATCCCCACTGCCTCTTTCGGGACCGTGTTCAATGATCGAAGGGCGCAGACCCGCGACCTGAGAGGATTCGCGGAGATACAGTACGACGACGCGGTGTCGTTTGACATGGGCCTCCTGGCCCGAGCGTTTGTTGACCGGTATCTTTATGAGGGTGATTACCCCTATGAGCTGCTGTTCTCCGACGCTAATCACGGCTTCTGGTATGGTGGTGAGGTCCAATTGCGGTGGGATCTTGCGACATCACACAGGGTAATGGCGGGAATCGAAGTCACGAGAAACGACAAGACCGATTACCGGCAACAGGATGCTGACGGCGTCTATTTTGACAACGACTTTCCCTTCACGATGTACTCCTTGTATGCTCAGGATGAATTCCAGGTTCTCGACGATCTGGCCGTGACCATTGGTGTTCGTTGGGATCGCCATTCTCAGATCGAAGGTTCGGTTGTACCTCGCGGCGCGGCCGTCTATAATTCGCAAAGCCTCGGAACATTCAAGGCCATCCTGGGAGATGCCTTCAGGACTCCGAACATGTATGAGCTTCACTATGAAGAGGCGGGAGTATTCAAGACGAATCCGAAGCTCCGTTCTGAGAAAATCCGAACGCTGGAGTTTATTTGGGAGAGACGATTCGGAGAGTTTCTCCACGGCGTCGCGTCAGTCTACAATTATCAGCTGTGGAATCTCATTGATCAGGAAATGGATCTTTCGGATTCCCTTCTGCATTTCAAGAATATCGAGCGTGCGGCCGCCTGGGGTATTGAAGGGCAACTGGATTTCCGGCTCTCTTCTTCGCTGCATGGGTACATCAGTTATTCTTTCCAGGATGCAAGAAATACGAAATCCAAATCGGAACTTTCCAATTCGCCGAATCACATTGCCCGAATCGGCCTGGCAATTCCCTTGTTCGACGAAGTGCTTCTTGGCGGGGAATTTCAATATCAGACCAGGCGGCTGACGCTCGGTCCGGCTTCCACCCCGTCGTACTCGATTGCCAATGTTTACCTCCGCGTTGGTCCTGTTGTTCACACAGGAGGAATTGCCTCAGAGATCTTGAACCGGCTTTCCGCCTCACTCCTCGTCAACAATCTCTTTAACTCGTACTACGAAACACCCGGAGCGTACGAACATACCCAGACGGCGATTCCACAAAACGGAAGAAACTTCTCTTTTGGAGTGCGGGTTCGGCTGTGAACGCGATCCCAACATTGAGGTCATCGGTGCTCAAAGTTGTGGCCATGCTGTCCATCATGGTGGCCCTCATGCAACCTGTTGAGGCGCAGGAAGTGCTTGTACCATCGAATATCCAACTTGCACTTGTCGACAAGATTCTCTCATTCGACAGGGCTGTTTCGAGGAGCGGAGACCAAGTTATTGTTATCGGGATTGTGTACCAAAAAGAGTACAGAAAATCGGTGACCGAGAAGGATGACCTTCTCAAGGCATCGGAAGCCGGCGGACGCGGGAGAATTCAGATGATTCCGATAGAAGTCAACGGTTCCGGTGACAATCTCCAGTCATCGGTGCCGGACGAGGTCACGGTGTTATACGTCATGCCACTCCGTTGGTTCAACCTTGATATCATCACGTCGCTCTCACGGTCGAGGCGAATTCTCACTGTCACCGGAGTATCCGAGTATGTCCATGCCGGGGTGGCACTGGGCTTCAGCGTCAAAGACGAGAGGCCTCAGATCCTCATCAACCTGAGAGCGGCGCGGGCCGAAGGAGCAGATTTCAGCTCAAAGCTTCTCAATATTGCAAAGGTCATTCAATAGCGACCCATGAGCATGATTCCTTTTAACATTCGTCATCTTGGACTGAGAACAAAACTGGCGCTCATCGTCAGCGTCATCATCGGCCTCATCTCGATCTTCATCTTCGTCTATTTCCCGCAGAGGCATCGGGAACAGGAAATGGAGGGAACGGCTGCCCGGGCAAAGAGCATTGCTGTCATGACGGCGTTCAATGTAGGGGCGGCTATTCTCTTTGATGACACGACAACGATTCATGAGGCGTTCGGGGCGGCCCGGGAAAACAAGGACCTCATGTACATCATCGTCCAGGACAAACAGGGGGTTATTCTTGCATCGTATTCTGGTGATAAGGTGTCCCTTGGACACTCTCACGTGTCCGTGGCGGAAGACTTCATTTCGGAGGAGGAAGAGTTCTATCAGTCGAGTGTGCCCGTACTTCATCGGGGGGAGGAGCTTGGGAAGGTCATTATCGGGATTTCTCTTCAACAGTTGAACGAAGAAGTGCGGTCTGTTCGAATGGCGATTGGGGCGCTGAGCGCGCTGATTTTTCTCGCCGGGATTGTCATTGCTTATTGGACTTCGACGTGGATTACCACGCCTTTGCGCCTGATTGCGCACACGGCCCAACAGATTTCCGCAGGGGACATCTCAAAGAGAGCGCCCGAAATCTCCCAGGATGAGGTTGGAAAGATGGCGCGCGCTTTTAACGTGATGGTGGATAATCTGGAGACCGTGAATCGTGAGCTGGAGTCTCGGGTTCGTGAACGCACATCACAGCTGCAGTTTCAGAGTGAACGCCTCGCCGTTTTTTCTCAAACGGGTCAGGCACTGAATTCTGCTGCCACACCCCTCGACGCTGCGAGGATTATTGCGGATGTTGCCGATCGTTTATTTGGATGGGACGCATGCACGATCGACTATTATTCTCACGGTAGCATCTTTCCAGTCCTGAATATCGATACTATCAATGATGTGCGAACGGACGTGCCCGCTACTCTTGTCAACAGACCCCCCACGGAGAGGATGCAGAGAATTATTGAGAAGGGGGCAGAGATCATCTGCAGAGCTCCGGGTGAAGGATTCCCGCGGAACGTGGTTCCATTCGGGGACACTCAAAGACCGTCAATGTCGCTTATGTTTGCACCAATAAAGAGTGGCGAGAAAGTCACAGGAATTCTTTCGATTCAAAGTTATCGGCAAGATGCATACAAGGATGACGATCTTAAGACACTTCAATCGCTCGCGGATTATTGTGGAGGTGCGCTAGAGCGAATTCAAAATACGGACGCATTACGAACCTCCGAAAAAAAATACAGGGATATTGTTGAATTCGCTCCAGTTGGCATTTATCAGTTTGGCAAGGATGGGACAATCGTTTCAGCCAATAGCGAGATGAGTCGTATCCTGGGCTACTCGTCTGTGGAAGAACTCATACGCTGCGGGATGGAACAACTCTATTTTGACGTGAACGACAGTGAGAGGTTGATTGATATCCTGGAAAGGAATGGCTCAGCCCAGAATGTCGAGATCAGGTGGAAAAAGAAAGATGGTTCGCCTGTGTGGATCGAGCTGGCGTCTCATGCAATTGAGGATGAGCAAGAGAAGGCTCTCTGCTTTGAGGGATTCGTAAAGGATATATCACCAAGGAAGAAGGCGGATGAGGCGCTCAAAGAATCATTGGCATTCCAACGAGCGATTTTTGAAGGATCACGCGATGCTGTGTTCATTGCAGCTGACAATTCGGCCTTTGTCTCTGTCAATGAAGCAGCATGCCAACTAACCGGTTACTCAAAGGAAGAACTCCTGTCTATGCGGATCCCTGATCTGCATGACGAGGCCGACCTTGATGCTTATGATCAATTCCATGACAGAATCATGGGGGGGGAACAGATCCTTTCTGAGGCGTCAATCAGGAGGAAGGATGGCACGAAGGTGGAAACCGAATTCAACAACACCAGGATCTTCATCGGCGGTGTCCCCTTCATGCATACCACTGCCCGCGATAGTACTGAACGCCAAAAAGCTCAATCTCACATCGTCTTTCAGGCCCGCCTGCTCGATGCTGTCGAGGAGGCAGTCATCGCGACCGACCACGACGGGAGGATTGTCTTCTGGAACTCCTTCGCTCGGAAGCTGTACGGATGGGAAGAGGCAGATGTGCTGGGTAAAAACCTCATTGAGGCAATTCCTTCCCCTGATGGGAGAAGCAGGGCGGGTGAAATCGCAAAGCGACTGCTCAGCGGAGGAAGCTGGAGCGGCGAGATGGTCGTGCACAGAAGGGACGGCACATCGTTTCCTGCACAGGTTGCCGATTCCCCGATCCTTGAGGAGGGCGGTGGATTGATTGGAATGGTCAGTGTTTCCGTCGATATTTCGGAACGAAAGGCACTCGAAACCCAGTTTCTTCGCGCTCAACGACTCGAGAGTCTGGGAACTCTGGCCGGCGGTATCGCACACGATTTGAACAATGTTCTCGGTCCGATCATGCTTACTTTCGACATCCTTCGTCAGGACATAGGTGAGGGAAAATACAAGAAACTGCTTGAGAATGCAGAGTCAAGCACGTTGCGGGGAAAGAATATCGTCTCCCAAATCCTTATGTTCGCGAGAGGGAATCAAGGAGAGCGCGGTCCCATTCAGTCAAAACACATCATCAAGGAAGTCCTTGGGATCATCGGCGAAACATTCCCAAGAAACATTGAAATCAAGTCCGATATTCTCAAGGATCTGCCCCCTTTGAACGCAGATGCCACTCAGATTCACCAGGTTATCATGAATCTTTGTGTCAACGCCCGCGACGCCATGCCCAACGGTGGGGTTCTGACGTTGAAGGCACAGAACTTTGAGGTCGATGAACAATTCGAGAAACTCCATATCTCTGCAAAACGGGGTCGCTATGTGCTTCTATCAATATCCGACACGGGAACAGGAATCCCTTCCGAAATCATCGACCGGATCTTTGATCCGTTCTTCACGACAAAGGGAGCAGGAAAAGGAACAGGACTTGGTCTTTCAACCGTGCATGCGGTGGTGAAGAATCATGGTGGATTCGTCGATGTCAAGAGCGAACCAGAACATGGGTCGACGTTTCGAGTGTTTCTTCCAGCGCTGGAAGGTGATGAGCCTCCTTTCCAACGGAAAGAGGTTGAAATAGAATGGAACGGGAAAGGACACACGATCCTGGTGGTCGATGATGAAGAGACTGTCAGGGAGGTTACCAAGCAGTCACTAGAGACCTTTGGCTACGAGGTCCTCACGGCCGAGGACGGAGTGGCGGCTGTGGTAAACTTCTCGCTCAATCGGGAACGAATCTCAGCCGTCGTTACCGATGTCATGATGCCCCTCATGGATGGCATAGCACTGACCCGAGCGCTTCGGAGAATGGAACCGAATCTCAAAATCATCGCCGTCAGCGGGATGCTTCCGGAATCATACGTTCACATCCTTGAAAACATGGGCGTTGATGCCATCTTGAGCAAGCCCTTCACCTCGCGAGATCTCATGAAAGCGTTGGGTGACGCCCTCCTCATATGATGACCTGCTTGGAAACGAATCGTGCCGTGAAGAGAATGCGATTCAGGGAGGATTGATCAGCATCCCGGTTCGCATTGGTCCGGTTTTGAAAGATTGTCTGCGGATTTCAGTCCCCACCTCTTGGCGCGAAGTCCCCCTCAATCTGAACGACTCCAAAGCATACAAGGCGATTTCCCGGTAGCTCCAACTCAAGAGAATCCTTCCAGGAACAGGAATTCTTCCATCCTTTCTTATTCTTAGGAATCCAGCATTCCTTCCTCTTGCGGATTGGCTCACTTTTTTCCAATCTGTTCGTTCACACGTTGACATGATGGCATGGAATTTGGCTAAGTCTCAATTCACTGTAGTATTCACAACTTCACCTTGATCATGAGCTGAGGAAAAGACAATGAGCCTTGCAACGAAGACTCGCGGGGAAGAATCGGATCGTGACATGCTGTTTGAGCACAGCATGGATGCTGTTCTTCTGACGGTCCCCGACGGCAGAATTCTTGCCGCAAATCCTGCTGCCTGTGAGCTTTTTGGATACACTGAGGCGAAATTCATCTCTCTCCATCGCGACATCGTCGTTGATACTTCAGACCCCCGGCTGGAACCCGGCCTCAAAGTGCGTGAGCAGACGGGGAAATTCAGAGGTGAACTAACATTTGTGAGGAAAGACGGGACGAATTTTCCGGGTGAGATTTCATCATCCGTGTTCAAAGACAAATCAGGCCGAGTGCGGACGAGCATGATCATCCGTGATATTTCTCACCGCAAACATACGGAGCAGTTGTTGAACGAGTCGGAAGAGAAGTACCGGAAACTGGTTGAAAACTCCATCGAGGGGATCGGTATATCGAAGGGAAATCAGATTCTTTTTGCCAACCGGCCCCTTCTGGAGATGTTCGGCTATGATTCTATGGAGGAATTCCTCAAGACTCCTTTGGTCGGACTCGTGGCACCCGAATCAATGGGGATGATCGAGGAAAGGCTCAACAAGAGACGACGCGGTGAGCCCCTTTCACCGCGGTTTGTGTACAAGGCACTCCGAAAGAATGGAGAGGTGCGGGATTTCCAGATATCGACATCGGCCATTCTGGTGAATGGGGAAGAGATTACTCAGAGCACGTTTGTGGACATCACAGAGCGGAAGCGGGCGGAGGACAGACTGTTGGCCGAGCGTTCAACACTCAGGACTCTGATCGATAGCCTGCCGGACAGAATCTATGTCAAGGATACAGAATGTCGATTCCTCCTCAATAACGCAGCCCATATACGGGCTCTGGGTTGTCGTACACAAGAGGAGGTCCTTGGGAAGACCGATCATGATTTTCGTCCCCCAGAGATTGCCCGCCAATATCATGAAGATGACAGACTTGTCATCGACACAGGGCTGCAGTTGATCAACAAAGAGCAGCGAATCACGAGCCCATCGGGCGTTGAGGAATGGTATTTGTCGACCAAAATGCCGCTGCGTGATTCTCAAGGGAAGATCGTCGGCCTCGTTGGGATCAGCCGGGATATCACCGAACGAAAACTCACCGAGCTGGCCTTGCGCGACAGGGAGGTCTTGCTGACGGATGCACAGCGCGTTGCCAATATGGGGCACTATGTGTTCGACATTCCTTCCGGGCTCTGGACAAGCTCAGAAATGCTCGATGAGATTTTTGGCATTGACAAGGATTTCGTGAAGAATACCGAAGGATGGCTCGGGCTTGTCCACCCGGACGACCAGGAAGAAATGGGGGGCTACTTGCTGCATCATGTGATACAAGGGAAACACCCTTTTGACAAGGAATACAGGATTGTTCGTTCGAACGATGGAGAAACGCGATGGTTTCACGGACGGGGAAGCCTGCGGTACGACGCGGAAGGCAGGCCCGTGACCATGTTCGGGATCATTCAGGATATCACAGACCGGAAGAATGCAGAAAAGGCATTGACACGTTCGGAGGAGTTCCATCGGAATCTTATTGAAAACGCGGCCGGTGTGCCTTTCCGTCTTGTGTTTGGGCCGACAATTGGCAACGGTCACTATGAATACGTGGGTGCAGGGATCAAGAATCTCTTTGGCATCCCTGCCGAGGATTTCACGGAAAAGATCTTCAATGCAAGTGTCCTCGAGGTAATCCCTCTGGCTCCCGAGGTTCCGCAGGATCCCCTGGAATGTCGTGCAAAGATCATCAACGGCTCACTCTCTCATTACAGCGCCGATGTCCGTGTGAAAACAGCCAACGGTGAGGAACGGTGGATTAGCGACACGTCGCTCCCCTTGCGAGATGAGCGCACAGGTGCCGTGCGGGGGGCGCTCGGTATTCTTATGGACATTACCGAGAGGAAAACGCTTGAAAAACAACTCCTGAAAGCGCAAAGGCTGGAGAGCCTCGGCACGCTTGCGGGCGGTATTGCCCATGATCTGAACAACGTTCTCGGGCCCATTCTGCTTACCCTTGATGTGATGAAACGGCAAACAAAAGAGGAGAGGTTGACCAGGTTGCTTTCGAGCGCAGAATCAAGCGCCTTGAGGGGAAAGGGGATTGTGTCGCAAATTCTTCTTTTTGCACGCGGTGAAGAAGGAGAACGAAAGGCGATCCAGCCCAGACAGGTTCTCAGCGAAGTTCTCAGCATTATCAGGGAAACCTTCCCGAGAGCTATCGACATCAGATCGGAAGTCTCAGAAGATCTCATGACAATCTCGGCGAATGCCACACAGATTCACCAGGTCCTTATGAATCTGAGCATCAATGCGCGAGATGCAATGCCCAACGGGGGACAGATTTCTCTCTCCGCCCGTAACTTCATCATCGATGACCAGTTTGCCCGATTGCGCCTCCATGCCAAATCCGGCCCGTACGTGGTGATCGCCGTTTCCGATACCGGAGCCGGGATCCCAAATGACATTCTCGACCGGATCTTTGATCCGTTTTTCACGACAAAGGAACCCGGCAAGGGAACCGGTCTCGGGCTCGCCACTGTCCATGCCGTGGTGAGGAATCACGGGGGATTTGTCGATGTTGAAAGCAAACTCAACAAAGGAACGACGTTTAGCGTCTATCTGCCGGCGAGCACCGGAGTCGGATCCGGGGAAATTGCGCAGGATCGCACTCAAGCGATACACGGTCAGGGGGAAACGATTCTTGTGGTCGATGATGAAGAATCCATCCGGGAAGTGACGAAGCAAACCCTTGAGAACTTCGGCTACAACGTGGTAACAGCTTTTGACGGCGTTGATGGCGTGACGGTCTACACCCAACAGCGTGGAAAGATTTCGGCTGTGATAACCGATGTCATGATGCCGGTTATGGACGGAATCGCAATGACGCGCGCACTTCGAAGAATCAATCCCGAGGTCAAAGTCTTGATCATGAGCGGTTTGTTGCCTGAGTCGCACAGAGGCCGCATCATGGATCTCGATATCAAAATCAAGCTTCACAAACCGTTCACAGCAAAAGAATTGTTGTTGGCTGTTCATGACGAAATCCATAACACAAAGCGCTCGAGGCTCTAGATTCGCTTCCGGCAGCCGGTCCTTCATGCCCATTGATACCACTCCATGACTCCACGAGATCGAGTGAGAGCAGCAATGGATCTTCGGCAGCCCGACCGCGTGCCGGTGATGTGCCAACTCAGCATAGGGCACATGTTGCTCCAGCTTGGATGTCCACCTGTGGAATTCTGGCACGATCCAGAGCTATTCGCTGATGGACTGGCAAAGCTCAGGGCCCAATACGATTTCGATGGCATCCTCGTCAGTCTCCACGGTCACAATCCGGAATGGAGAACGGAGATCGCTTCGCGCCAACCGTCCGACGATGGTGAGGTGGTAACATTCTCCGACGGTCACGTGATGATCTACCCTCCCGACGATCTCCCCCGGCCTCCAACCGTTTCAATCCGGCCATTGAAACAAATTTCCTCGGTGGAAACGAAAGGCCTCCCGCCGGTTCTCGACTATATTCCGGTCTCCCAAGGTCTCCATTTCCGTATTCATCCCCAACACAGGTTTGATATTTTTCGGCATGTTCGTGCAAAAGCCGGCCCGGACTACTCAGTTCATGGTGAAGTCACATCGCCCTTTGACTACTTCCTTGATTTCTTCGGGCATCAGGAAGGATTGATCAACCTGATCGACGAGCCCGAGAAATCGAAATCGATTCTTTCGCACTATGCCCTCCTCGTGTCTCACCTTGCCTCAGAGATGTGCGACGCAGACATTGACGCCATCAAGATTTCCTCTCCGTTTGCGGGCGGGGGCTTCATCTCAAGGGATTTTTACGAGGAATTCGTTCTTCCATATGAATCGGAAATCATCCATGCAGTCCGCAAGAAAGGGGTGCATGTCTACATCCATACATGCGGAGCAATCGCGGACAGGCTCGACCTGATGCTCGATTCGGGTGCCAGCGGGATCGAATGCCTTGATCCGCCGCCCCTGGGCAACGTGGAATTGGAGGAGGCAATGGCTTCGATAAGCGAGAGAGGATTTGTCAAAGGGAATGTTGATTCAGTCAATATGCTCCTCATGAGAGGCAGGATGGAGATACTGGAGGACCTCCGGGAGCGAATTCTGATCGGGAAGGAAAACGGGGGATTCATTTTAAGCACCGCCTGCTCAGTAGCCCCGCGCGTCGCAAAAGAAAAACTGCAGCTTTTTCGTGAAGCGGTTGCCCAATGGGGCTGATGTGATCGAGGAACGAATTCTCATCCTTCGATTCGTTGTCTCGCGGATGCAATGAGGTATCCATTCCCAACTGTAAGAGATTGTGTAATAATTACAACAAGGAAGGGTATTGTGGCTTGGGATGACAAGAAAACGCAAGTATCGGACGAACGTTGCAGTGGCACATGGTTTGCCGCAATTGTCTGTTTGGACAATCCATTGACCCGGGTAACACAGAATGAACGCTGGAGAAATCATGGTTTTGAGGTCCAGGAGTAATGGTCGGATGAAAGAGAAGAAGCAAAGGCGCCCTTCGAAGGTTGGGAACCACAAGAATCAGAAGGCCGGACATTCATCCTCTGAAATCGAAGCTATACTTCAGGTGCTGCCCGACATATTCTTCGTCATTGATCTTGACGGATCGATCGTTCGTTGGAATCGCGCGGGTGAACTGATCACCGGACTCAAGGCGGCGGAAATTCTGGAAAAATCTGCCTTGGATTTTTTCCCGCGGAGCGAGCATCATCGAATTCTTGAGGCAATTCAAGAGGCGCTGGTGCAAGGAACGCACAGGCTTGAAACGTCGATGCTGCACAGGGACGGGAGTGTGTTCCCATGTCAAATCAGGGGATCTGTCTTAAGAAACGATCGTGGCACTCCGGTCGGAATTGCAGGAATCATCCGCGACTTGACCCGGGAGAAAGAGGCAGAGTACAATCTCCGAAAACAGGAAGAGCGATTTCGGGCCCTCATTGAACAAAGCATGGATGCAATCGGACTGTACTCGGCAGAAGGAACGATTCTGTACGAAAGTCCTGCATCGGAGAGGATTCTGGGTTTTTCGCCGGCTGAGTTGATCGGGAGGAATGGGTTCGAGATGGTCCATCCCGATGACAGATTGGAAGCAGGCCGGCTCTTTTCAGGCCTGATGGAGAATCCGCAGAACGTTATGACCACGACCATCCGGTGCCTCCACAAAGACGGTTCCTACCGCCTGCTCGAGATGACAGGAAGAAACATGCTGGAGAATCCGAGTGTCGGGGCGATCGTAGGTAACTATCGTGATGTCACCGGCCTGCAATCGGTGGAAGAGAAGGAGAGAGAAAGAGAAAAGGCCGAGAACGAAATGAGGGAGTCGGAGGCGAAATTCCGGCTTCTGGCAGAGCAGACGAACGCGCTCATTTTCACCACGGATACGAGAGGACGTATTACATACGCCAATGAGGCGACGTCAAAAACTCTTGGCGTTGCGGTCAGCGGACTCCTCGGTTCGTTCTATCTGAATTTTGTTCATCGGGATGACCGAAAAAGGGTACATCAGGGTTTGTTGCGGCAGATGGCGGAACAGATACCGGGCACGATGGCAGAGGTGCGGTTTCGTGGTGCGAATGGGAGGAGCGGCTGGCTCAACATTGTGGCGGATCCCGTGATTCAGGATGGAATTGTAGGGGGGATGAAAGCCCTCGCAATCGATGTGACTGACAAGAAAACGTGGGAGTTGACGTTGAAGGAATCCGAAACAAAATTCCGGAATATCTTCGATCACGCCCCCGTTGGAATCTATCAATCGACAATCGATGGAAAATTCCTGACCGTCAATCCTCAGCTCATGCGGATGCTTGGGTACGATTCGGTTGAAGAAATGAAGAAACTGGATCTCTCCACCGATGTCTATTTTGATTCCGCAGACCGATCGAAAGCGATAGAAGAGTTTTTGGCGAAAGGCGCAACAGATGATGTGGAACTTCGATGGAAGAAACGTTCCGGGTCTCCCATCTGGGTCTCCCTCAGCACGCACGCCGTCCGTGACGAGGTGGGAAATATCGAGTACTTTGAAGCATTTGTTCGTGACATCACCCAAAGGAAAAACGCCCAGCTTGAATTATTGCGGAATGAGGAATACTACCGGTCTCTGATTGAAAACTCCATCGATGTTACCATGCTTGTCGACCGGGATGGGGCAATCTCATACGTGAGCGGCTCAATGAGAAATGTCCTCGGTTACAAATCCGCAGAACTCGTACGGCAATCCTTTCTTTCTATTTTCCATCCGGATGACCGGCCGCTTATGGACGGTGCATTCCGAAAACTTCGCGCTCTTCCTCATGAAACGGCCCGAATTGAGATTCGCGCCAAACATTGTGACGGCCAATGGCGCTTCATCGAAGCGACTGGTCACAACATGCTCCATAATCCTGCTGTCCAGGGCATCGTGATCAATTTTCACGACGTCACCGACCGCCTTGAAGCTGAAGGGCATCTTAAGGACAGCGAGCAGAAATATCGACAGTTGGTCGAACAGGCTACGGACGGAATACTCATCGCAGATCCAAAAGGCTGTTTCGTCCTCGTAAACGAGAAGGGCAGACAAATGCTCGGCTATTCGGAGAAAGAAATCGCCGGAATGCCGATTCGCGATACATACGTGGATAAAGAAAGCGAGGGGGCGGAGAAAAGGCTGCAAGAAGCGGAAAGGGAGGGATCGGTCAGGTTTGAACGAAAGATGAAACGCAAGGATGGCACGGTCTTCCTGGCTGAGATCAATATCAAACGGCTTCCTGACGGTCATTATCAGGCCATTGTGCGCGACATTACAGAAAGAAACCGAGCAGAGGCCGCACTTCGGGATTCAGAAGAAAAATTCCGCTCCCTGGCGGAAGAGTCTCCTAACATGATCTTCATCAACAAGCGGGGAAAGGTTGTA
>DATECW010000024.1:0-5370 GCA_035286705.1 Bacteroidota bacterium
ATCCAAGACCGTGTGCCCGGGGAAGCGTTTCGCAGTCCAATCGTTCTGATCCCACCCCCTCCCTCGGATCCACACTCCCTTGCCGACTTGTTGAACTCTCTCGCGCACCTTCTGCGCGACCTCTTGTTCTGACCGCGTGCCGACAAGGTCCACCGTTATCCGGGCAACACCGAGACTCAGGAAATGAGCGTGTGCGTCAATGAATCCGGGAAAAACCGCTTTACCGCCGAGGTCTACCACTGCTTTTACTTCGAACCGATCGGCGAGTTCCTGTTCATTTCCGATACCAACAATCTTGTCACCCTGCACCGCCATCGCAGCGGCAACGGTATTTTCGTCATCCATCGTGTAGATAAGGCCGTTGACGTAGAGGGTGTCGGCAGTCCCGGGGAACAAACGGCTGAAGAGCACCACAAAGAAAGAAACCACAATGATGAAGGAAAGGAAGATGCGCCATTGGTCGTTCATGAGAAACTCCGAGCATTCATGCGATGATCATTTTACGAGTGTTTCAAAACCCCGTTTTGAGAGATTCCAGTAAATCGTCGCCGCTGCCAAAAGGCCGATGCAAACAAAGATTACTCCCGCACCCGTCTGCCCAAGAATAATCTTTCCGACACCGAACAGCATCATGTAGACAAGAACTATACCCGCCAACCAGTTGAGAAACAACTCTCCGAAGTGGGAATCGCTTTTGACGTCGGGGATCATCTCCGCAATCCTCTTCCATCCTCTCCCCCCTGGGTGGACACGCCGATAGAAGTCCTTGAGCGTTCCCTCGTCGACCGGTTTGGTGAAAAATGTCGCCACAAGCCAGACTATCGTTGTGATCGCAACAATCGAGAAAAGTGACTCGGGGAATTCGATTGTCGTGAACAATCTGAATCCGCCGTATACCAGGAGCGGAGTCACCATCGCCGCTATTTCGCTCCACGCGTTGATCCGCCACCAGAACCAGCGAAGAATCAGCACGAGCCCCAATCCGGCCCCAGCTTCGATAATGAAGGTCCATGCGCCCGAGATGGTCTCAAGCATCCCCGTAACGATCAGCGAAAGGAGCATGATTACAATCGTGGTGATTCGTGAAACCCGCACGAGCCGCGACTCGTCGGCGTCGGCCCGAAGGAACCGCCTGTAGAAATCATTGATCACGTACGACGTTCCCCAATTCAGTTGTGTGGCAATCGTCGACATATAGGCCGCAAAGAACGATGCCACAAGCATTCCCTTGAGTCCCGCCGGGAGATAATCCCTCATTGCGTACACATACCCCAACCGCTTTGTCTCGGGAGAGAGGTCGGGGTAGAGCACCAATGTGCACAGTCCCACGATGATCCAGGGCCACGGGCGAACGCAATAATGGGCCACTGTGAACCAGAGAGTCGCAAAAAGGGAATGTTTTTCATCTTTTGCCGACATCATCCGTTGTGCTATGTAGCCCCCTCCCCCGGGTTCCGCTCCGGGATACCATGAAGCCCACCACTGGACCCCCACAAAGGCCAGGAATGCCCCAACAGTCAGGGCGAGAGCGCCGCCGGCTTCCGCAGCAGAACCGGGTTCGCCGATGACAGGTGTAAACCGTAGCGCCCATGGGGGCAATTTTTCCGTGAGCCCGGCGATCCCGCCTACCTGAGGCAGATCGAGTACGATGATGGCAAGAACAATCGTTCCGGTCATGGCCAAAACAAACTGAAATACATCCGTCACCGTCACTCCCCAGAGACCGGAAAGCGCTGAGTATATTGCTGTAAGAGCCAGCGCAGCTCCAACATACCACATTACCTCCCCTGCCGGTATGTCGAACATTCCTTCCAGGATTGCAGCCATGGCCAGATTGACCCAGCCCATAATCACGCAATTGATGAACACGCCAAGATAGATCGATCGAAACCCTCTCAAGAATGCCGCGGGTTTTCCTGAGTAGCGGATTTCGACAAACTCTACATCGGTCATGATTCCGGCGCGCCGCCATAGTCGGGAGAAGAAGAAAACCGTCAACATACCTCCGAAGACGAAGTTCCACCACAGCCAGTTGCCTGCGATGCCGTTCTTTGCCACGAGTTCAGTCACTGCGAGGGGTGTGTCGGCTGCAAACGTCGTGGCAACCATTGAAGTGCCGGCGAGCCACCAGGGGAGATTTCGGCCGGAGAGAAAGAATTCCTGAATGTTCTTTCCCGCACGCTTTGTAAAGTACACACCGATTGCCGCGCTCACCGCGAAGTAAAGAATGATGATAATCCAATCAATGTTCTGCATGGAGGATTTCCCGGATTGGAAAGTGGGGGATGGTCATAGCGGCGGTTTCAACGCGCCTAATTTACATCAAGATGGAGGGAATTGCAAAGAAAATGAACGAATCCTCTTTTGGAGACTACCTCGTATTCTCCCTCCACCTGCAAGAGAGCACTCAATCTCAGCGCCGAGGGGGAGAATTCTCTCCTTGCGCTATTCAATAAGAATTCATATTTTCCACCACATTTTTTTACCAAGTCGAAAAAACAGGCTTCCAGATGGCCATTGATCTGCTCGATCAAATTCTCCCACATGTTAAAAACCACATATATCCCTCGCTGTTCCCCATAAGTGATTGGAAAATAAGGGTTGGAGATGTTACCAATGGGCACCTTCCCACGCTGAATGATGCCAGCTGGACACTCATCCACCCGCCTCAGGCTCAATGGGGGGCCTTCGATACGACGTTCTGGTTTCGCGGCAACGTGACGGTTCCACCCGAGTTTTCGGGAAAGCCGATCGTCCTTCTTCTCGATATCCCGGAAGGGCTGCTCTATGTGAACGGAAAACCGTACCAGGGACTCGATCAGAACCATCATGTGGTGTTCCTGGAGGAGAAGGCGCGGACCCACCAGCAGTTTTCCCTCGCGATTCAGGCGTACAACGGCAGAAGGAAAGAGCAGAATGTATTCCGGCGTGCGGATCTCGCGGTTCTGAATCCCACCGCACGCTCGCTCTACGCCGGCCTGACCATTCTGAAGGAGTTGGAGCGTTTCTACGGTCCCGGAACCCAGGAGTCGAAAGATATCCGGGAGCTGATCCGGCGCACGCTCATCTACCTCAAATACTTCAAACCCGACGGTGAAGAGTACCCGAACGCCATCGGACGGGCCCTTCGATTTCTTACGCAGACGATGGAAGCTGAGCTCCGAACGGAGGTTCCCGGACTGATTCACCTGATCGGTCATTCCCACCTGGATGTCGTTTGGCTCTGGACTATGCGCGAAGCTCGCAGGAAGTCGGGACGCACCTTCTCCACGATGCTTCGGTTGATGGATGAGTTTCCCCAATTCCGCTACACTCAGAGCCAGCCCATTCTCTACGAGTTTATTAAGAAAGATTATCCTGACCTCTACAAGGAAATAAAGCAGAGAATTCTCGAGGGACGCTGGGAGGCTCTTGGTGCGATGTGGGTTGAACCGGATTGCAACATACCCAACGGAGAATCCCTCGTGAGGCAGGTGTCCCACGGGAAGAAGTTCTTCAAAACTGAACTCGGTTTGGATTCAACAATTCTTTGGCTTCCTGATTCATTCGGTTTCAATGCCGCCATTCCCCAGATCATGAAGAAATCGGGGATCCCTTACTTTTTTACCACGAAGCTCACCTGGAACGACACCACAAAATTTCCGTACAACTCATTCTGGTGGAAGGGAATTGACGGATCAAAAGTGCTTGCGCACATTCCTCCGGTCGGTCTCGAGGGACAGGTGACACCGAAGGATCTGAGGAAGAGCTGGGAAGACTTTCAGCACAAGGAAGATCAGACAGACGTTCTCCAAACGTTTGGGTATGGCGACGGGGGCGGCGGACCAAGCAAAGAACATCTGCTTGCCATCGACTATCTCAGGAACGTTCCATCAGTTCCGCCACTTCGCATCGGAAGCGTGAAGGAGTTTTTCATTGCGCTGGAAGAGAAATCGAAGTTGCTGCCGACGTGGGAGTCGGAATTGTATCTTGAAAAGCACCGGGGCACCTATACGACCCACGGTTGGGTCAAAAAAGAAAACAGAGAATGTGAGACCTTGCTCTACAATGCGGAATTACTTTCCACCGTGGCCTCCTTGCACGGAAAGCGATACCCGTCGGCAGATCTCGAGTCGGCCTGGAAGATGCTTCTCACCAACCAGTTTCACGATATTCTGCCGGGTACGTCCATTGCTGATGCCTACGAGGATGTGCGAAAGGCATATTCGCGCATCAGGAAAATTACAAACACCCTCACGGGAAATGCCCTGGCCGGATTCTGCAAGCCCTCAAAGAAGAGTTCGAAGGAGTTTCATTTCACGCTCTTCAATGCTCTTCCCTGGGAACGGAGCGAGTATCTCGAGTTTTCTGTCAAGTCAAGGGAAAAACGGTTTCTTGTCCGCGACAGTATGAATCGGAGCGTGAGCTGGCAAATCACCGGCGGAGGTAAAGGAATCACGACGATTCTGTGCTACGTTGAGGGGATTCCCCCCTGTTCTTCCCTTACGGTCACCATTGCGCCGTCGGCCGGCAAAGCGGAAGGTGCCGAGCACTGGAAAGTCAGCACGCGGGTCATTGAGACTCCGATGTACCGCCTCAGAGTCGACACCCAGGGACATCTGACCTCGCTCCACAGCAAGACGCTCAGAAGGGAGCTTCTGAGAAAAGGAAGCCGGGGAAATGTCCTTCAGGCATTTCATGACTTGCCGCAGCAGTGGGAAGCGTGGGACATCGATGCAACCTACGAAAACAAGAAGGCAGATATCATGCGATTCAAGAGTGCGCGAATCCTTGAGCACGGGCCTCTGCGGCTTACGCTGGAAGTGATCCGCAAAACCGACCGGGGCTCCCGGATTACGCAGCACATCCGATTTTACCATCGGTCTCCGCGCATCGACTTCAAAACCACGGTGCGGTGGTCGGACTCGCAGATCCTCCTGAAAGCAGCGTTTCCCGTCAATCTGAATTCAAGTCATGCAACCTACGAAATCCCCTTCGGTTCTCTTCAGCGTTCGGCGAAGCCCAAGAACCCGGAGGACAAGGCAAAATTCGAGGTTCCGGCGCAGCAGTGGGCCGATCTCTCCGACGCGAAATTCGGGATCAGCCTTCTGAATGACTGCAAATACGGATACGACATCAAGGAAGGAACCCTTCGACTCACGCTTCTGCGATCGCCTCGATTTCCGCACCCGGTGGAACCGTGGCGGCATGGCGGCACACAGGCAACCGACCAAGGTGAGCATGAATTCACGTATGCGCTCTTTCCGCATGCCGGCGACTGGCGCAAAGGGGAGACAATTCGGAAGGCCCGTGAACTCAACAACCCGATCATCGTTCGTGCGGACTCTCTGTCAGGCGGGATCGCCCCACTCATCACGTCGCTTCCCCCCT
>DATECW010000025.1:0-17765 GCA_035286705.1 Bacteroidota bacterium
GTAACGCTGGCCGAGAAAGCACCCTCAAGGATGCTGGGCCCAGGCCGATTGATCGGCCTTCTTCGGATAGCGTTACCATTTATGGTAATGCTCGGAATGAGAAGAAATCATCCCTAAAGATTTTGGTTCAGGCCGATTCATCGGTCTTTCTTCCGATAGCGTTACCATTTACGGTAACGCGTGGAATGCGGAGGACACTCATAAGGAGGTTTTCCATGCACTCAACTATGCCGTTATCGAACTCGTCTGTTTCTTCCTCTCAATGGGAGAACCAGGTTCCTGGAAACAACCACGACCTCGAGCTGCTCGACTCGTATTCTCAGGCGGTCGTGAAAGTTGTTGAAAAGGTCTCTCCTGCCGTTGTCAAGATCGATGTGACCCATCATATTCCCCGACGCTTCCGTGGACGAAGAAATCCCGACCAGCCCGAGAACGTCACCGGCAGCGGATCCGGACTCATTTTTACACCAGATGGATTTATCCTTACCAACAGCCATGTCGTCCATAAGGCCGCTTCGATCAAGGTCATTCTGGCGGACGGGCGTGAATTGTCAGCCGATCTGATCGGAGACGATCCCTTCACCGATCTGGCTGTATTGCGGGTCAATGCACAAGGCCTCCCCTCGGCAACACTTGGCGATTCCGGCTCGATTCGAATTGGCCAGCTCGTGATCGCATTGGGCAATCCGTTTGGATTCCAGGCAACAGTCACAGCAGGGGTGGTGAGCGCCTTAGGTCGTTCATTGCGCGCGGGTGGCGGTCGGCTGATCGACAACGTCATCCAAACCGACGCGGCACTCAATCCCGGCAATTCCGGCGGACCGTTGGTCAACTCGCACGGCGAGGTCGTCGGCATCAACACGGCGATGATCCCCTGGGCTCAGGGGATTTGCTTCTCGATCCCAATGAACACTGCCAAGACGATCGCTTCACGACTCATCAGAGATGGCAGGATCTCGAGGGCTTATCTGGGAATCGGTGGGCAGGTGGTAGACATCGCCAAGCCGGCGCTTCGGACCCATCGGCTGACTGGCAACCGCGGAGTCATGGTAGCGAGCCTTGAACAGCAGGGGCCGGCGGCGGGCGTAGGAATGAAGGAGGGTGACGTCATTGTAGAGTTTAATGGTCAGAGGGTAGAGAGTATCGACGACCTCCACCGTTTGCTTTCGAGCGATGTGATTGGAAAGAAGGCGGATTTGACAATTCTGAGTGCTGAAAAGAAACTCTCCATGCAAGTCACTCCCTTGGAATTGGCAGGAAACTAGTTTTTCTCTGTGTTCCCCGTGCCTCCTCAGTGATCTCCGTGGTTGTGTTTTTCGATTGGAATCACCCATTTCAGGAATCCCGGCCGTTCCACGGTCGGGATTTCTTTTGGGAACATCCCATCCCGACCCTCCGTCTAACGCTTCAAAGAAGACCCAAATCCAATTTCATTGGAGGATCGCATGAAACGTTCGTTTCTGTTTATCACAATGGCACTCCTGGCCTTTGCCATAGCCATCCCGCTTTCCCCGGCAGTCGCTCAGACAGCGACAGCAAGAAGCGGGTGGCTTGGTGTGTCAATACAGGATGTGACCGAGGGTTTGATGAAAGACAAGGATTTGAAGGATCGCGATGGGGCCTACGTATCTGAAGTTGTCGAGGACAGCCCCGCAGATTCGGCCGGTATCAAAGAGGGGGATGTTATCACGGAATTTAACGGCCGTATGATTTATGATGCCTCCGACCTTTCGAAGGCCGTTGGCAGAACGAAACCGGGGACGAAGGCAACGGTCGTGCTGATGCGCAAAGGAGAGAAGAAGAACCTCGCCGTTGTCATTCAGAAACAACCCCGCAGACGCGGGTTCGCCACTTTCTTCGGTCAGGCGCCCCGCGTCGCCATTTTTCACAGCGCCGGCAGAATGCTGGGGCTGACGCTCATGGAACTGAATGAACAGCTCGCAGAATACTTCGGTGCACGCAAGGATCAGGGCGTTCTCGTTCAGGAAGTGGAAAAAGGGAGTACAGGCGAAAAGGCGGGCGTCAAAGCCGGAGATGTGCTCATGAGAATCGGAACAAGATCCATCGAGGATCTCAACGACGTCTCACGCGCAATCGATAAGTACGACGAAGGAGAAAAAGTGGAAATCGAGGTGCTGAGGAAAGGTGCGAAGAAGACGATGACGGTGGAGATCGAGGAGCCGGAAGACGGCCCGTGGGGAATGCTCGCCCCGACACTCCCGCGCATCCCGCGTATGGAGCTCTATAGAACCCCTCGAATGGAGAAATTCGAATTCGACACAGACGAGTTTAACAACAACTTCCAGTACAGGGTTGAACCCAAGCTCAGGGAGTTGGAATACAAAATCAGGACGCTGGCTCCGAAGATAGAAATCGATCATAGGAATCTCGAACGACAAATCAGAAAGGCCGTCAGAGTGGCAACCAGAGTAATAACGATGTAACCCTCTCTCATCCACGAACCATACATCCTCCTTCATGAGAGCCCCGGTCAGGAATCAGCCGGGGCTTTCGTTTGATCCTCGTGGTCATGCGCGTCGATTGTCCCAAAGGGATGGCTTTGCCAAAACCGATGCCTAAGACCCTCAGCAGCGCCCTCATCCCGCAAAGCGGGATTGTGACTCCCCACGGCAAACCCCAGCCGTCGCCCGCCTGCCGGAATGCCGGCATGCAGGCAAGGATTCATTCCGATGGCGGCGGACAATTCGTCCTTCGAGGAGATGGAGTAGATTTTCCGACCACTTTTTCCGATGTTCCAATTATCCTATGCCGCGTATCAAATTCGACCTTCCCAACAAGTTTCATTTCTCAACCGAGATCCCGGTAAGAATCGGCGATATCAATTATGGCGGTCATCTCGGAAACGACGCAGTCCTCTCTCTTGCCCACGAAGCCCGTGTCCGGTTCTTTCGCCATCACGGATGGACGGAGCTTGATGTCGAGGGCGCGAGCATCATCATGGCCGATGCAGCCATCATGTTCAAGGCGGAGGCTTTCTACGGCGATGTGCTTATCGTCGAGGTCGCGGTGGACGATCTGACTGACTTGAGTTGTGATCTCCTCTACAAATTCACGAACAAAGAGAGTAGAAAAGAAATCGCCCGCGTCAAAACAGGCATTGTGTTTTTCGACTATACTTCCCGAAAACCGATTCGTATGCCCGAATCTTTTCGATCGGCATTTCGAAACAGCTCTTGAATGCATGACAACATCGGACAATTGATTTGTTCTCGGTTTCGACGCAGTCCGTCCAGAATGCTCAATGCCGTGTCTTTCTCTGCGTTCCTTTGCGCACTTTGCGACTTTGCGTTGCAGTCTTTGAAATTGAGCAAGTGGAACCGCCGTTTTGTTTTCCTCTCCTTTTTTCTCTATCTTGAAAGCGAGTTCCATGGATAAAGCAACCATCATACGGCTCATAGAAGAAGTCCTCAAAGAAACAAACGCCCACACCTGCTGCAAGGACGGCGTCTGCACGGATAACCTCTGCGTCGTGCATAACAAAGAGGGAGTGCAGAATGTCGTGCGAAGCGGTGCCGACCGGATTTCTGCCGGTGTCGGGGTGGGAGGAGCCGAATTTGACAAAACGATCGCATCGATGATCGACCATACGTTGCTCAAGCCGGAAGCCACTGTGCAGCAAGTCGAACAATTGTGCAGGGAGGCGAAGCAGTTCGGATTCGCAAGCGTGTGCATCAATCCATCCTATGTCAAGCTTTGCAGCCGCTTGCTGAAGGACACGGCGGTCAAGGTCTGCACCGTTATCGGGTTCCCGCTCGGTGCAACGTCCAGTGAGGCCAAATCCTTCGAAGCGGAACGCGCAGCGCAGGAAGGGGCAAGGGAGCTGGACATGGTGATCAATGTGGGAATGCTGAAATCGGCGGAGTACGATTATGTTGAGAAAGACATCGCGTCGGTGGTTCGGACCGCGCGGAGATTTGGAGCTCTCGTAAAGGTCATCATTGAAACCGGGCTTCTGACGGATGAAGAAAAGGTGAAAGCCTGCATTCTGGCAAAAAACGCGGGGGCGAATTTCGTCAAAACATCGACGGGATTTTCCAAAGGCGGAGCCACCGTGGGAGACATAGCACTCATGCGCAAGGTTGTTGGCTCTTCATTGGGAGTCAAGGCTTCGGGCGGTGTACGGACCCATGAGGATGCAAAGGCCCTGATCGAAAGCGGTGCGGACCGCATCGGAGCAAGTGCAAGCGTCATGATCGTCACGGGGGAAAAACCGGCAGCTCCGGCGGTATACTGAAAGCCTCGCAGACATGGGTCAATTACATTCTAAAATAGCGGCGCTGGCAGCCATTCTGCTTCTTGCAGGTTGTGGCGGAAGCAGGGGAGCGTTCCAATCGGTCGAATCGGAAAACGGTCAGACGAAGAAAGCCCCCCTTTCATATTATGAGGCGACACTCAGGCCATCCGATTTCGACGAAGAGGTCGAAATGGTCCAAAAAGCTCATGCCCAGTCCACCGGTTTTGTGCCCCTGGAAATACCGTCGGACAGCACTGTGGTTGTTGAGGAAATTACGCAGGGATTCCGCGTTCAGATATTTGCCTCTTCGAGCATTGACGAAGCAAACGCCGCCAAGGCGGTTGCAGAAGAAAAGGCAATTCGCGACTCCATCTACATCGTGTATGATCCTCCTGTGTACAAAGTCCGCGTCGGAGACTATGCAACACGTTTCGAAGCGAACCAGCATCTCACGCGTCTGGTGAATATCGGATACCCCGACGCCTGGGTTGTCGCAGACAGGGTTGTGCAGAGAAGATCCGTACGGGTGGAGAAGCAGAATTAGCGTTCAAACAACAGTTCTCAATTGTCAGTGATCAGTTCCTCAATCTTCCGCGCGACAAGAATCACTTAGCCCTTCACTCTTTGCTCTCTGCTCTTTGCTCTCTGCTCTCTGCTCTTTGCTCTTTGCTCTCTGCTCTTTGCTCTCTCTTTGCTCCTTCCTCCTCCCTTCAACGCGTACTTCCAAACCTGACCTCTGACCTCTGACCTCTGACCTCTGACGTCTGACTTCTGACTTCTGACTTCCCACCGCCGTCCGCTTTTCATTTTCCTCTTGACATCATCTCCAAAAAAAACCATATTCCCCCGGGGTCAGTAATACATCTCTTCACCTTTTTCCTCTGGGGGGTTCCATGGGGGTCCAACGTGTTCTTCTCTTCTTCAGCTTGTCCTCTTTTGTTTCATCAATTCATGCACAGGTTATTATCAAGGAACGTGTGATCATCGATCCAAAGCCGCAAATCCAGCTGCAGGCATTCTCGGTCCCAAGCGGGCCTTTGCTTCGGCTCAGGGGGAATATTCTCGAAACCACGATGCCCGGTGTCGTTGTGTCGGGAGCCCTGAGCACGATGCCATCGAGCATTCCTGAAAATACAGGTTATGAGGTCTGGGTGAGCGTCGGCGCATCTTCACATCTTGTGAGAAAGGCCGGCACCGGGTATTGTATCGACGCCGGCGGAACGGAATCAAGTCCTTTCCCCGCTACTCTGCCGAAATGCGGTGTCATTGGAATGAGTGCTTTTACCTTCGTCCCCGCACCGTGGCAATGGAGTTGTGCGATCAGGGGAACAGCAATAGACACCCCCATTGTGAGCAGCACCGGCGCCACGATCACGGCCCGCGGGACCTTGTGGTATACGAGTTTTACCGCGACTCTGACCGTCACCGCAATACTCGATGAGTCGTATCTCCCATCGCAGGTTGTTGCCACGCCGCAAATGGATTCCCTTGCATGCAGCAGTGCGACGGGTGTCGATGTCACAGTTCTGGACGGCCATGGGAATCCTTACACAGATTGTGGCGGAAGCCAGCTCACGGGCACAGCAACAATTCAGGCAAAGGGGGACTATGCATATTTGGAGGGAAATGGCCAATCCGGAAAGAGCGTGCAATTCAACATAACGAACGGGAGAGGCGCGTTCTTTGCCGTTTTGGACACGTCGAAAGGGATCGTTGATGGCGGCTCCGATGTGGCTCAGATTCAGGTGCAGGTCGAAGGGAGAGTGGGAACGACATCGATTACAATGAGCTGCGATTATCCGCCTCCCACCGTGGCCATCACGTATCCCGGCAGTGACACGACCATCACCCTGTCGCCGGGTAACCTTCCAGATATTATTTTCAGGGAAACCCATTCACCAGGCCGAGATGAGCCATTTGAACCTTCGATCAGCTGGACTCCGGGACCTGTGCTTTCGACGAAAGAATATTTTGAGAGCATTCAGGACACACTTGTCATACCGGTGAAGGTGAAAGCAACCAGTGTCGGCGGATCGGCAACAGACGAGTTGGAAATCATATTGAAGAAGGGATGCAATCTTGCGCCGCCCCACTACCGACAAGGGGACACCCTTTGGGCAAAGGATACCTATGACAGCACTGAAGTGGGGATCAAAACACTCGGTTGTGCGCTCACTTGCATAGCAATGGCGATGACGGCATTTGGGGATACGGTACGTCCAGGACAACTTAACGAGTGGATGAAGGGGAAACCGACAGGCCAAGGAGGCTTCAGCGGGGCACTTGTCAATTGGGATGTCGTTCAGCTGCACGGGAAGAAAGGAATCAATTACCCTGCGAAAGACGTGGACACTAATTTCGTGCTTTCGACTTTCGACGCTTTCCTCCAAGAATGTGAATTGATCATTGTGAAAGTATTCAATCCGGAGACGGTCAAAAACAAATCCCCGGAAGAACAAGAGCGCGCGAAAACAAAAGGGAACCACTGGGTGCTTGTCCGAAGGAAAACAGGCTCTGAGTATGCAATCCTTGATCCAGGAGGACGAGGCCTTACACAGCTTTCAGGATATGGACGTATTTATAGGTATGTGAGAGTAACACAAAACTGAGGGGGACAACTCATGCAATCTTTCATCACTTTGCCGGTTTTTCTTCTTTCTATAGCTTTTTACATTTCTCCGGTTCTGAACGAAGTGTCAGTTTCCGTCAACGGGGGGATTGAATTTGTCCTTGTCGACCCTCTCGGGAGACGAGAAGGAATCGATCCAATAACGAATCAGCGATATCGTGAAATCAACAACTCGTACGGTGAGTTTAGCGTCGATAGCGAGGACCCCGATGTTGATCCGCCTGAACCGATAAACGAATTCATGACTCATGAACCTTCAGACGGGCTCTACCGGCTGACTCTGTACGGCACCAAGGTCGCCCGCTATAGGCTCTTCATCACTGTCTTTTCGCAGGACAAGGGTCAAGGGATAGATACCTATGGATTGATCGACAGCAATCAGGTCCGCGTGTTGGAATTCAACTACTCAAGCGACTCGACAATGCCTTTCGTAGTCAAGAAACTCGTCACTGCAACAGGTTTGCGAGAGGACCTCAGCAATTGTTTCAAACTGGGCTTTCTCGGTGGTCGTCCACTCTACAGGGAGCTGAGTCAAAAAGTCAATCGTATCGACAAGCGTTTCGAGAAGAAGGATTCTTCGGGGGCGCACAAAGAACTGGAAAGGCTCGCAAAAGAACTGAAGAAAGTGTGGGAGGAAACAGAAAGACATGAAAAGAGGAAGCGCACACCGAGCCGATTTGTCACGACGGAAGCATACCAAATCCTGAACGAGGACATAACAATTCTCATGTCATCATTTTCTCCGCGCAAACATCACAAAGGAGATGATGACAAGAAAGACAGGCGAAACAACGATCAACGCGGGGACAGATCATGACAAGCGCTAGGCGTGGTTCCAGAGCGTTAGGTGTATTCACCTCGTCGAAGACGCATGAAGAGAAAATGGAAGACGATTTCCCAACCGATTCACATTGATTCTGTGATCCGGGTTGTCCGGGGCGAACGGGTTAATCTGGATACCGATCTCGCGAAGATCTGTGGGATTCCAACATTTAGACTGAATGAGGCTGTAAAACGAAATCAGAGCCGTTTTCCGACCGATTTCTTGTTTCTGCTTACAAAGAATCAGTATGACGGTTTGACATCGCAAATTGCGATATCAAACAAGAGCCGGGGGGGACGGCGGACCCTCCCTTATGCCTTCACTGAGCACGGTGCTGTGATGGCCGCAAATATCCTGAATAGCGAGCGTGCGGTGCAATTGAGCATTTTTGTTGTTCGCGCATTCATCAAAATGAGGCAGACTCTCGCAACCAGCAAAGCGCTCACCGACAAACTGAATGAGCTGGAAAAGAAGCTCACCGGCCGACCGGACGTTCACGAGAAAGCCATCGTGTACGTCCTCGGAGAACTGAAGAAACTGATGGAACCGCCTCAGCTGGCCGAGCCCAAACGACGCCCAAGAGGATTCAAAAGAGAGGAACACTGACGGCGGGGCAAACAGGCGACAACAATACACGCAAGTATGATTCTTGATTTTTTGAAAATTCCGAATTCACGCTTCCGCATTCCGCAATCCTACTGCACCATCCCAAACCTCTTGTTTTTTCTCGTCATCTTTACAAAATACTCCAACCTCCGCCTGAAAACCTCCGGACGATGCCTGGACAAGTGGATCCACCCTATCCTGATTCGCTTGTACGAAGGCGGAAGCTTTCGATAATTCGCCCAAGTGACCGGGTCTTTCTTGAGAGCCTTTTCGATGTCGACCGGAAGCTTGAATTTGGGACGCTTTTCCGAATGATGCATCGCATGACTGATGGCCGCAAAACCTGCCGCGGTCATTTTTTTCTGCTTCTTCAGCCTCAGTACCCGCTCCCTGTTCATCGGTGAAAGCTGACTGGTTGGCTTCCTGGGTGAGAAACGTTGGGCGAATTTCTCATGGTCAATTGGCTTCAGGATACTATCGATCCATCCGAAACACAGTGCTTCTTCGACAGAGTCATTGTACGGAATCCTGGGCTTCCCGCTCCTCTTCTTGTAGTAGATCAGCCAGATCTCTTTCTCCTTGGCGTGGTTTTTCCGCAACCACGCCCGCCATGCTTTCCGCTCTTGTACGTAGAGAGTTTTACCGATAGTCATTGTAGATAGGTTACGGGTCCAGGAAGAACTGCAAGCGTCGGGGGTTGGGTTCCTGTGCGCTGAATGAATCGATAAACCGATCCATTACGTTCCCCTATTCATATCTCAGTGCGTTCACCGGATTCGCATTCGCAACACGCAATGCTTTGTATCCGACAGTCAACAAGACGATTCCAAGGAGCAGAAAGGAACAGAGGAGAAACACCCACGCACTGAGGTCAACCCGGTAGGGAAATGACTGCAACCAGGAATCAGCGATGTACCATGCGACGGGCCATGCACAAACACTCGCGACCAAAACCCACTTCGCATAATCCCTCGTCAGAAGCGAAACGATCCCGAGCGAAGAGGCGCCGAGGACTTTTCTGATTCCAATCTCCTTGGTTCTTTGCTCGGCCGTCAGCGAAACCAATCCAAACAAACCAAGACACGCAACACCGACGGCAAGAAAAGCAAACCCGCTGAACAACTGCTCAAGCCTCTGTTCGTTCCGATACTGTGAATCGACCGCCTCGTCGTAGAACTGGTATCGGAACTCGGAGTCGGGAACGATTCGCCGAACGGTCTGTCCAATCTCATCGATAGTCTCACGAAGATTGCGGGTTGACATCTTCACGCAGACTGCAAGTGAGAGTCCTTCAGGATCGATGAAAAAATAAAGCGGTTTGATCGTCTCATGGAATGACTCGAAGTGAAAGTCCTTGACCACCCCTATGACCTTCCCTTTCTCGAATTGCCTCCCGACGGCAGCACCTTCCCATCCCAACGCTCTTGCTGCCGTTTGGTTGACAATGTATGCCCCCCGTACGTCGCCGGAAATCTCAGGTGAGAACCCCCTCCCTTCGGTCACCTCCACGCCGAAGAGTTCAAGGTAATCGAAATCGATATTGGAATATGCCATATCGATCGTCGTACCGTCAGCCGCGCCCGGAACCTGAACACGCTTGCCCGAGTACGCCTTGTTCAGGAGATAGGACATCGATGAAACCTGAATGACATCTGGATTCGACCGCAGTTCATTCTTCACAGCAACAAGATTGTCCCTGAGGCTCCTATCCAGCATAAGCACGAGAATCTGATCTTTGCCGTACTTTTGGTCAATATCGCGGCCATAGCGCACCTGCTGTCTCACAATAAGCGGCGCGACGATAAACAGCAGAGAACACGCGCATTGAACGACGACCAGCGCCTTTCGAAAACGCGACGGCCGCGCTCCGCCAAATCTCCCCTTGAGAACATTGGCGGGTTTGAATCCGGATAGAATCAGGGCCGGATAACTCCCGGCACAACCCCCCACGAGAAGAATCACGCCGGCCACCGACTGCAATATCCGGACCCCGAAGAGCGTTTCGATTCCGATTTCCCTTTCCACGAACGCGTTGAAAACCGGAAGAATCGCGGCCACGAGGCCGACACTGAGCATGGTGGCAAAAAACGTCAGCATGACCGACTCACCCAGGAACTGGAAGATCAATTGACGCCGGCTTGCTCCGTTCACCTTTCGAACGCCCACTTCCCTGCCCCGTTCCGCAGAGCTCACCACGGCGAGGTTGATATAGCTGACGCACGAGATCAATAAGAGAACCAGCGCCAATGATGAATAAAGGAAAATGAAATCCATGCTGCCGGCGGAACCCTTGTCGAGAGCTTGGGGAGAACGAAGGTGAATATCGTCAAGAGGCTGGAAATGGTATCGGGCATCGGGCGGAAACGCCGGGTAGTTTTCCCGAAAGCGGGGAAAACGCTCCTCGAGAGCGGTGATGTCCGTCCCTTCGCGCACAAGGAAATAGACGTGCCACTGCGAAAAGCCCCAGGAGCTCTCGTCGAATGTCCCTGCAGGCGTGGCCGAGGGACCCCTGAGGGCCGCAGGAACAAGAAAATCAGCAAGGAAATGGGACTGCCGGGGTATGTTCTTGAGAACCCCGGTAACTTGAAGCCTCCGAAATCCGTCCAGGGTCAAGGCCTTCCCCATCGGATCCTCTCCTCCGAAATATTTTTCCGCCATCGACTCTGAAATGACAATGGAATTCGGATCGGCAAGAGCCTTGAACGGATTTCCCCTGGTCAGTTCGAAGGAGAAAATGTTGAAGATGCCCGGGTCAGCGTACACAATCTCTGATTCCTTGAATTCCCTTTCCCCGTATTTCACCACCCCCGGTGAACGCGGCCCGACTCTGATTGCTGAGACGACATCAGCCAAATCCCTGACCATTGCAGAAGGAAGCGGGCCTGGAAAAGTAGCCATCCAGGAGGTTTGACCGTACCATCCCGGAGATTCCCATATGATGCGATACACTCTGTCCTTTTTTGTGTGGTATTGGTCGAACCCCAGCTCATAGTGGACAAAGAGAAGGATCAGAATAACCGGAACCACGCCCAGAGTCAGCGCAGTGAGATTCAGGATTGTGTATTGTCTGCGGCGGGTAAGATTTCGAAAGGCTATGGTGAGGTACGATTTGAGCATGAACAATCAGTTGTCAACTGGCCGCTGCTTACCGAATACTTCTTCCTTCTCTTACCATCGATCCAACACTCCATATTCACAAGGAACCAAGGTAAATCGGAAAATGAAACCCTGGATCGTGAATTCGCCAACCGTTCTTTTTCCGTTTTCTTCGGTCTAAATCCGTGTCCGTGCTTTTTGCTTCTAACTTTTCATTTTGCACTTCGCCATTCCGTTACGTCACATCCTCATACATCTTCTCGATCAGCGGCGCGAACTTCTCCTCCACCACCTTCCTTTTCACCTTCATCGTCGGAGTGATCTCTCCCCCCTCAACAGTAAGGGCCTGGGACAATAACTCAAACCGGCGCACCTTCTCATACGTGGGCAGGTCTTTTTGAATTTTCTCGATTTCCTTACGGTACATCTCCTTCACATCATCGTGCCTCACCAACGAAATTTCGTCGCTGGTCATGATCCCATTCCGGTTGGCAAATTCCTTCAATATCTCGAACTCCGGCACGATCAGCGCTGTGAGGAACATGCGCCCATCCCCGACAAGGACGAACTGATCGATATACTTGCTGCTCGAGAGAAACAGGTTTTCGATCGGCTGGGGTGCAATGTTCTTTCCCCCTGAACTGACAAACAGGTGTTTTTTCCGATCTGTGATGACCAAATGTCCCGCCTTGTTGAACATCCCGATATCCCCCGTGTGGAACCATCCATCTTTGCTGATGGCCTCCTCTGTCGCCTTGGTATTGTTGTAGTACCCTATCATGATATTCGGGCCCTTTGCCAGGATCTCCCCGTCTTCTGCGATCTTGATCTCAACGCCCGGTATCGGCTTCCCGACCGTCCCAAACTCATAGTCGTCCAGCCGGTTTGCAGAAAGCACCGGAGATGTTTCGGTCAGTCCATATCCTTCGATGATCTGAATCCCGACGGCCTCGAAAAACTCGCCGAGCATTCTGGGCAGCGCGGCACCGCCTGAGACGAAGAACTTGATCCTTCCCCCCGTCCGCTCTTTCAGCTTGGAATAAACAAGCTTCGATGCCACCCGATGTTGGAGCTGGAGAGCGGCAGGAATAGACCCCGACCTTTTGGCCCTGGCGTAGTGCCTGCCAACCTCGACAGCCCAATGGAATATCTTCTGCCTGACCGGGGGCGCGCTGTCCACCTGCTTCATCATTCTATTGTAGATCCGCTCGAACAGCCGGGGAACCGTTGTCACGATCGTCGGCCGCACCTCAATCAGGTTGTCCCTGACAGTTTCCACACTTTCAGCATAGGCAACCGTGGCCCCGCAAGCCATTGCTGTGTAATAACCTGCCATCCTTTCAAACGAATGACACAACGGCAGAAAGGAAAGAAGAACGTCGGCCTCACCAATAGGAATGACGTCCGCCGAGGCCACAATATTCGAGACCAGGTTACGGTGCGTCAACATGACGCCTTTCGGGTTGCCGGTGGTACCCGACGTGTAGATCAATGTCAACAAATCTTCTGGTTTGGGCTTCGCCAGGGAGCCAAAATAGTCCCGATGAGTTTTCTCGAATTCTTCACCGAGCTGATAGACTTTTCTGAATGCAATGACTCCGTCACTCAGGGCAACCCCTTTGTCCGACATGACAATGACCTTCTCCAGTGTCGGAACGTCCTGCGTGATCTTCACCACCTTGTTGAGCTGAAAACTGTTCGAAACGATCGCAATCTTGACTCCCGCATCATTATAAATAAACTCGATTTGCTTCGGAGTGAGAGTCGGGTAAATCGGCACGTTGATCGCGCCCAAACTCACCATGGCCATGTCGGCCACGATCCACTCGGGCCTGTTTTCCGAAACGATGGAGATCCGATCCCCCTGTTTCACGCCGAGGGAAGCGAGACCCATGGCGAACTGCTCGACATTCCGCCGGTATTCACTGTAGCTGATACCGGTGTAGACGCCTTCGACCTTCTGCATGAGCATGGGGCGATCGGAATCGGCGTATCGTTTGGTGATATTTTCGAACAACTCGCTGATGGTGGAGAATTGGACTGCGACGGGCATGGAATGCTCCGGGGTAATGAGGTTCAAGGTTCAAGGTTCGAGGTTCAAGGTTCGATGTTCAAGGAGTGATACCCTACTTCGAACTTTCGACTTCGACCTTCGGACTTCTCCTTTGGATCGGCCAATAGTACTCGACGGCGTCTCCAGATTCAAGGGCAAAATTCCGGTGCCTTTTTGAAGGTGTCAGGCCGGCCTGGAATTCCCCGGTTTTCAGGTCTCATTCAGCCTCAATGTCTTAGAGAGGAGACCTCAAGAGCAAGCTGAAAGAAAACCGCTCATCAAGTAAAGTCTGGATAACGACTTACATCGAATTTTTTGGCGAGACCAAACGGGGTTCAGCAAAAGCGGGATCCCATTCCCGGGTACTTATGTCACGCAAAATTATAGGCGAACTTTAGCGGGGTTGAAAATTAACTTGACAAAGCTTCCCTAACCGTTTATATTGTCACCCAGTTACGTTCGCCAAAGGCACCAGCAGAAGGACCCCCCAAGCTTCAGTGGTTCATCACCGTTTACAGGTTTCGAGGGACGAAAGGGGAAGTGACACGCTCTCAACCCTCCCACAGCGCCTTGGATGAGAGCGATTGTGAGATAAGTGCTTTTCGGCGAAACTGCTCTTCTAAAGACTTTCAAGTGTGAACAAGGACCCTTCCGGCGGACTCCATCCGCACGAAGGTACTTTTTTCTCAACACGAGAGTGAATTTCATTTTCCATAACCAGTAACTTTTTAACGCAAGGAGTATTCCCCCATGGTCGACAAAGAGACGAAGGTGAAAGCCGCCGTTGACCAACCCGAACAGTCCACCGGGAAACGCGGACTGACATTCCAACGCTTCTTCACCGCACCAGGCGTGCACCCGTTCGATCAGGTCGAATGGGAACTGCGCACGGCCGTGATCTCAAACGAGAAGGGGGAGAAGATATTCGAACAGAAGGACGTCGAGATACCGAAATCGTGGTCGATGACGGCGACCAACGTCGTCGTATCGAAGTACTTCCACGGCACAATGGGGACGCCCGATCGCGAGACCAGCGTAAAGCAGCTGATCGACCGCGTGGCAAAAACGATTTACAAATGGGGACTCCAGGGCGGATACTTCACTTCGGAAGAAGATGCGGAAGTCTTCTACAACGAGCTCAGCTTTCTCCTTGTCAACCAATACATGTCGTTCAACAGTCCCGTCTGGTTTAATGTCGGAATCGAGGAAGAACCGCAATGTTCCGCGTGCTTCATCAACTCGGTGCGCGATTCCATGTCGTCCATCCTCGATCTCGCCAAAACGGAAGGGATGCTCTTCAAGTACGGATCTGGAACAGGATCCAACCTCTCGACTCTTCGCTCTGCACGCGAAAAACTGTCCGGCGGCGGAACGGCCTCGGGTCCCGTCTCTTTTATGAGGGGATTTGACGCGTTCGCAGGCGTGATCAAATCGGGCGGCAAGACACGCCGCGCGGCCAAGATGGTCATTCTGAATGCAGACCATCCCGATATCGTGGAGTTTGTCAACTGCAAAGCCGACGAAGAGAAGAAGGCCTGGGCGCTGATCGAGGCGGGCTATGACGGCGGATTCAATGTACCCGGCGGCGCCTACGACTCCATCTTCTACCAGAACGCCAATCACTCGATCCGGGTGACCGATGAATTCATGAAGGCGGTTCTGGAAGACAAAGAATGGGTCACCAAAGCAGTGACGACCGGAAAGCAGGTCGACAAGTACAAGGCGCGTGATCTCATGCGGCAGATCGCCGAAGCCGCATGGATCTGCGGCGACCCGGGAATGCAGTACAACACGACCATCAACAATTGGCACACCTGTTCCAACACGGCCCCGATCAATTCGTCGAACCCCTGCAGCGAATATATGTTCCTCGACGACACGGCCTGCAATCTCGCGTCCCTGAATCTCATGAAATTCCGCCGCGAAGACGGGTCGTTCGATGTGGAAAAATTCCGCAGGGCGGTGGAAGTAACCATCACCGCGATGGAAATCGAAGTCGACAATGCCAGCTACCCGACACCGGCGATCACGCAGAACAGCTACGACTATCGCCCGCTTGGCCTCGGGTATGCCAACCTTGGCGCACTCCTGATGTCGTATGGGCTTCCCTATGACAGCGATGAGGGTCGTGCCATGGCCGCGGCCATTACCTCCCTCATGTGCGGCGAGGCCTACAAACAATCCGCCCTCATTTCAAAAGAGATCGGACCCTTCAAAGGATTTGCCATCAACAAAGATCCGATGCTGAATGTCATGCAGAAGCATGGCATTCACAGCGAGCGGGTCGAGCGGGAGCTCGTGCAGGAAGATCTGTGGCAGGCATCGGTCGACGTGTGGAAAGATGTAGTGAAACTGGGAAAGCAGTACGGCATTCGGAATTCGCAAACGACCGTTCTGGCACCCACCGGCACGATCGGGTTCATGATGGATTGCGACACGACCGGCGTCGAGCCCGATATTGCGCTTGTGAAGTACAAGAAGCTCGTCGGAGGCGGATTGATGAAGATTGTCAATCAGACTGTCCCAGAAGCTCTGGTGAAGCTCGGATACGACGACGAGCAGGTCGAGCACATTGTTGCCTTCATCGACAAGAATGACACCATTGAGGGCGCTCCGCATTTGAAAGAAGAACATTTGCCGGTCTTCGATTGCGCCTTCAAGCCGGCCAACGGCGAGCGGTCGATTCAATACATGGGCCACATCAAGATGATGGCCGCGGCCCAGCCATTCCTTTCCGGCGCCATTTCCAAGACCGTCAATCTGCCCAGCAACGCAACGGCCGAGGAAATCATGCAGTCGTATGTCGAAGGATGGCGGCTCGGGCTCAAGGCCATCGCGGTGTACCGTGACGGCTGCAAGCGAACACAGCCCCTGAGCACGTCGCTCGACAAGGGCAAGAAACAGAGGACAAAAGACGACGTTCCGGCCCGCCGGCGTCTGCCCGACGAACGGCAATCGATCACGCACAAGTTCAGCATTGCCGGCCACGAAGGGTACATCACGGTCGGAATGTTTGAGGACCACACTCCGGGAGAGGTTTTCATTACGATGTCCAAGGAAGGGTCGACAATTTCCGGACTCATGGATTCCTTTGCCACCGGCATTTCCATTGCGCTGCAGTACGGCGTGCCGTTGAAAGTCATGGTGGACAAATTCAGCCATGCCCGGTATGAGCCCTCGGGTTTCACCAACAATCCCGACATCCCCATCGCGAAGTCCATAAGCGATTATATTTTCAGGTGGTTAGGGACGAAGTTCATGCCGAAGGATGACGGGTCGTTGGGAGAGGCCGTTGGGGTGGAGACGATGGGCGCAGTCAAGAAGGGCGCACCGTCGGAGGGTAGGGGCTCAAAAGCCAGCAACGCGATCGAGAGCAATGAGAAGGTGGTGTTCCAGACCCAGGCCGACGCTCCCCCCTGCCATGAATGCGGCAGTATCATGATTAGGAGCGGAAGCTGCTATAAATGCTTGCAGTGCGGATCAACCAGCGGGTGTTCGTGATGCAACTGTTGTAAGCTGTAAGGGGAACATACAACGGGAGGATTTACAAACGCCGATGGCTGAGAAGTCGTCGGCGTTTCGCGTTTGTATCGATTTTCAGAAAAGACGCATGATGATAAATGTAATCATGGGCTAGGCCGACCCCAGAATTCAATTACAAAGGGAGGAATCAATGGCAAGGGATCCAGAAGTCCAAAGGCTTCGCAAGGAAATAGAGGCCCTGCTCGCTTTCAACAAGGAATCATTGACCAGCAGAACCAAATGGGGTGAGATCAGTTTTGAGGCTGCTCAAAGAGATTATGAGCGCATATTCAGCGTCCTCACTTACCTCAAGGTCTTGCCTCTAGAGTACCTTACCGACACGGTAGTCGGGAGTATTACAAATGAGATCACCTCTGTTCGGAGTCTATTCGATCAAGTAGACAAATTCAACATCCAAGTGCCTGATCCCTCGGGCACGCGCAATAATCTTGTCACTCAGATTCACAATAGGGCAGACGGTCTCTATAATGTCGCTTCGCCTTGGGTTCCATTCCTGGCGTATCAAAAGGGGGACGTAGCCGAGAACATAAACAAGTTGACAAAAGCGGTCAATGACGCGAAGGCAATCCTTGATGGCGCAGGTGCCGATATCACCGCAAAGAAGAAGGATATTGATGGCATAATAGCTAAAGCGCGTGAAGCTTCAGGAAAGGCTGGAGCTGCTGTCTTCACCGAGGATTTTCAAAAGGAATCTGAAGCTAACTCAAATCGCGCAAAACGGTGGCTTCACGCGACATGGATAATCGCCCTCGTCACCATT
>DATECW010000026.1:0-4355 GCA_035286705.1 Bacteroidota bacterium
TAACTGTCGCCCGCATGAAGGAACTTGAAGAAGAGGGTATGGCCTGAACTCAATGAATAATCCACAACACCCTGAGCATCATAGAATGATGGGTGATGATAAGAACCCCGGTTGATGTATTTCAACAAGTATTCAAAATAACTCTTTCTCACTCCGAAGATAAATGAAGCGTCCTCGCCCAGCGGCCCTTCAGCAACGATATCGGCATCGGTCAGGCTCGCAGTTGCTGTGCCTTTGTATCGGTCACGATCGCCTTCGCGATATTGAATATCGACGACCGCGCTCATCTTATCACCGTAGCGGGCGGGAAATCCGCCGGTCATGAGATCCATCTTCCTGATCATATCCATCATCATAATGCTGATGCTGGCATTGGGGACTTCCTTGACATGATAAGGATCATACATTTGCGTCCCGTTCACAAGAATGAGGTTTTCATCCTGGTTGCCGCCGCGCACATTAAACTTGGCGCTGAATTCATTATTTGCCGAGACGCCCGGAAGCATGTGAGTACTTCGCAGGACGTCGGGAATGACAGCAGTGCTGTTTTTGATCTCTTCGCTTTGCAGTGACAGGAGGCTTGCACTCATATGTTCTCGCTCAACCCCCTGATATGCATAGACCGTGACATCCTGCAAAAGGATGTCCATGGCATCAAGATTGATCAAGACGCGGATTTCGTTGTCTACAGAAATCGGAATTTCCGCCGTCTTGTATCCGACATAACTGCAACGGAGAACGGTCTTTCCTCGAGGAAGTTCTATCGAGAATGTCCCCCTGGCATCTGTAGCGGTTCCCAGCCGTGTTCCTGCAACCGAAATATTCGCGAAAACGAGAGGCTCGTGCGTTGCACCGTCACGAACCGTTCCTCGGACCGTACAAAAGTCCTGGCTGAACGCGGAACACGAAACAGAAAGAACAAGGGAGATGAGAATTCCGGATTTCACATTTGGCCGAGTGGTGTACGTACCGGGTCTTTGCTGTGCGGAAAATATACAAAATATTCGTTCCACTCTCCCCAATCAAAAAACGGGGGAGCGGTTCATAGACTTCTCAGTTTACCATTAAGCGCTTAAGACAGGTATGCATATGAATCCTCTCGAGGATGCGAAATCCAATGGCAAAAGCAACGGACAGCGTGGAAACGTCACGGAAGAATCGCCTCTGTGGGAATACATCGCGATTTTTCTTCACGGGAAATGGGTGATTGTCGCAACGGTTGCAGTGGCGATCGGCCTGGTCACCCTCTACACGTTGAGCACGAAGCCCTTCTATGAAGCAAGCTCACTCATTCTCATAGATATGAAAGGAAGCAATGGGGTGCTTCCCATGTTTGGCTCCACGGGGACGGCAAATGCCAGCAAGATCACCAACGAGCTTGAGATTTTGAAATCCCAATCGACGGTGCATGATGTTGCCCAAGCGCTCCGATCCACAGTGTATCTCGATACCGGAAAGACGAAACTCATCCCCATCCTGGCTCTCCCGGAAAACGAAACGAGAAGAGACACACTTGCGACAGTCGATGAAATTGCGCAACGGCTTTCAGGAGTTGTCGATTTCGCACCGGTGCGTGAGTCGGATATCATCACAATCACGGCGAGGAGCAAGAGTCCCCAGGAGGCCGCCTTGATTGCCAATTCTTATGCCGAAGTCTATACCACAAGAAATCTGAACACAAGCCGTCTTCGAAGCAAAGCAATCCGCGAGTTTCTGCAGACACAACTTCAATCACGGAAGGCTCTTCTCGATACGGCTGAAATCAACCTGCAGAATTACATGCGCTCCTCGGGTATCGTATCTCTCGATGCAGAGGGGAACAAGGTGGTGGAACAGCTGTCGCAGCTTGAGGCCCAGCGGGACGCCGTGGAAGTGGAAAAAAGCGCGAAACTGAGAACCCTGGAATCGTACAACGAGGAATTCGCAAAACTGGGAGAGAGTTCTGCGAAGGCAATAGACGAATCGAACGACAACTACATCCGACTTCTCCAGGAGCAAATTGCCAAGCTCGAAGTGCAGCGCGATATCGTCATTGCACAGAATCCCGATCTTGTCGACCAGAAGCTTTATTCGGACAAGTTGAAGGAAATTAATCAGCAGACAGAGGCGTTGAGGAAAACGCTGGCGGTCCGCACACAGCAGTTCCTCGGTTCGCTCATGCCCGGCACCCGCGGGGCCGGAGAGGGAGGAGGATCTTTTCTTGCTGAAATCAAACAAAGGATCATAGAACAGAACATCGAGCTGCAGGGACTCGAAGCGCGGAAGAAGGCGCTCGACGAGGTTATTCAGGACTATGAAGAGAAATTCAACCAGATCCCGAAGAAAAGCATCGAGTTGGCAAAATTGCAGCGCTCGCGATTGAGCAATGAAAAACTCTATCTGCTTGTTGACGAAAAATACAACGAAACGGCCATACAGGAAAGATCGGAGTTCGGATATGTGAACATCATTGACCCTGCCACCGTGCCGTTGAAGCCCATCGGTCCCCGATTTCGCATGAACCTGGCTCTCGGATTCCTTGTGGGTTTGACGCTTGGCATCGGCATCGTATTTGGCTCGGCATTTCTTTTCGTGCGCGTACGAACGCCGGAAGACCTGAAACGACAAGGGTTTTTCCCCCTCTCGTCCATCAGCCGCATGGAGAGCGAAATAAAGAAAGCCAAACGGGAAAACAAATACCGCGTGGCAACATCATCACTGAATCTGCATCTGGTTACGTTTTACCGGCCAATGGGGCCCATTGCCGAATCGTACCGCCATCTGCGCACGAATCTGCTGGTACGCGTCCCCGAGACGCAAACCAGGTGCGTTGTGGTTTCGAGTGCGATACCGGGAGAGGGGAAGACGACGACGGTTTGCAATCTTGCAATCTCGCTCGCACAGTCCGGGAAGAAAGTCCTGCTGGTGAACGCGGACATGCGCCGTCCGATGGTCCATCATTTTTTCGGGTTGGAGAATAAGAAAGGGTTGGGGAGTGTCCTGGCGGGGAATGCGGATTTCGAGGAAGTACTTCAGCGGGGGGTTCTTGAGAACCTCGATATTCTCGCTTCAGGAGAGATGTCAACAAGTTCTTCTGAGCTCCTTGGTTCGAAGGAAATGAAAGAATTGCTGGCAATGATGAAGAGGAAGTACGATTTCGTTCTCTTGGACACACCACCTGTGCTGGCGGTGACGGACACAACCGTCCTTGCGACAGAAACAGACGGCGTGATCCTCGTTGCGTCAGCGGGGACGACCACGGCGCATGCGCTCAAGTCAGTTGCCGATTTCTTTCGCGAGATCCATGTGAAAGTCATCGGTGCGGTCCTTAACAACTTTGATATGAAAGATCCTTACAACCGGTATTCTGCCAGTTACCCCTTCGGGTACTATGGTTATGAATCGGGCTACTTCGGATCAAAGAAGAGACGAAAACAAAGACAATCGAGCGGTCAGCACCTGGAGTCTCAAACGTGAAGCACAAGACCATCATGAGAACCTCGCGCATCATCGCTCTTGGCGGATTCCTGTCGGTGTGGGTGGCCGCGGCGGACGCACAGGTCAATCCGGGCAGCCTTTTCTCGGCCACTTCGGAAAGAGCGACGAGCACAAACTACTACTTCGCCCAGCCGAACGAACTGACGATCGTTGTGAATGTCATGGGGTTTGTGCAGAGGCCGGGACGGTATGAAATTTCCAACACGATCGACCTGATCAATCTTCTTGCGCTTGCCGGAGGGCCCACCGCCGACGGAACATTGAGCGACGTAAAGGTCAGGCGAATGACCAGAAAAGGCGAAGAGACATGGTACACAGATTTCGCTGTGGATTTGGATAATGTGGTAGCTTTGAATACGGAAGCTAACAGAATGAAAGGCGGATCTCTTATGTTAAGCCCGGGGGATGTTGTAAGCGTTGGCCGGACCGGCTGGTCCACGGTACGAGACGTGTTTGCTGTTGTTCTCTCCGCGGCCGTCATCACGACAGCGGTTGCACAAGTACTTAGCCTTTCGAGGGAGAGATGACCGGTTCTGGCCCAAACTGGTACGCCTTGTACCTGCGGAGCAGATACGAGAAGAAGGTTGACGGTGATCTCAAGGGTAAAGGGGTGGAGACATTCCTTCCAATGATCGAAGAAGTGCACGTATGGAGCGACCGCAAGAAGAAAGTTATGGAGCCGCTTTTCCGGGGATACCTCTTTGTGAAGACCGACTTAAGAGACAGAGCAAGGATTGTGACAACAGAGGGTGTTGTGCGGTTTGTCGGTATCAACGGCAAGCCGTCGGTGATTCGGGAATCGGAGATTGACTGGGTTTGGCGGATGATCGGGCAACCGTTGGATGTGAAACGGGAGCCATATCTCGAAGTTGGGAAGC
>DATECW010000027.1:0-3270 GCA_035286705.1 Bacteroidota bacterium
ATCTGCTTCACCTGGCTTGCGGCTCCCGCAACGCCCCTCTGCATTCATCATTCCTTGATCGCAGCACGCCAAGTTATTTCAGTCCAAACCATGCCACCGATGGGGAAAATCCAATAGGCGGGCGCATTGAGGATGCTTCCGAATCCGCTGGTCTCATACAGCACAAGGACTGCATCATCCAGTGGCGAAGCCCTTTCGCCGCTTACATCAGATTCCTGAAATACGTCCACCGTGTCGGCCGTCCATCCGGAAGAAGCGTGACTTGAACGGCTCCGTCGACCTTGGTAGATGTGCCTTTGAGCTGAATTTCATCGGCGGACACCAGAACTGAGAACGCGACGTACTCTCGTCCCTTGAACTCATCGGGTATGGCAAAGCCCGAGTAGCTTCCGGAGCTATCCCTGAATTGTTTCGCAATACGGCTCAGCTCGATGATGTCTCTTCGGATCTCGGCACGAGTATCCTGGATAAGGTTCCGGAATGTGACGAAAGCGGAAAGAAAAGAAGCAGCCGTCGTACCTCGATTCCAACGAGGCAGGGTCATTCCGGCGATTCGAAGAGTATCTTGATTGATAGTGCCTCCGACTGTCGTGCCGTCATCATACGTGAATGACACATCACCGGCGTTCGGCCGCGCATAGGTTCCACGATACTCAAGCGTGTCGTTCATCATGAAAAACGATCTGTCCGCACGCAGTTGGACCATTCGGATACGCTTTGAGGCCATGGAGCCGTAGACAACTTCGGGAACAGCTTGAGAAAAGCAGTTATCGCTCAAGGAGAATATCGACGCAACCGTCAAAAGAATCAAGGGACGCATGGTTGTACCTCCTCTTTTCTTTGAACACAAAACTCACTTCGACAGCTGAAGAGCGACTGTACCCTGTGAATCCGTCCAGGTAAGGTTCAGCTGATTACCAGTAACGGTCCACGCGGAGACCAGTTCTTTCGGTGGATCGATTGGCTGCCCGTTGTCTGTGAGGAACTTCATTGTCGCGCTCGAACCGTTGACTGTAATCGTACCGGTGGTTACCTGGAGAGGTGCATTCGAGGAGCTGTATTCCGTGTAGGTCAGTGCGCCAGCCGTAGTAAACGCAAAAGTAGCCCGTACCGTGCCGGTTCGCCAGTCGAGCGCAGCAGACAGAAGAGCCGGGTTGCCATTCACAAACGCCGATTGCGCCGTCCATGTCGCTGCAAGCTCCGACGGTATCGAGCCTGTGGCAGTTTGGGTTGGGCTCTCGTCCTTCTTGCAGTCGAGCAAGATCAGGCTGAAGATCATCGCAAACGCAAGTACAAAGTGGCACGACTGTACTCGCAGGTTGCGGAAGAACCTCCGTGTAAAAGGAAGATTGAACCGCCCCGCCAAAAGGTGAAGCATGGCGGGCAGGCAAGGACGCCAAGAATCCAGTTCCCCGACAAAAACAACGCTTTCTTTCTTGGCGTCATGGCGGTTCATGTTCTTTCCGCACTCTGCTGGGAGAATGGGAAACAAGTTTTCCATTGGTTCCTCCATCATTTGTCAGCTTCGTGAGCGTCGCCGCAGTTGTCATGTGCCGGCGTCACTTCATCCGTACTAACACGGCTGGATTGGGAAACGCTTTGTCGTCCTCTGCAAACCGAAGTACAAGAGATTGGAGTTCTTCTGTGGTGGCCGTGAGAATGATCTCGCCGCTACGACGTACATGCGCGATACTGAGTTTCTTGGCATCGATCATGTCACGAAGCCAGTCGCTCTCCAACAACGACATCCGCAGCGTGTCTCCTTCAAGAGCGATCCTCGATATCAAGTGTGCAGAAATGAAATGATGGTCGCCGCCGCCTTTGGACGGAGAAGTATCTGTGAACAAGAACGTACCAAGTCGACCCAGTTGGACGTTGTAGTTTCTTGTATCCCCCGACTTGTCACGCAACACCACGGCGTACCCTTTTTCGCCGGATCTCTGGAAAGCATACGTCTCTCCATCTTCCGTTCCGTCCCACGTTCCGACGAGCGCCTGATCGAACACAAGATCCTTTTCTGTGAAGAGCGGGAACAGCGAACGTGCCGGACAACCCATCATGGAGATGGTCATTGCCACGACGATGATGTGTTGAATCTTGTTCATCTTCCTCCTCCCTAATGATGTGATTGGTGACGGCATCTGAATACTCGTTGGGCCGTTGAGGCGATCCAAGAACACAAAAGCCCCTGTCTCGCGTAAACGTAATTCTCAAGATTGAGCATGCAGACCAAAGGAGTCCGTGGTAGGGGTGGTGAATACTGAATGGAGAATGGTCAATCGAAAAGCGTTCATCAGAGTACCCCCGCTATCTCAGCAGAATGAGTTTTCGAGTTGCCGTGAACGATCCTGCCTGTAAACGGTAGAAGTAAACGCCGCTCTCAACGGTTCTTCCAGTGTAATCCTTAGAATTCCAGACAATTGTATGACGACCGGGTGGAGCCTCTCCGACATAGAGGACCCGCACAAGCTGACCGATGGGATTATAGACAGCGATAATGACCATTGCACTCGATGAGAGTTGATATGCAACTGTCGTCGAAGGATTGAAGGGATTGGGATAGTTTTGAAACAATTGGAAATCGGTGGGAGTGATAATGTGAACATCCAGAACGCCGGTTGCGCTCGTCACAAAAATTCTCCCCTTCATGCCAGAAGCTGCATGGGGTGTACAGACATAGTAATGCACCCCCACACCGAGGCTGGCGGGCACAACCAGTCCGCCTCCGAAAGGAACTTGAAATCCTCCGTTGGACGTATTGCCGTTTGCCAGCCACGTCGCTTCGGAGACTTCCACGGCGTCATGAATGGAGGCAAGGGAAAAACGAACGGAGTCGCCCGCAAAGATAGTAATGCTATCCGGCAAAAACACGAGATCATTGATTGTAGCCGTAATAGTCCTCAACGAATTCGTTCGAACGGCAATGCCTGTAAGCACCTGTTGTGAAAGTAATTGTGCCGTGAGAACAAAGACAAGGACGATAGACCGAAGACAACGAATCAACATCATGGGAGTTGCTTTGGGCATTAAAGAGTTTACCACCGGGATTTGTGTGTTCGGGCCAAGTCGTCTCAATCCCGGCAACAGAAAAATGGTGGTGAAGAAGACAGTGCCCGCCCACTATGTGCCAAACACAATGTGATGTCTTCTTGAATGGGACTCATGGACGCTCGTTGAGGCTACTTGGAAGTCCTCACCATCACCGCAACCTGTTGTGCGACTGTTGTGTTGTACTCGAACGCTAACTTCTTATGATTCACTATATCGACG
>DATECW010000028.1:0-9572 GCA_035286705.1 Bacteroidota bacterium
CCTTGCGACTTTCCGCACGCGGCTGGCAGCGGAACCATCTGTTGTCGATGCGGCGGCCGCACAGTACCTGCCGGGTCAGATCTTCGATTCCACGGTATTCACACTGGAGCAGCCCGCGAACTACCAAAGTACATCGGTCACTTATGATATGGTGGATCCTCAGTTTGCAGATGTCCTCAAACTCAAGATGGTTGCCGGCCGCAATTTCTCCCCCTTGTTGGCCACCGACTCTTCTTCATTTGTCATTAACCAATCGGCCGCCAAGGCTTTTGGGTGGAACAATTCTCTCGGTAAAACCATCGACATGGGGGGTGGTTTCGTTCGCGGCCCGATAATCGGAGTTGTTGAGGATTTCCACTTTGAATCGCTCCACCATGAAGTGAAGCCGCTGATCCTCATGCACAGCCGGTGGAGACCTTCGAACATTGCCGTGCGGCTCCATGCAGGACGAATTCGGGAGGGCATTGCCGCGGTGAGGACGCTGTGGAGTGAGTTTGTTCCCAACGCTCCCCTGTCATTCTCGTTTCTCGAAGAAGACTATCAGCGACTGTATGAAAGTGAACAGCGAGTGGAGCAGATCTTCGCCGCCTTTTCAATGCTCGCCGTTGTGATCGCTTGCCTCGGCCTGTTCGGACTGGCATCCTTCATTACCGAACAACGGACGAAAGAGATTGGAATTCGGAAAACACTCGGCGCAACCGCTCCTGGAATTGTGAGACTACTCCTGAAGGAATTCGGACTTCTTATCATGATTTCATTCGGCATTGCCGTACCCTTCGCGTTTCTCGCCATGAACCGCTGGCTTCAGGACTTCGCATACAGGACAGATATTAGCTGGGAGGTCTTCGCCCTTGCCGGAGGCATAACGGTTCTGGTGACCCTGCTCTCCGTGAGCCTCCAGTCCTTCAAGGCATCATTGACGAACCCGGTAGAGGCGTTGAGGTACGAATAAGGCAAAGGGCAGGGAGCAGAGAACATGAAACATGAAGCTTGAAACGGATACGCGTAACTCATAGGAATAATCCATGATCAAGAACTACCTGCTCATTGCTTTCCGAAATGCAGCCCGGCACAAGCTCTTCTCCTTCATCAATGTGTTCGGCCTGGCACTTAGCCTGTCGTTTTGCCTGCTCGTCATTATGATCATTGTCGATCAGACGAGTTTCGACACATTTCATCCCCGGGCTGGCGACATTTACCGCGTCCTGACGAACGCCCATCGGAAAAACGGGAACATCGAGAGTTATGCCTCTTCTCCGTTTCCTCTTGGAGAAATCCTCGCCGCCGAAAGTCCTGCCGTCGAGAACATTGTGCATGTTGTCCGCGGACTTTCGTCGGAAGCAGATTTGGGCGCCAACCGTATCTCTCTTGAAGGCTTTTTCGCAGGACCCTCCTTCTTCCAAATGTTTGGCTTTGCGTTGGAGGAGGGAACAAGAGAAGATGCTCTGACACGTCCCCAGTCTGTTGTTCTGACAAAAGAGGCCGCCCTCAGGATCTTCGGCGAAAAGAAGGCCCTCGGAGCCACGTTGACCCTTCGCGGCCTCGGCGATTTTCAGGTTACGGGTGTTCTTGCACCGAAGCAGGGGAAAACCCATCTGGAATTCGATGCGCTGGGTTCACTTTCCTCTTTGCCTGTTCTTGAACAGGAGAAGAAAGTAGGCTCGATCCTCACAAATTGGAACAACTACTATTCGAACTACACGTACCTGAGGCTTCAACACGATCGTTCACCGGATGAGCTTGAATCATTGCTGAGTTCGGTGCAAGACCGTTTCTACGGTCAATTGGAGCTGGAGAGCCGCGATAAGGGGTACTCCTTTGAGCTTCAACCGCTCACCGAGATCTCCCCGGGTCGAATGCTCTCGCAAAGCGTTGGACGGGCCCTGCCTGATATCGTTCTCTATTTCCTCGGCGCTCTCGCTCTCATTGGAATGGGAGCAGCTCTTTTCAACTACACGAACCTGACCCTGGCACGCTCTCTCACACGCGCAAAGGAAATAGGCCTTCGAAAAGTGGTTGGGGCGGATCGCCGGCAATTGTTCACGCAATTCATGAGCGAATCGGTTTTCATGGCGGTAACGGCATTGATCCTCTCCATCGTACTTTTGCAAACTGTGCTCGTTCCGGGATTCCAGGGCCTGCAGATTGCCGAAAGTTTCGATATCACCCTCTCTCTGACACCCGCCTTGGGCCTCCTCTTCACCGCCTTTGCAGTAATCATTGGTTTGGTCGCAGGTCTCATCCCTGCATCGGTCATGTCAGGATTTCGTCCGACTGCGATCCTCAAGGATGTTTCACAAGTACGCATATTCTCCGGACTGACTCTCCGGAAGGTACTTCTCGTTGTTCAGTTCACGCTCACGATCGTTCTCTTCATTGTCATCACAGTCATGCAGCGCCAGGTGTCGCACGCCCTGACTATGAACTACGGCTTTGATTGGCACAATACCATGACCGTCCGCCTCCAGGGCCAGGATGCCGGCAGGATTGCACAACAATTCTCGCAGCATCCGAATGTCCAGGCGATAACAGCTATGTCTCATCACCCCCTTACATGGGAAGATTGGTCCGACGATGTGAGGATTCGGCCATCCGATGATGCCACAGGCGTTCGACTCTATCATGTGGACGCCAATTTTGTCGAACTGTTCGGTCTCAGTTTGGTAGCAGGAGGAAATTTTCACAAAGACCTCCCCCGTTCCAATGAACGCCTCGTGCTTGTGAATGAACGATTCGTCGAGAAATTCAAAATGGGCTCCCCCGGCGATGCCATCGGACATTCTTTTATAATCGGCGATAGCACCGAGATCCGGATAGCAGGCGTTCTGAAAGACTTCTTTTACAAACCGGCTACTTACGAACTGCAACCGTTGATGCTGACATTCGCACCTCAAAGCTGGAGCGTTCTTGCGTTAAGGCTTCGGGGCGGCGACATTGCCGCGACAAAACAGTCCCTGGAAGCAACCTGGAAGGAACTCGACCCATACCATCCCTTCACCGGCCGCATGTATGATGAAATCCTCGAAGATGTGTACGACATTTCCTTTGAAACAATGGCGATTGTGGGCTTTTTAGCCGTGCTTGTTTTTGCAGTTTCTTTGCTGGGCCTCCTTGGAATTGTAACCTTCCAGGTGGAAAGCCGCGTAAAGGAAATAGGAATTCGAAAAGTGCTCGGCGCCGAAACGAGGAATCTTCTCCTTCTCCTTGCAAGAAAGGAAATGGCCTTGCTTCTTCTTTCTACGCTCATCGCTGTCCCGGCGGGCCTGGTGCTTTCCAGCGGTTTTCTCGAGGAGTTCGCTCACAGGATTGCGCTGGGTGTCTTCGATGTACTTCCCGCGATCCTCATCGTCTATCTCTGCGCGGGCACAACGGTTGTTCTCCAAGCCATCCGGGCTGCGGTGGCAAATCCCGTGGGAGCCCTCAAGTATGAGTGAGTGGCAGAGAAGAACCAAGAAGTAAAAATACAGGGTCTGGAAGTCAAACCTTGCCAATCGTAACCGGAACTCGATGATATCGAAAACGGCAACTCGCAACCTGTAGCACACAAGGATCACCAATGCTCAATATGAAAATCGCCCTCCGTTCACTCTTACGACACAAAGGGTATTCCTTGTTGAACATCGGTGGATTGGCGCTTGGCCTCGCGTGCTGTTTCATGATTCTGAGGTACATCGCCTTCGAAACTTCGTATGATGCGTTTCACGAGAAGTCAGGTCGAATCTATCGTGTTGTCATGACAGAATACGGCGAGGACCAGATGCTTCGGTCTGCTCAAACCTACGCGCCACTTGCCCCCATCGTGTCGGGGAATCTTCCGGATATCGAATCGGTCGTTCGGATCCTTCCGTGGAGCGTCACTGTCAAAACTCCTTCGAATGAACTCTTCCAGGAACCGTCGTTCTTATTTGCCGATTCTCTGTTCTTCCAAATGTTCTCTTTTGGATTCGTCTCAGGAAATGAAGCCGACGCACTGAAATCGCCTCATTCCCTGGTACTGACTCGGTCGGCAAGCGCCAGGTTTTTCGGAACGCGATCTTCGGTTGGCGAGACGCTCATGATCGAAGGAAGGCCGTTTCGAGTGATCGGTGTGGTTGAAGATCCTCCGGCCAATTCGAGCATTCAATTTGAACTGGTCGCCCCAATGTTGGGCGCTAAAAACCTTGTTGGCGAATGGCTTTTCCAGGATGGTAAAAGCTGGCATTGGCCGCCGGTGTATACTTTCTGCACTCTCACACAGCAAGGGAGCCCGGAGCGGATCAATTCGATGCTTCCATCGGTGATGCTCAAACATCTCGGGGGAGATTTTTTGCCGAAACGGGACTTCCAGCTCCAGCCTTTGACGGAAATCCATACGGCTTCTTTGTACGAGAATGAGCTCGTTCCAACAACCAACGAGCTTACGTTGGTACTTCTGGGGACGATTGCAGTGATGATCCTGGCTCTTGCCGGTATTAACTATACCAATCTCGCAACGGCCCGCTCGCTCACGCGTGCGAAGGAGGTTGGACTCCGAAAGGTATCCGGGGCCGGGCGCGGAATGCTTGTGCGGCAGTTCCTGGGTGAATCCGTGGTCTATGCCTTCTTCGCTTTGGTTGTGGCCGTGGCTGTTTCGGAGTTATTGATGCCGCTGTTTGCCGAAATCGCAGGGGCAGCGGTCACCTCTACCTTTCAGGTTGAGATGCCGATGGTCGGAGCGATCCTCCTCCTGACAATCCTGGTCGGGATCGCCGGAGGAGCGTACCCGGCGTTCGTGCTTTCATCATTCCAGCCTATCAGAGTTCTTCACGGTCGAGGCGGTGTACTGGCTGGCGGAAGCCGCGTGTGGAACCTCCGATCGGTTCTGGTTATTCTTCAGTTTGTCATTTCCTTGGGTCTCATCATCGGCACTCTGGCTATTGAGGAACAGCTTTCCTTCATCAGTAAGAAAGACCTCGGATTCAGAAAGGATCAAACGGTCGTCATTCCGATCAAGGATGAGGATCTCCAAGCAGGGTTTCAGGTGTTCAAGAATTCCATTCTGTCGCTGAACGGAGTCGTTTCGGCTTCGGCGTTGTCGAATTTCCCCTGGGAACGTGGTTTCTATGGATTCCCGGTGAGTATTTCCGGAAAAGGCAGGGAGCAGAGCACCGACATGCCGACGATCCTCGTGGAACATGATTTTGTGAAAACGCTCGGAATGACCATTGTCTCAGGCCGGGATTTTTCACCCGAATTCGGGACCGATAAAGGGGAGGCGTTCATCGTAAATGAAGAGGCCCTCAGGCAATACGGATTCGATGATCCCGTTGGATTCGAACTGACCATGAAGAGCGTTTCTGCAGGAACGCCTAAAAAAGGGAAGATCATAGGGGTGGTGAAGGATTTTCACTTTCAATCCTTGCACAGAAAAATCGAACCCCTCGTCATGACGGTGGCGCCTCAACCATATTACCTCGATAATCTGATTGTCCACCTTGATCAGGGACATATCCAACAAGCCCTGGCCGGAATGGAAAGCTTGTGGGCACGGGTTTCACCCGATCGCCCGTTCGACTACTTCTTCCTCGATGAAGCGTTTGACGACCTCTATAGAAGTGAGCAGCGGCTTGGAAAAATGTTCACAGTTTTTTCCACATTGGCGATCGTGATCGGATGTCTCGGTTTGTTCGGACTTGCTTCGTACACCATACATCTGAGAATGAAAGAGGTCGGGATCCGGAAGGTGCTTGGTGCCTCTCTGGGAAACATCGCAGCACTGTTTTCGAGGGAATTCGTGATATTGGTAGGTATCTCATTTGTTATCGCTGGCCCGATCGCGTACCTGACCATTGACCGCTGGCTGGATGATTTCGCTTATAGGATTGACATGCAGATCTGGATGTTTGCATCGGCTGCAGGAATTGCTCTTCTGGCCATACTCGTCACGGTGAGCACTCAAGCATTGCGTGCAGCCATGGAAAACCCCGTTGAAGCACTCAAAAACGAATGATCATCGGCGTATTCGACCTGGAACCTTAAACCTGCCCGCCCGACCGAACGTAACTTGAAACCTTAAACCTTCAGCCTGGAACCTTGAACCAAGGAGCCTCTCATGAGCACAATCGCCATCCAACTTCCCCCTGTCCACACCGAGAGTTACGTGGATGTTGACTTGACGGTGAACGGGAAGAAACAGAGATTCAAGTACAGGGTCGAAATTTTCAAATGGGCCGACTGGTGCGCGCCGACGGAGCCAAAAGCAGAAGGAATTCGAAGGATGATCAACAACTATGATCCCAACTGGCAGCTCGTCGAAATCGGCTCACCGACGGAGACAACGGTCCCGTTGATGTTTCGGCTGCGTGGCATGAATTAGAAGTCAGAAGTTCCTTGACGCAGTGCGCTAGGCGCGAAGCTCTCTGCTCTTTGCTCTTTGCTCTCTGCACCACGCGTTTCTCCACTCACCTCACAGGAGCAACATGATCCAGCTCAGAAATATCTTTAAGTGGTATTCAACGGGATTCGTCAAAACATATGTCCTTCGGGACCTTAATCTGGAAATCAAAGAGGGGGAATTCGTTTCTGTCATGGGCCCCTCGGGATCCGGAAAATCCACCCTCCTTCACATTCTCGGCATGCTGGACGATCCGTCAGACGGTGAATATCATTTTCTTAACGAATCTGTTCACAAGATGAAGGAAAAAGAGCGGTCCGAGCTTCATAAGCATTACATCGGCTTTGTGTTTCAAAGTTACCATTTGATCGATGAATTAACTGTCTATGAGAACCTTGAGACACCGCTCATTTACAAGAACATCAAGACCTCAGAGCGAAAGAGCCTTGTCGCGGATACTCTTGATCGATTTCAAATCGTGGGAAAGAAGGACCTGTTTCCAAATCAGCTTTCAGGAGGGCAGCAACAACTGGTAGGAGTTGCACGGGCAGTGATCACAAGCCCAAAACTCATTCTGGCAGACGAGCCGACGGGAAACCTCAATTCGGCTCAGGGGGAGGAAATCATGGATCTGTTTACGATGCTGAACAAGGCGGGGACGACGATCATTCAGGTGACGCATTCAGAGAAGAACGCGGCATATGGATCGCGCGTGATACATCTCCTGGATGGACGGGTTGAAAGAAGCGAGCTGGCAAAACCTACCGGAAAGAAGCGCTGAGGATAACCAAGGGGTTCAAAAACCTGAAAACAAGTCTACTTGACTTCAAACACTTTTAGCACTTCATCCCCATAATGGTTAATCACCTTCACCGCAATCTTTCCAGTCTCAGGTGAATCGAATGCACGGCTCTTCGTCGAATAGAGGGCCGACCAGGCGGCTTCGTCTATTTCAGCCCTCAAGGCTCGTTTGAGCTTCTCGTAGGGCTCGTCACCGCCTGTAAAATAAGCGTGACGGACAAAGAAGCTCTCTCCGTTGTAGTTTGTATCGATGAACCAGCAGGCGATGTCATCTGTGGTGCTTGAGCGAATCTGGCCTGTAGTTGGATCGTAGACGTCCAGGCCTTTGATGACTATCTGAATCTTATTGTCCTTCTGCTTCTTCACTTCCATATCCGGCTCTCCAAACACCATGAAGAGATTGCCTGATCCTGTCTTCTTTAGTAGCTCATCCCCCATTGCAAGATCAGGATTCATCCTCGCCGTAAGCACCGTGAGTTTACCGTAACGCTTGGCCTCCTCTGAAACATGCGGATCGAATGCAAATCCGCACACAATGAGAAGATCAAACCCTACTCCCTGAACGGCTTCTTTGGCTGCCTCTTTGAGCAGTTCCGGGCCGACAGTCCCATGCTCCGGGCCGATTGAAACAGCAACTCTCCGGCTCTTTCCGTTCTCGGTGTACTCACCAGAACCGTGCAGCCAAACGCCTGCAAACGAATCGAGTCGATCGAATTTCAATCGCTCGTTCTTGTAGGTATTCTGGACTCCCGCTTTTCGCAGTTGGTCAAGAATCATCGATACAAAATCCTGTTGTTCCTTTGCTTCCCGTTCAGAGACAGTTCCGTCGAGATTCTTGTCCGCTGTTGAAAGGACACGATGAGGAGAGAGGCTCTCGACCGTGAAAGGACCGGTCACTCTGATCTTTTTATTGTCTTCATAGGGCTGGTCGTACAGCAATTCAGTGTCTGCATGGCGAGAGATGGACTCGTCAATTTCGTTTTGCCTTTGGCGGCGCAGATTCCACCACTCCGAATGAAGTTGTTTCACATTTTCTGACCATTTTTCGTCCGGTTCCCGGGGTATTTCCCATTCCTCCCATTTTTGTTTGAGCGCTTTGTTCAACTCGGCTTTGACAGGCTCGAGCTTCACCTGCCATTTTGCGTGGATCGCGTCAATCTCTTCGTTGTTGGCGATAGACTTCAGAGTAACATGAGGAACGCGTTTGTAGACAAAGCCCTTTTTGATGTCGCCTTCGGTTTTGAGAGATGACTGCGGCGGAAGCTTCCCGCTTACCTCCGCTTCTTTCATTATACCTCCGTTGGAATCGGCAAGATGATAGTAAGGATACTTTGCAGACATGAGACGAGTTCGGGCAAGCGCCAAAGCCACACGTGAAGTGTCAATGGTAATCCACCGTCGACCCCGTTGTTCCGCTACGTACGCCGTGGTTCCGCTTCCGCACGTTGGATCGAGCACCAGATCGCCAGGATCTGTGGTCATGAGAACGCACCGCTCGATTGCTCGAGGATTTGTCTGAACAACATATACTTTGTGCTGGGCGCCCGTTAAATCAAGCCACATGTTCAACCTTTCCGAGAGAGGAAAATCATCGTGATAAAGCTTGAAAAACAATCTGTCTCTACCAGGCTGTAACCGACCTCCTTTCCCTAATCTCTCAAGCCGCGAGGTATCGTCTCCACTTCTCCAGTGTCTCCCCATGCCCGGAGTGAATGCTCTCCCCTCGAAAGCAAATTGGACTTGACCCCGTGATGACTCGCCTTCTGACGTAAGCGCTACATCGTCGCGAAAAAACCGCGACCCGGCTGGAAGCAGGCTGGTCTTTTCAATCTCTTCGGACGAAAGCCTGCGTTCCAACCCACTTTCCAACCACACTTCTCGGAACTTTGTTTCGCTTAAGTTCGAAGAATCCCATTCTTCATACAATGTCCTGAATTTGATTAGTTCTTTGTTCTTCGCATACCAGAGAATGTAGTCGTTTATGGCTTCCATCAACTTACCCTCGTGAGAAGGCGTTTTCTTCAAGACAATTGAAACAACAAAATTATCGCTACCCATCACTTCATCCATAATCGATCGAACAAGATGACTGTTTGCCTCGCCAATCTGCACAAAGATACTTCCACTTTCACTCAACAGATCCCGACAGACTGCGAATCTATCGCGAAGGTACGAAAGATAAGAATTGATGCCATACTGCCAGGTGTCGCGGAATGCTTTAACTTGTTCGGGTTGCCTTGTAACATCCTCGCTTCTGCTTTCCTTCACATCTCGTTTCCTCGTAGAAACCTGCCAGTTCGAACGGAATTCAATCCCATACGGTGGATCAAGATAGATCGTCTGGACTTTTCCTTTCAGTCTCTCTTTCTCCGCAAGGGAAGTCATTACCAACAATGAGTCCCCGAGAATCATCCGGTTT
>DATECW010000029.1:0-3911 GCA_035286705.1 Bacteroidota bacterium
GGCTTTCTCGGATCGCACTTGTGTGATCGTCTTATCGCTGAAAGCCACCGCGTTATCTGCATCGACAACCTCATCACCGGAAACCCGGCGAATATCTCACACCTCATCGGGAATCCGAAATTCACATTCATCAAGTATGACGTCACGAACTTCCTCTCTGTCGAGGAACCCGTCCACTACGTCTTCCACTTCGCCTCTCCCGCCAGCCCGATCGACTATCTGAAATTCCCGATTCAAACGCTGAAGGTCGGATCTTTGGGTACCCACAAGGCATTGGGCCTCGCGAAAGCCAAAGGTGCCCGCTTCTTCCTTGCCTCGACCTCTGAGGTCTATGGTGATCCCCTCGTCCATCCGCAAAAGGAGAGCTACTGGGGCAATGTGAATCCGGTTGGCCCACGAGGCGTGTACGACGAAGCTAAACGGTTCGCGGAAGCAATGACGATGGCTTATCATCGCTTCCACAAGGTGGAGACGAGAATCGTAAGGATATTCAACACTTACGGCGAGAGAATGAGAATCGAGGACGGACGTGCAATTCCGGCGTTTATGTCCCAGGCGCTCCGCGGCGAAGACGTAACGGTCTTCGGTGACGGGAGTCAAACCCGAAGCGTCTGCTACGTTGTAGATTTGATCGATGGCATCTACAAATTGATGATGTCAGACTACGACCTCCCGATGAACGTTGGGAATCCGGACGAAATCTCGATGCTCGGCCTCGCAAAAGAGATCATCGAGCTGACGAAGAGTAAGAGCAAGATCGTCTTCAGGGAACTTCCCCAGGACGATCCGAAGATTCGCCAGCCGGACATAACAAAGGCCAAAGAGATACTCGGCTGGAGTCCAAAGGTGCCGCGGAAAGACGGACTGAAGAGAACGATGGAGTATTTCAGAAAAGCATTGACGCTTTGAAAAAGAATAACACAGAGAACACAAAGGAGGCACAGAGAGCACAGAGAATTGACTTCACTCTCAGTGCTCTCTGTGCATCTCCGTGTTCTCTGTGTAACGTTTTTGAAAGAGGCTCATGCAGTCTTCCGAATTCGTTCTGACGCCGAAACGGCACTCCTCCTTTGCTTCCACGGACTACGAGCGGGTTGATGTGCTTGGTGTCCATGTGGGCCTCCTTACCCGCCATCGTCTCAATTCTCTTTTGAGGGAATCGCTTGACAGGGGATTGAGTGGATGGATCAGCTACGTGAATGTTCATGCCCTGAACATCAGTCAGGATCAGCCGTGGTTTCGCCTCTTTCTGAATGGATCGCTCCTTACGTATTGCGACGGACAGGGGGTACGCCTCGGGGCCGCAATGGGAGGGAAATCCCTCCCCGAACGGATCGTCATGAGCGACTGGATCTATGATGTCTGCGAGCTGGCAGTCGTTCGACAGGCAAAAGTCTTTCTCGTCGGCTCAACCGCCCCTGTGATCGAACGAGCTGTGAATGCCCTGAGAAGACAGTACCCTGACCTGAAGCTCGTTGGGAGTCACCATGGATTTTTCTCCGATCTTGAAAGCGAGTCCCTGGTTCAGGCAATCAACAAGGCAGAGCCGGATCTCCTCATCGTCGGAATGGGAATGCCGGTGCAAGAGCAATGGATTTTGAAGTACGGTGACCGTCTTCAGGCACGGCTCATCTTCAATGCAGGTTCCTGTTTTGACTATGTTGCCGGTGTAAAGAAACGATGCCCAAACTGGATGGGCGTTATGGGACTGGAATGGCTCTACCGCTTCGCCCAGGAACCACATAGGCTCTGGAGACGCTACCTGCTCGGCAATCCTCAATTTCTTTACCGAATTATCCGCGAACGCTTGAAGCAGAAAGGCAATTTTGACCCCCCGACTATGCTTCGATCCCTCTAAGTTATTCTCTGCGATTCCCACCGTTGTGGTCCTGGGCTTTCCATTCACTTTGCCTTCCCCCGTTAGAAACCGTTGAAAACGGTTTCCGACAATTCCTTGCACATTTTCCCCACGACTTAAGTCGTGGGCTATTCCAAATGTTAACACAAACAGAAGCACTTCAGTGGTTTCCACGAATCGCTCGCTTTTTTCGCAACCTGCTTGTAGATTGACTCTGCCAATGAAAACAACGGCGCAAAAGCTTGAAATTCCCACGGAGAACGACCCATCTTTCCGTTGGGCGGTCGTTGCATTCCTCGTGTTGGCCGAACTGATGCTCTACACGCCAAGTCTCGTTCACGGACTCGTTGCCGATGATTTTACCTCCGGAGAATTTCCCAGTCGGCCCCTCTCGAGCTTCTGGTCTGCGCCTTCAGATCTCCAGGGGCACTGGCGACCACTTTCGTATTCCGTCAAACATGTTCTCTTTTCGCTCTTTGCAGAAACTCCATTTCCGTGGCATGCGATCAACCTCCTCATTCATTTGATTTCAGTGCTCGTCTTCTTTCAGATTCTTGAAAAAGTCTCTCCATCGGAGGGGAAGCATGGGTTGATTGGACCGTTGATTGCCACCGTGATGTTTCAGGCCCATCCCGCCGCTGTCCAGAATGTCTACTGGGCATCGGGGCTCTCCGACCTGCTGTGCATGCTCTTTCTGCTCCTGGCGACACTATGCTCTGTGGCACCGAACGAGAATCGCAAAACCCGTTTGATGCTACTGACACCGGTGTTATTCTCTATGGCCCTTCTTTCCAAAGAATCGGCGATTGTCTTTCCGGTGTTTCTTGCATTCCTGCTTCGACTAATGATTGGGTCGTGGCAACCTGTTCTGAAACTTCATGGCAGAATGCTTGGCGTTCTGACCTTCCTCTCAATCCTTTTTGGAGCAATCTTCATCGCGGTATCAGGTCAACTTTTGCTGCAGTCAGGCCTTCTTGCCGGTGCAGTGGGCATTTTTGCCCGCGGTTTCGGAATGCTGGTCATACCGACTGATGCTATGAGGATCTACCAGCTTGGTGCTGAGACACCGCTGGCCGCCGCGGGATTGGGAGCTTTGATGGTTTTTATCCTGATTCTGATGCTTCGGAAGGGACTTCTGAATAAGGAATTGATCGTGCTGTTTACTTTGGCACTTCTTGCATCGTTCGTCGTTTATGTTGTCGGCCGGTACATCTCCCTTCGTCTGATGTACGGATCAGTGGGCTTCTTCATTGTAGCTATGTTCATTGTGCTCACACGACGCCCGTGGTGGACCGGCCCAGATGTTATGACACGGGTTCTCCGGTGGGGTGTCATCCTCTATGGTCTTTCAGTTCTTTTCTTTTCATTCTCAGCCGTTCTGGATTGGCACGTCGCCGATAAGTTCGCAAAAGCAATACGGGGGGCCTTTGTTGATTTCCATCTTGCGGCTCAAGAGAAGCAATACGTCTTCGGAGCGATCCCTTCACGGCTGCGACAGTCAGAGATCGTCGGTGAAGCGGCGACAGACTTCAGAGGAGAGCTCCGCAAAGACGAAATACCTGACAGTGTCGATCTTCGGTCGCTTTTGCGCATTGTGCTCCTTGATCGGGATGATGTTTCGTCGAACGTTCTCATTATTCGGAACACGGTGAATTCATTGATTCTGAGCACCCAAACGGAGAATCAATATTTCCTGATTGGGGATCTCGATTTCCCGAACACCCTGCCGGTCGGAACAAGGATCGAGGAGGGTGGCTTCGCGATTGAAGTCCTTCACACCATTCTTGATGACCGCGCTGTGACGGTGAAGGTGACAGCGAAGGATCCCGCCGACTTGGACAGGCTCCTGTTCTTCGATGACCAGGAAAGACAGTTTGTCCCCTTGCAGGAGATAGAGCCGGTATCTGAGGATGAAACGAATGAGTGAATCGATCCGATGGATCAAACGAATGATGGATCGGATTGTGTTTTCCCTGTTCGGCCTCTTTTTCAGGACGCGTGAGGGCGCGAACACGATTCTCGTTATTCGGACTGACGGAATCGGTGACCTTGT
>DATECW010000030.1:0-63864 GCA_035286705.1 Bacteroidota bacterium
CATGGTCTCGATCTTGGGAGCCTGATTTTCACATTGAGCATTTCACGCGCCGACGTTGCTGATTTCATGCTGAAGCAACTTACCGATAATTCCTACCTTCGAAAAACACCCGTTGTGGTTTATTGAAGATTGTTCCAGGGATGAACACTGAAGGCCGACTGCCTTCAGCCAGAATGAACCAAGGAATGAAAGCATCCTTTTTCATGGTCGGACAAGCAAATCCAAGAAGGAATGAAGCGATCGTAGAAATCTTTCGTTCAGGTCGCGCTCTGTACCTTTTTCCTCTGACTTTGCTGCTCATGCTGGCGACGGCAGGCTTTACAGAGGAATTCTTTTTCCGCGGGATCTGAACACGCTGCCTGCAATGACGATGTTCAGGATCGGCGGATCCTGATCAACGGGTGCCATGGACTATGACCGATCAAGACAACAAGAATGACAGGAAACTCTTTCTCATCAGGACCGTTCATACGCTTATTTGGATCTTCTTTGTAAGCGTTATTGCGTATGTCGTCTATGCAGGGGTAATCGACAGGATTACATCAAGCGTGTGGATTGCCATTGGGCTCGTTGTGTTTGAGGGGATCCTTTTGCTCATCAACGAAGGGAAATGCCCTCTCACTCTGATTGCCAGCCGGTATACGGATAAAAGAGAGGATAACTTCGACATATTCCTGCCGAACTGGCTCGCAAGAAACAACAAATTCATTTTCACAGCCATTTTTGCAGTGGGGGTTGTTTTGGTGGTGTGGAGGGTGGTGGGATAGTTTGGAGTGATGTATCCGGCTTAGATCGAATCTTTCTCCACCAACAGTCTATCGCAAATTGTATGGCTTAGCGTCTCACGGTGCCTTTTGCCATACCTGATCAAAACACTTCCGTCGACCGGTTCAACCGATTCTATTCTGATTCTCAACCCCAGATGTAGCTGACGGCTGCTTAAGAACTTAAGAAACTCGGCAGACGCGTTTGCAACCGAGCGGAGCGTCACCGCCTCACCCGCTTTGCAGCTGCTGAGTCGATGGTATGAAGCTCGTTCCAGCTTTCCATCCTTATCAGGAATAGCCTCGCCATGTGGATCGATCGTTGGAAAGCCTAGCATGCTGTCCATCCGCTCGAAAAAATGGGGAGCTTGCACATGTTCTATCTGTTCGGCAATGTCATGCACCTCGTCCCACCGGAAGCTCATCTTGTCAACAAGAAACAACTCTATAAGGCGATGCTTGCGGATGATCAGGAGCGCTTCCCGTCTCCCTTTTTCAGTCAGCTTGAGGGGTTTGTAGTACCGGTAGGAAACAAGTCTCTTTCTTGCCAGCTTCTTCATCATGCTGGTAACAGTGGACATCTTGATTTCAAGCTTCTTCGCGAGTGCACTGACTGTGACTTCCCTCGACTCCCCCGTCAGTGTCAGCAACGCCTTAAGATAGTTTTCCTCAGTGAGCGATTCCATAAGATCAATATACAAAGAAAATCTATTAATCGAACATGAGAGCTTGACTTTCATCGATTGTATTGTTAGATTATTCTAACTTCATAGTTTGAATATCAAAACAACGTCTATCTGTAGAAGGAGAGGGGAATGAAACGAGCGTATGCCGTTGCGATAGCAGGTGCGGCGGTTCTTATGATCATCTTCATATCGTGCGAAAAAATGGAGCCCGTTGCGCCGGCATCGGATGAGGTCCTGGATGGACCCCTGGAAAGCCTGACGTATGCGCAACGTGCACAACATCTGCGCGGTGACATAGCTTTCTTTGCTCCTTTTACTCCGCAGACAGGACTTGGGCCGGTCTTTGTAGCCACGAGCTGCGGTAGTTGCCATGCAGGTGACGGTAAAGGGCATCCGTTTACGACTCTTACCCGTTTTGGACAAACCGATAGCACCGGAAATCACTTCCTCGATCAGGGTGGTCCACAACTGCAAAACAGAGCGATACCGGCACACACGCCCGAGCAAATCCCTGCAGGAGCTACTTTTGCACGATTCACTCCGCCCATCAACACAGGGCTGGGATTCCTAGAAGCGGTTTCAGATGCAGACATCCTGGCCATGGCAGATCCAGGCGATGCAAACGGAGATGGTATCCGGGGTGTTCCACATTGGATCGGCCTTCCGTCATACGTGATTCCCAGACCTGGAGCCCTCACCCAAGGTGGAAGATACATCGGTCGCTTTGGAAAAAAAGGGAGCGTCTACAATCTTCTGCAGCAAACGGCGACTGCCTATAATCAGGACATGGGCATAACATCAGACTTTGAACCCATAGATGCTCACTCGAACAATCCCGTTGATCCCGAAGTGGCGACCAATGTTGTTCACGATGTGGTGTTCTACCTGCAGACTTTGAAAGCCCCCATCCAGCGTGGTCCAACGGATCCTGAGGTGGCAGCGGGCAAGCAGGTTTTCACCTCGATCAACTGTGCGGGTTGTCATAAAACGCAGCTTACCACCGGCTATTCGAGTGTCGCTGCATTGTCCAACAAGACGTTTTCTCCCTACACTGATCTGCTCTTGCACGATATGGGACCCGGCTTGGATGACCATTACACGGAAGGCAGCGCGAGAACCAATGAATGGAGGACAGCACCATTGTGGGGCCTCGGGCTTGCACCAAACTCCCAGGGCGGACAGTATTTCCTGCTTCATGATGGCCGAGCGCACAGCATCGAGGAAGCTATCCTTCTGCATGGCGGAGAAGCCACAAACAGTGTGAACGCGTTCAAACAACTCTCTCCCGTCGCGAAACAGCAGCTCATCAAGTTCCTGGAAAGCTTATAAGGCATGAAGAGAAGAGATTTCATCAAGGCAAGCTGCATATCCTGCCTTGCCGGCGGTCTGAGTCTATCCATTCTGGAGAGCTGTAGCGCAACAAGAATGACCACGGGATCGATTCTTGGCTCCGATCTGATAATTCCTCTCGCAGATTTTGAAATGAAACAGGGTAACCGGACGCAGTTCACACAGTACGTCATTGTGCACAATGATACTCTGCAATATCCGATTTGCGTGTACCGTTTTGGCGAACATGAATACAAAGCAATCTGGATGCGATGCACTCATCAGGGCACCGAACTGCAGGTGTTTGGCGAAAGGCTGGAATGCCCGGCTCACGGAAGCACGTTTGATAACGAAGGCAGAGTCCTCCATGGTCCGGCCGCTATCAACCTGAGAACATTTCCGGTAACAATAGAAAACAACCAACTGAAAGTCTCCCTTCGATGAAACTACGAACCTTTCTTGTTGTGCTTGTCTCGTTGTTGCCTTTTTACAGACATGTCGAAGCACAGATCGACACCACGTTGCTGAGACATATTCCGAAGGATAGTGGGGGACAGGCTTTGAATATGGACGCTGTGTACAGTCGTTCATTCCTGAAGGTCGGGAAGTTGCCAATTTCAGTCGGCGGTTATATGGAGGCCAACTGGCAACATTTTGGAAGCGACGGCGTCTCGGATGGACATCAGTTTCAGTTCAGAAGGTTCACTTTGTTTCTGTCATCCAGCATTTCGGAACGAATCAAATTCCTGTCTGAACTTGAATTTGAAGACGGGGCAAAAGAGATTTCGGTTGAATTTGCGGCATTGGATATCGAGTTGGATCCCCTTCTGAATCTACGAGGTGGGATGATCCTCAATCCCATCGGGGCATTCAACCAGAATCATGATGGGCCAAAATGGGAATTCGTCGACAGGCCCATAGCTGCCACCCAGATGTTGCCTGCTACCTGGAGCAACGCAGGTTTTGGGCTTTATGGAAAAGAGTACTTCGATCGCTGGTTGTTTGGGTATGAAATCTATTTGTCGGGAGGCTTTGACAACTCCATTATCGAGAATGTGGAGAACAAGACGTTCCTTCCGGCAGCGAAAGAAAACCCTGAGCGGTTTGAGGAGATTGCCAGCGGCGAACCTTTGATAACGGGAAAAGTTGCCGTTGGCCATGATGTATTCGGTGAGGTAGGCTTATCCTACATGGGAAGCGTTTACAACAAATACCAGGATGATGGTATCATTCTTGATCACAAGCGCCGGTGCGATGTTTTTGCAATTGACTACAATACCAGGCTCCCGGGAATCGACACCCGCATCGTTGGCGAATGGGGGTGGATCTTCGTCGACGTCCCGCGTACATACTCGCAACAATTTGGCAACAGACAACACGGAGGATTTGTCGACGTTGTTCAGCCCGTACTAAGAGGCGGACTATTCGGGTCGTCCGATGCCGTGCTGAATATCAGCTGTCGGCTTGAATATATTGATTGGAATGTGGGAAATTTCCGGGAGACCGGCGGCAACATCGCAGACGATTTGTGGAGTATTCTTCCTGCCGTCAGTCTCAGGCCGACCGCACAAACAGTGATTCGTCTAAATTATCGTTTTCAAAAGCAGCGTGATCTCCTGGGTAATCCACCTGTCACGACAGCAGGATTCAGTTTCGGTATTTCCACGTACTTTTGATTCGACGAACGATCTTACTGGAACAACGTGAGACAAATTCGCACGACTCGCATCGAAATGCAATTACAGAGAATCGTTGATTGCATGTTTGACTGACCTTCTGTGCTTGAATTCTCCGCTTCTGTTTCGTACCTTTCACTCAGAACCCATTCCGATACGGCAACTCCGAGGAATGCATCACTTGATTCACCTTCTCAACGAAAAAGGAACACGATCATGAAAGGCAATGACAAGCTTGTTGCATCGCTCAACAGTCTGCTCGCAGACGAATTGACGGCAATCAGCCAGTACATGGTACATTCTGAAATGTGCGAAAGCTGGGGATACGGCAAACTCCACGAAGCCATCGAGAAACAGGCCAAAGAAGAAATGCATCATGCCGAGTGGCTGATCCAGAGAATTCTCTTTTTGGACGGGATGCCGGTCGTTACGAAACTCAATCCCATGAAAATCGGGAAGAGCGTTGCAGAGATGGTCACAAACGACCACGATGCAGAGGCCGACGCGATTCGGGCCTACAACGACGCGATTGGCCTCGCACATGAAGTGAAGGACCAATCCACAGGTGATCTCCTTACGAAGATCCTCAAAATGGAAGAGGGTCACCTCGATTGGGCCGAAGTCCAGAGAACGCAGATCGAGCAAGTTGGCCTCCAGAACTACCTGGCCAATCAATCATAGCCGCCTGATTTCGGAAGCGTGCTTCTTCAATACACCGCCGCGCGGCATTATGCTGGGCGGCGGATTTTTTTTCAGTAAGGAACTCACCATGAGCCGTCCGACTCCCGACCGCAGCGGTCAACACGATGCACACAGGAGCATGCAAACCTCCAAGCGCGTGGCCCTCGTTGCCCACGACAACCGAAAAAAAGACCTGATCGAATGGGTCGAATGGAACTGGAGCGCTTTGCTTGATCATCAACTGATTTGTACCGGGACGACCGGCTCGCTGGTCGAACAGGCATTGGCAAAGAAGCTCGGGAAAGAGAGCGAGAAGAAGATCGCAGTCCGCAAGCTCAAGTCGGGACCCCTTGGCGGCGACCAACAGCTGGGGGCACTCATTGCCGACGGCGAGATCGACGTGCTCATTTTCCTCTGGGATCCCATGGAGCCACAGCCGCATGATGTCGATGTCAAGGCGCTCCTGAGAATCGCAGTGCTCTACAACGTACCCACTGCCTGCAATCGGTCGACTGCGGACTTCATGATATCTTCCAATCTCTTCACAACAGAATACTCCCCCATTCTCGTCGATTACTCCAGCTACATGCGAAGAGACGTCAAGGGAGTGAGAGACACAGGAGATTGACCATGCGTCACTGCCTCGCACCCACTGCCGCAGCGAAGTTTGTGGTTTTCTTCTTTGTTCCCATTGTCGGTGCGGCGGCACAACCGTCTGCGGTCCCGCGAATTGTGTCCAGTGAATACCTCTTCGAGGCTCCCCCTTTTCGGGAATGTCATGCGGCTACTCTGGTCGAAACAAAGGATCACGGACTTCTTGCCGCATGGTTCGCAGGAACCGGAGAAGGGAACCCCGATGTCTCCATTTGGATGGCTCGCAAGGATGAAAAGGGAGGGACGAAACCTCGCGTCGTTGCCGACGGTGCGATGAACGGAAGCCGATACGCGTGCTGGAATCCTGTCCTCGCGCGAGCCGCAGACAGCTCACTTCTCCTCTTCTACAAGGTGGGCCCATCACCACGGAAGTGGTTTGGAATGATGAAAACTTCCCGGGACGGAGGTGAGACATGGAGCACGCCCGTCACGCTTCCTGTTGGATTCCTTGGGCCGGTAAGAAACAAACCCGTACGACGTTCCAATGGAGATCTCCTCTGCCCTTCGAGCGTCGAAACGGACAATTCCTGGAAGATCCACATGGAGGTTCTTACCGAACGCACATTCACATGGAAAAAGATCGAGGTGGATACAAGCTCGGGATACCAGGTCATTCAGCCCACCATCCTTCATCACGGCGATCGCCGACTTCAGATTCTTTGCAGAAGCAGAAACAATGTCGTGGTGGAATCCTGGTCGGATGACGATGGAGAGACATGGAGCCCTTTGAAACCAACGGACCTTCCCAATCCCAATTCGGCCCTTGACGCCGTGGCCCTTCACGGCGGCATGCACCTTCTGGTCTACAATCCGACACTGCGCGGCGCCGATTGGTCGGCAGGAAGGAACAGACTTTCTGTGGCTCTCTCGTCCAACGGACGGAATTGGGAGGACAAGCTAGTTCTGGAAAACGAAAGTCGGGGGGAATTCAGCTACCCGGCGGTGATACAAACATCGGATGGATTCATCCACTTGGTGTACACGTGGAATCGGAAGAACATCAAACATGTGGTAATGAAGATTTTTCAGTAGGTGAGCAAATAAGTAGATGAGTATTTGAGTAGATGAGATTACGAATCAACGAACCAACGAATCAACGAATCAACGAACCAACGAATCAACGAATAAAAGAAGCGACGAGGTCTTTTTGCGCAAGGTGATTCTCAATCTCGCCGTAAGTCTTGACGGATTCATCGAAGGCCCGAACGGAGAGTTCGACTGGTGCTTCACTGATCAGGATTATGGGATGAAGGCATTCATGAAGAGGATTGATGCAGTGTTCATGGGGAGAAAAAGCTACGAGGTCGTGAAGAAAATGGGAGGGGAGAATCCATATCCAAAACTGAAGAACTATGTGTTTTCCCGAACTCTCAACCATGTTGATGCTGGTTCAATCCTGGTGAACGGCGACCTTGAACAAGAGGTAAAGGCCATTATGCATCAAAGGGGAAAGGATATCTGGCTTTTTGGCGGTGCGAGTCTTGTGACAAGCTTTGTGAACGCCAACCTCGTTGATGAACTCTGGCTCGCCGTTCATCCGCTGCTCCTGGGAGGCGGCAAGCCGCTCTTTCAGGAAATTCGCGGTCGGATCCCATTTACATTGAAAGAAACGAAAGCCTATTCAACCAGCCTGGTCCAGTTGTTCTACGAAAAGAAGTAAACCCTCCGTGGTATTCCGGATACTCTGACTTCCACTCTTTTGCGGCGACCAACCTCTCATCGATAGACAGAGACAAGCCCTTCTTCGCCCGCGTCCCAAAGAACAGATCCCGGCTTTAATCCTTTTTCTCCTCGCTGACATCGTATATTCGATAACTCCCTCCACACAAGGAATTCATTATGAACCATCGCTGCATCACCTTCAGTATTCTTTGCCTGCTGGGATGTTCCATTGCCGCCGCACATCCGGGAATAGGAATCGTCATGGACAGCAAAGGAAATGTCTATTATACAGATCTTAAACGTGTGTGGAAGATCGCACCGAACGGACAGAAAACCATTGCAGTGAGAGTTCGATGCATCAAGACAAACGGGGAAGTGCGCGTCTTCGATTAAGCGGCCGCACCTCGATTTCCGCTGAGCTTCATCTTCCTTTTCCTTCCTTATTTGCCCTGCTTTCCCTCTTCCTTTCACATGAATCGGGTTTGGATGTGTCATGCGGGTGGCCAAGAAATCAAGCTGTCCCTTTCGGAATCATGAAATATGAAACGGTGAGGAAGAGGAAGACCAGTCCGGTCAAAACGATCGGAGGAAGGAAGGTGAAAGTCAGCATGACGGCAAAACAAACCCCAAAAATGAGTACATTAATTCCCACAACACCTGTGAGGATTTCCACAGAGGCCTTTTTCTTCAACAGAAAAGCGTTTATGAATCCTCCAAGTGCACACACGAGGGTAAAACAGGAACTCAGGGCAATCATGATGTCCCTGGTCGATGGCTGGAATCCGCCGCCAAGGTCCTGTCTGTAGGTGCTCATGAGTTCGATAAGCTGGCGTTCAGTTTCATTTTGTGCAACCGGGGCGATGAACAAGCTCATCGCATGAACCGCTGCTGTGATCAGCTGAAAGACAACGGCGGTCCACAACCAGAATGTATGACGTTTGAACATGGTTTCTCCTTTGTTTCGCGCATAAGTATAGAGATTGAGTCGTTGACAATCAAGAACAGCTCTTTGGACAATTTCATATCCACCAACGCCGGGAGGTACTATGAAGTACACGAACGAGGTCATCATCAATCTGCCTGTTCGGAAGGTGGTCCAGCTTTTCGACAATCCCGATAACATGAAGAAATGGATGCCTGGATTGCTGAGCTTTGAACCCATAAGCGGAAAGCCGGGTCAACCGGGGGCAAAGTCGCGGCTGAAATTCAAGATGAAGAATCGGGACGTAGAACTCATAGAAACGGTGACAGCCAGAAACCTGCCTGAAGAATTCTCTGGGACATATGAGTGGAAAGGCATGTTCAACATTGTCAAGAACAAGTTCATATCGATTGACGAAAACACGACCCGACATGTTGCGGAAAATGAATTTCAATTTAGTGGAATGATGAAACTGTTCGGGTTGGTGATGACCGGCGCGTTCAAGAAGCGGTCACAGGAATATTTGGATTTGTTCAAATCGTTTGCGGAGAAGGAGGGGAAGTGAGTGATGGAGTATATGAGTAGTGGAGTATGTTGACATTCCGCAGCGATTTCTGTAGTTTTTCAACGCCTCGTGTCGCATGTCTTTCAATCCTCACCATCTCTATGGAGCGATAATGCTGACCATTCGTACTTCTGCGGCAATTGTCATCCTTGCAGTTTTGTTCTCATCCTGTTCACCGCGAGATTCGAAACCTTTATATTTTCAAAAAGATGAATCCGCTGCAGTCCAAGCAGGCGGCGTGCGGATCATCCCTATCGAAACACCCAAGGGCTCATTCAACGTCTGGACGAAACGGTTCGGAAACAATCCCAGGATCAAGGTGCTTCTCCTCCATGGCGGGCCGGGTGCAACACACGAGTATTTCGAATGCTTCGAGAGTTTTCTGCCGCACGAGGGAATCGAATTCATCTATTACGATCAATTGGGATCCGCGTATTCCGATCAACCGAAAGACACAGATCTCTGGCAAACAGATCGTTTTGTCGAAGAGGTAGAGCAGGTACGACGGGCTCTGGACCTCGACAGCACCAATTTCTATCTTCTGGGACACTCCTGGGGAGGAATTCTCGCCATGGAATATTCCCTGAAATATCAAGGCAACTTGAAAGGTTTGATTATCTCAAACATGATGGCAAGCGCGCCTGAGTACGATGCCTATGCAGACAATGTGCTGGCGAAACAAATGGATCCTGAAGTCCTGAAGGAAGTGAGGAACCTTGAGGCAAAGAAGGACTTCAAGAATCCACGCTACATGGAAATTTTGGTGTCGCATTTCTACACAAAACACATCCTCCGAATGAGTCCGGAAACATGGCCCGATCCCGTGAATCGTGCCTTCGCGAAAATGAACCAGGATGTGTACGTGATCATGCAAGGGCCGAGTGAATTCGGGCTTTCGGGAAGATTGGAACAGTGGGATAGGAAGGCCGACTTAAAGAACATCACTGTGCCTACCCTTGTCATTGGCGCCCAACATGACACTATGGATCCCGAACATATGAAATGGATGTCGACGCAGGTTCAGAACGGAAGTTATTTGTATTGTCCGAATGGAAGTCATATGGATATGTATGATGATCAGGAGACATACTTTGCCGGGCTCATCAGGTTCCTCAAAGAGACCGACGCGGGAAAGATGAAAACCACCTTCGACGGCAAGTAGTTCACTTGGACATCCGAGATAACGTGAAAACGGGAAAAAGGCCTTCCCTGCTTCAAAAAGATTCGGTTGAGACCCTCGCCCGCCTGCTCGATGTGCTGGAGCAGGGGTTCGGAAATCTCCCCCCTTTTCGGCGCACTGAATCCGAGACTCCCGCTCTGATGGAAGTCCTCACTGAAGCTGCAGAGCGTCTGCAAAACAACTTTCCCTATTTCCATCCTCTCTACGCCGGCCAGATGCTGAAGCCGCCCCATCCCGTCGCGCGCCTCGCCTATGCCCTCGCCATGTATATCAATCCCAACAACCACGCGCTGGACGGCGGTCGTGCCAGTTCGGCGATGGAGAAAGAGGCGGTCGCTCACATCGCCAACATGATCGGCTGGGATATTCACCTCGGTCACCTTACAGGGGGCGGCACCATGGCGAATCTCGAGGCGCTTTGGGTCTCGGGGCAATTGAATCCCGGAAAGACGATTCTGGCTTCAGAACAGGCGCACTACACACACGGTCGGATTACCGGCGTCCTTGGGCTTTCTTTTGAGTTTGTACCGAGCGATCGGCGGGGCCGCATGGATGCCGACGCCCTGGAAACTCGATTGAAGAAAGGCGGAGTTGGGACCGTTGTGGCGACAATCGGGACGACGGCAACAGGAGCTGTGGATCCGCTCCCGGAGATTCTCGCGTTGAGGGAACGCTATGGCTTTCGCCTTCATGCTGACGCCGCATACGGCGGCTATTTTCGGCTCGCCGGCAATCTGTCCACCGATACAACGAAAACGTTTGAACGCCTGGGAGAAGCGGATTCGATCGTCATCGATCCCCACAAACACGGCCTCCAGCCGTACGGCTGCGGGTGTGTCATTTTTCGCGATCCCACTGTCGGGCGATTCTACAAGCACGATTCCCCCTACACGTATTTCAGTTCCCACGAACTTCATCTCGGGGAAATCAGTCTTGAATGTTCGCGTCCCGGCGCATCGGCTGTAGCCCTCTGGGCAACTCACAGGCTGCTGCCGCTCAAACGCGGCGGTGACTTCGCAAAAATGCTTGAACGCTCCCGCAAGGCCGCCCTTTCGCTGTATCGCAAGATTCAATCCGCCAAACGATTCGTCGCATCCTTCCCGCCGGAACTGGATATCCTTGTCTGGATTCCCGTCGCTCCAACCGTCAGCAAGGTCTCCTCTTTGTCGCGCTCCGTTTTTGATGAGGCCGCCAGGAACAATCTCCATCTTGCTCTGGCAGAACTGCCGACGAAGTTCTTTGACCTTCAGTCCGCCGGAATTCAACCAGATCGCGACACTATCACATGTTTGCGTTCCGTGCTCATGAAACCGGAGCATCTCGAATGGGTTGATCGGATTTGGGAGATTCTTGAGCTTTCAGCTGAAGGGGTATTCCGACTCCATGAAGTCAGTGAAGCCTAGCTTCATCCCCGGCCTTTGGTACCGATCTGATCCACGTTGATTCACCCACAATTCTCGTTATCTTTCTGCCGTCCTTTTCATTCAATCGGGAAAGATTTCCATGAGCCGCATTGATATTCGATTCCGCCTCTCTTTTCTTCTGGCCGTTTTGTCCATCGATGTTGCAGCAAGCCAGACGATCGATGTCTACAGCCGCCCCGTCCAGAAAGAGCGAACCCGCGAGTTCGATGCCCTTCATTATCATATTGAAATCTCGCTCGATGACAAGACGAATTCTTTTGAAGGCGCGACCACGGTGAGTCTGCTTCCCTTCGAGGACGGCTTCAGGCGCGCCACGCTTCATGCCGGGATGTACACGGTGAGCCGTGTCGAAAACAAAGACGGCCAGCTTCTATCATTTGACCAGCAACCGGACAAGCTCACTGTCTCTTTTCCGAAGGCATACAGCCCATTTGAAATCGTTCAGTTCACAGTCTATTATGAGGCGAAGAACCTGACCGATTCCACAGGCCAGACACGCGGGATAAATTTCATGCCGGCCAACGCACGCCACCCCGCTCAGATCTTCACACAATCATTTCCCCGCGGAGCCAGGAACTGGTTTCCTTGCTACGACGAGCCAAACGACAAAGCCACGATGGACATTATCGCCACCGTCCGCAGCGATTATGAACTGCTTTCAAATGGAAGGCTGGTTGCCGTGTTGGAAAACAAGAGTGAGAAGACAAAGACCTTCTACTGGTCACAGGAGCTCCCTCACTCCACCTACCTCTCGGTCATCATGGCCGCCCCCTACACGGTTGTCCGGGACTCGCTGGGTCCTCTCCCCGTGAACTATTGGGTGTACCCGAGCGACGTGAAGTACGTCGCGAGCACGTTCCCCCGCACGCCGGAGATTATCGCGCTGTTCAACAAGGAATATGGATTCGATTATCCCTGGGCAAAGTACGATCAAGCCACGATTGCGGGAATCGGGGGAGGGGCCGAATGCACTTCAGCATCGGAACTGGGTGAAGGAGTGATGCACGACGAGCGGGCGGTGCAGGATTTTTCCGGATACGGATGGCTCATCTGTCATGAAGCCGCGCACCAATGGTGGGGAGATCTGATTACCTGCCGCGACTGGACTCACACATGGCTGAACGAGAGCTTTGGAACGTATTCGGAAGTGATGTTCGCCCTGCATGATAAGGGAGAAAACGACGCAGCTGTGAATGTTCTCGGAAAGAAAAACGATTACCTGCGAGAAGCCCACACGCGCTATATGCGCCCAATCGTATTCGATCGATGGAACCAGCCAAACGACAATTTCGACCGGCACACCTACCAAAAAGGGGCCGTTCTCATCCATCATTTCCGATGGCTTCTCGGTGAGAAGGACTTTCATTCCGTCATGGCCAGTTTTCTGAAAAAATACGCTTACAAGGCGGCGGACACGAAGAATTTCATGGCCGTGGTTAATGAAGTCACGGGAAAGAACATGGACTGGTTTTTCGAGGATTGGTTTTTCCGGCCGGGTCATCCGGTCTTTGACGTGAGGTATCAGTGGAACGAACGAAAGAACATGATCCACCTGACAGTGAACCAGATTCAGGATACGGCCAACGGGAGACCCGTTTTTCGGAGTCCCCTGGACATCAAGATCGTCGATACAAAGGGATTACGAATCCATCATGTGACGCTCCAGAAGCGAAACGAAACGTTTGAGCTCCCGTCAAAAGGAAAACCTTTGCTCGTGCGATTTGATGAGGGAAATCATTTGCTCAAGGAGTGGACATTTGAGAAAACAACGGATGAGCTGTTGTATCAGCTGAACAACGATGATGTGACAGGGAGAATGTGGGCCATTGAACAGTTGGTTGACAGAGAAGATAAACGGATTTTCGGTGCACTCAAGGAAGCGGCAATGAATGACTCATTCTGGTCGGTTCGTCGCGATGCGCTGTACCGTCTGGCGGGATTTCGGGGAGTTGTCCAAATGGACCTTGACCGCGGGCTCATCCCGCAGAGCAGACTCGACAGCGTGCACATGATTCCAGGCATCGATCGCTCGTCAATGCTGGCATTATTCAAAAGAATGGCCGTTGACCCTCATTCCCAGGTGCGTGCTGCAGCCGTGTATGGACTCGGAAACCTGCAGGCCCGTGAAGAGATCGCTTTTTTGAAGAATCGGTATCGGAAGGATGACAGCTACGTGGCGCAGGGAGCGATTCTTCGAGCCCTCGGGAAATGCGGGGACAAGTCTGTGATCGATCTGCTGAACGAGGCATCTCAATCGGATTCTCCGCGGAATGTTCTCAGGAACGCGGCACAATGGGCACTCGCCCAGCTGGGCTCATGACAAAGCAAGAATAATCCGGCCTTTTCCACGCCCGCCGGTGGAATAGCGGGGCGCCCACCGACGAACCTTTTTCATCTCTTCAAAAACTCACTCCGCAGTTGTGTGTAGACTTCCGCCAGCTGATCGATTTCTTTTTCATATTCGTGCAGATTGATCTCCCCTTTAAGCGCTCCACCAGCTTTTTCATCCAGGTCGTCCAGAAGACGGACCCATTCCTTCCAGGCAGGGAGTTTGTCCAACCGGTTTGGATACAAACGGTTGAATTCCTCGACCATGTAATGCTGCGTGCGGTTGATCGAGAAAGATCCTTTTTCGTCTGCCGCAAAGACAACAAAGGGAACGATCATATCCTCGGAAATCGGATCGAGCGTGAATCGTTTGCCAAATCCGGCGCGTGCCTCCAACCATTCCCTTGTCCCGACGATCCCGATGGAGGGATCTGCCGGAAACCACTCACCGGCCTTGGCGTCAAAGATTTCGATCCAAACGTGATCATTATGATGACGGCCAAAAACCGAAAAACGAAGCCCTTTCTGTTTTACCATGTCATGTGCAGTGACACCTCGTTGGGGCGTTTCCTTGTGGATATTGATCTCCCGAACCCGCCTCATTCTCATGTTCATTTCCTTCATCGCGGCCACCGCCACCATGGCAAGTTCGTTGCAGTTTCCTCCCCCCCGGTCGATGATCTCCTGAACCGTCCGTTGTTTGTAGTCCGTCGACTTCCATTCGAAGTGTTCGGCAAGCCACTTGACAATCATTTGCGCCTGCCCAAGCTCTGATTCTGCCTCCTTCGAGACCTCGCGCGCAAACGCTTTCAGGTCCGCTTTCGCCAGGCCATAGAGGTCCCGATCCCGTGCGGACTGAAGTTGTTCCTGGGCGCAGGCCACACCCGCCAGGACCATAAATGCCAGAAGTGAATTCATCATCCTTTTCCTTGACCCAGTTTCACTTCTTAGACCTGCTTTTCCGGAAAACGTTGTGAGTGGAACCCCCGAGAAAGAGAAGGGGGTGACGGGAAACAATAAATTCTCAGGACCGTTTTGAAATGAGTTCTATTCCTTCTTCTGTTTCTGGTCCTCGATCCTGTATTCTTTTTTTTCCTTTTGGTCCTTCACCATGTCTTGAGGATTGTCAATACCGGGCGATTCCCTCATCGCTTTCCAGTCGAACTCCTCATCAAGGGGCGTGAGGGCCTTTTGAGGATCGAAAATTCTCGGATCGGCAGGAAGAGCGGTATAGGGGGTAAAATCCGGGCTCTCAGTAAACATATCTGAAAGGTCTGTGGCGCCGGCGTCGTACTGGTTCAGATAGGGCAAGCCGAGAATATTGAAGAACGTTTTGAAGATACTCCCAAAACTGTAATGGACCTTGCTGACGTAATTGCGTTTCGCATAGGGTGAAACAACCATGAGGATACTCCGGTGTGCGTCAATGTGATCGACGCCGTTCTGTGCGTCATCCTCCGTGATCACGATTGCCATGTTGTTCCAATACTTCGTATGAGACAGGAATTCCACAATCCTTCCGACGGCAAGGTCGTTATCCACCATGTAACTTTCACGGAACGGATAACCCGCCTGCGGCCTCTCGCCCGCCCCGTGATCGTTCGGAATAATGACGGTGAGTACCTGAGGCAGGGACGATCCTCCTTCACCCCATTTCTCATTGAACTCCCTGATGAACAGGCTCACGCGGAACTGATCCGGGATAGCCATATTGTAGGTGGGATAGATTCTCGACGTTCGATCAAACATCGGCGCGGGAACAGGATAGTTGACGAAGTGTCGCACCCCCGCCTTCTTGAACGTTTCGTTGTAGAACGCCGGTTCGAACATCAGTCCAAAGCCGAAGTTGAAGAAATCGACGTCGTTCCTGTCCATGTGTTCCCAAAGAGATCCCGCCTCGTTGTAGTCCTCCGGATAGATGGCTCCTGCCGAGCCGGTCATTGCCAGGCTCCCGGGCGCTTTGAGATTGGCTCGATATGATCTGTTTTCACCGTAGCTTGCAGGAGCTGTCGTTTCAACCCACTCGTTTGGATAGGTGTTCACGAGCCAGCGATGTCCATCTGCTGAAACATCGGAGTCGACATAGAAATTATCCGCAATCGAAAACCGCCGCGCGAGTTTCAGGTGGTTTGCCATGACCGTTGCATCCTTCACGGTCGCCGTCTTCTTCCTATTCGAAAAGGTGACATTCTTTCCATACCGGGCGAGCGAGGCATCACCTTCCGCGTTTTCCAGCTGGCCGAAGACTTCATCATAGGTTCTGTTTTCTTTTGAGATGAACACCAGGTGCTTGATCGGCGTTTCCCGTTCACCACCATACAACGGAACGGGATTTCTTCCGCGCTCAATTCTCTTGTTATCGATCGATTCGATTTTGAAGTTGTTTGCAATGACCCGTTCCGTCAACCCGGCTAGCTCGCGGTCGGCGGGGACATCAAGCACCGAAATAGTCCCTTTCATGAGATTGCCGATATATGTTCCCTCAGGCCCGGCAACATATGTTCTTCCGCCGTTCGGCCCGCTCCCGTATCCTTTAGCGTTCGTCACCACCAGCTTCTTCCCATCGGCGGTAACCTTGAGTTTTGCGGGGAACCACCCGACCGGCACGTGGCCGATGACGCTGAATGTCGCAAGGTCGATGATTCCCACCGCATTGATACCCGCTTCAGCGACATACAGTCTTGTTTCGTCCGGTGATACCGCAAGTCCGAAGGGAATCACACCGCGGAAATGTTTTACCGCATCATGCGGCTTCAAGGCGATCTCATGGACTATCTTGTCGTTCCGTATGTCGATGACCGAAATATTATCGTTGTTGCCGTTGCTGACAAACACATGGGTCGATGTCGCTGCAATGGAGTTCGGACTCGATCCTCCCACTGCAGGAATCCCTTCCACTTTTTCACCGACGAGAACTCCCGTTTTGATTTTGGCTGTTACCGAAGCATTCATCGGATCCTTGACTGAAACCACCCAGACGGAAAATGATTCAGGAACATTCGGATCTCCAAGGCCCGGAACATCGAGGGAGTCAACGCGGGTGCCTTCTTCCATTTCCTCCGAACCAAACGCAAAAGGGGGAAACTTGAGTGCCTTGTCAAAGTCACGGGTTTCTTCAATCGTGCCGATCTTTTTGTATTCGAACATTCCAACGTTGGCGACATAGACTTTGTCTTCGCTTGGCGACAAGGCGATGCCGAATGGATAACGCCCCATCGGCACACTCCTGACCACTGATCGTTGTCTGACATTCGCGATCACAAGCCGAAAGTTTGTCTGGTCGACAGCATAGAGGTATTCGCCATTCGATGTCAGCGCCATGTCCCCGATGTACCCGTCAGAATATCGCATGCCGTCGGCAGAAACCGAGCAATCGATCGAGTCAAGTTTGGCCCCCGTGTAAGCACTGAAGAGGTAGATCCTGTTTTCCTGTCCTCCAGCCACATAGACAATCGAACCATCCTGCGAAATGGCGAGGCCCATAAAGACAGATGCCAGAACACCCTTATCCGTTGAGGGTCCCGGAGGTACCTGGCGGACTATCGGATCGCTTCCAAGAATGTCCCGGACAATCGAAATGGAGATGGGCGAGACTCCGGAGTTTGCTGTCACGGCGATCCCTCCGTCGCTGCTCAGAGCCAATCCAAAAGGATGCGGCGCCACTTCGATCGATCTGCCCACGGGCGTAAGAAGTCTGCCATTGGGAATGACGGTTGTCCCTTTGCGGTCTATCGTTGTGTAGGATGACCCCGCAGGGGCCGATATCATGGTGACACGATCCTGGGTGGAATTGCAGGAAAAGATCAGTGTGACAGGAAGCAGCAGAAAGATTTGTCTCAACGTTCTCATTGTCTTACCTCGGCTGTCGGTTCGCTGAAATGTAACAGGCTCTGCACGTTAATACAAGACACTTTATTCACAAAGCAAAATAGGAATTTCTCGCGATTTCTGTTCTGCTTTTTTCACTTGAAAGCCGCCAAGCAGGTTGGTACTATGAACCAGGTTCTTCTCACCAATCTGACCGGCAGGTGCTTTGTGAAACACAAGAACTTCATTGGTTGGACAGCCGTTTCGATCTCAACGCTCTTTGCTTCCCTGTGGGCATTTTGGGGCGCAATCGAGAATTTTCATGAGGGATGGTATTTCGAATCGTTCTGGGAGAATGTTGCCCTCATGTTTGTTCAGTACGTTCCCTGGTCTCTTGGATTTGTCGTGCTTGGGATTGTCTCTCTCCGTTGGCCGCGCATAGGAGGGAGTATCTTCATTCTCATCGGAATTCTTCTTCCGACACTTCTCATACGGACCTTTGCCGCTGTTTTCTTCATTGCGTTGCCGCTAGGGACAGTCGGTCTCCTCTTTTGGTTCGGGCAGCCTGAACCAGGAATCTGGGCCTATCGAACCGTCGTCGGAGTTCCCCTCGCCGTCCTCATCGGATTCAGCATTGAACCTGCGTATCGGGTCTCAGGACGGGTTGACGACGGACACTATGGAGCTCGCATCATTGAAGGAAATGGAGTCACATTGCTGTGGGCTCCGGAAGGACCGGGTTGGCCAGCTCACTGGAGTCAGTTCAAAGCGGGCACATGGGACAGTGCGATGAAAGTTTGCCGGTATCTCACCGAGGATGGCACTGCATTGGCTGACACGGCCGTCAATTTCTGGAGACTTCCCACGGTTGACGAAGCCGTGCGATCGCTGGTTCGGCACGGGACAAACGCGGGCGGCACGTGGGAACCATCATCGCGCGAACCGTCCTACGAAGTCATACCGGACAAAGAGTCTCCGCTGTGGAAAGTCCATTCGCCCATGATCTACTGGTGGACTTCAACTGAGGTGAATGACTCGGTGGCGTATCGGATTGCCTACAACGGCGGAGTCCACGCCATGCCAAAGAAGATTCGGATGGGTGATTTTGGATTTCGGGCGGTGCGAACTGTGACGCCGTCACCTCCAGAGGTCGGCGTCCGTTGAAAACCCCGCAAGAGAGCCCACAGCCATCCCACCCGGAGGTAGGTCGGTGTTTGCGCCGACTTCCGGGCAAACATGTCGCTATGACAGCGACCCACCAGATGAAAAGGAGGATGATTGATGAAGGATATCAAACGAAGCGCAAGAATGGCCCTCGGCCTTGGTGTGCTTTCTCTCTTTGCACTTGGGGCGAGTGTTTTTGCCCTCAATGACATCGCCCGAGGAGAACCCGACCTGACGATCGAGTGGGCCGTGCTCAGAGTCGCCGCCCTCATTATCCTCATGTTCATCGCATTGTCATTTGTGATCCTCACCAGGATCCTTCGGCTCCCTCACGAAAAGTGACTGTAGAAAAAATAAACGCCTTCATGAGAACGACAAAGAAACTCAAAACAAAGCTCGAGAAATGGTATTCATGGGATCATATCATTCTGGACGGGACTCATGAAGCTGCCGGACGATATTCCTTTCCCCGTCATGATATTCCTCTTTTGGCTTGTCCTTCATTCCCGTCAACGGCGATCGCGGAGTGCCTGAGCACACTCGCAACTTTTTGCCGGCACATTCCTTTCCAACTTTTGACCGACGTCACACTCTTCAAGCATCCCACTCGGTAGTACTCGGAGCTTGACATTCGCAAGCCGGAAAGTTACATTAGGGTGCATAGGGAGGCAATCCCTTTTAACCCACCTCGCTGTAAGTATTAAAACAAGAGAAGAACTGTACGATGACGCTCAGGGGAGCATGTCGGAATTGCGTTTTTTCCCATTTTCCTGTCCAACGACGCTCTCCAATGCCAACGCCGGCATGCAGTTCCTATTCGACCGTTCGTTTTGAATCCTTCGAAATCACGTTTGTCATAAAAAGTTAGATCTTCCATCACTAATCAAATCTCAGGAGAAGCAATCATGAAGATTGCTCGTTCGTTATTGATCCTCGTTTCCGTTCTCGCTGCCGGCGCGACCGCACAAACCAATGTCGGTGGTTCAATCAACAAGGATTCAACGTGGACTTTGTCGGGGAGTCCTTACATTGTCACCAGCGACTTATCCCTGAACAGTCCATTCACGCTTACCGTCGACTCCGGGGTGGTTGTCCGTTTCCAGGCCAACACAAACTTGTACGTCAACGGTACGGCGAGTCTTGCGGCCCGTCATGCGAGATTTACATCTTCGAAAGACACGGCCGGGGGCTCACCGGCCAAAGGGGATTGGGCATTCATTCAGATCGGGAACAATTCGGCCGCCACAGCGACCTTCGACACATGTGTTATCCTGTGGGGCGGAACTACTTCGTTCCCGTCAAACAATCCTTCTCTCTATGTCTATGGCGGAACGGCAGCCCTGCGAAACAGCATCGTCTCTTCGAAGAACCATGGAGTCATGGTCGACGGCGGAACCACGACGATAGAGAACTCCAACATTTCTGATTGTGATTGGCCCGCGTCATACTACCGTCAGGGGAACCTCATATTCGAGGGATCTAACATTCTGACCGGGGCCACGCACAACGGCATCCTCATTCTTTTTGGTTCATCTTCAGGCGCCTTCACTCTTGATACGGTGAGTGTCCCCTATGTCTTCAATACAAACTTCACAGTGAATTCCGGAAGTACGCTCAACGTCCCAACGGGTAGCGTTGTTAAATTCACCAGCTACAACGGACTTGTTGTCAACGGAGCCCTCGTCGCCAGCGCTGCCGAGGGAAACACCATCACGTTCACGTCATACCTGAACGATAACGCAGGAGGCGATACGAATGCGGACGGCGCTCTTTCGGCGCCCACCGCAAGTATTTGGGATGGTGTTACGTTCAATGATGCAAGTGCCGACTCGTCAAGCATCATGAAACGGTGTGTTGTGAGCTGGGCCGGATACTATCAGAAGGGCGGCATTTCCCTCTATAACGCAAGTCCGACCATCGACAGCTGCTCGATGACGAACAACTACTACGGCGTCATGATGCAAGGAACATCGAGCCCGAACTTCTCCAACAATGACATCGGCACGAGCACTGTCGTTCCGATTGCTCTCTCGTTTTCTGCCAATCCCTTGTTCCTGAACAACTCGTTCTCAGCGTCGGACAATCAATACGATGCGATCGGTATTCTCTCAGAGACGGTTGTCGCCAATTCCTACCTCCCGATTCGCTCTGTAACATCGATTCCCAATGTGACATACTTGATGCTCGGGTCCGTGACCATCCCCCCTGCATACACCCTCACGATTCAGCCGGGAGTGGTGATCAAGTCCTACAATTACTACAATCGACTTATTGTTCAGGGAAAGATCGTCGCCCAGGGTACATCCGACAGCACGATCGTCTTCACGTCGGTTCACGACGACCAATACGGAAATCCGTTCGATACAAACAAAAACGGGAATATTACCAACCCAACGCGCGGAGACTGGGGCGGAATTACACTTGAGTCGACAAACGATACCACGTCAATCATCAAGTATTGCGTCCTTCGATATGGCAATACGCCGAGTGCTTATTACAACGGCGTCTATACGCAGGGACTCATCACCCTTATCAACACGACCGCCACTATTGAAAACGACACCTTGACGGACAACGTCTACGGCGTTTACGCATTTCTGGTCTCAAAGCCAAAGATCGGAAACTGCGTTTTTGTCAATTCACAGTTTACTCCCGTCGCAATGTCGATATCGGCGAATCCTACGTTCACCGGCTCTAATGTAATGCTCAACCCGGGATTGCGGGCACTCGGCATTATTGGGCATGCTGTCTCCTCAAACGGGACGGTTTACAGACGGGATTTCGCCGGGTACACCAACATTACGTATGTCGTGCTGGACGATGTGACGATCAATTCGGGCACGTTTGTTACTGTTGAACCCGGGGTCGTCATGAAAATGAATCCGAGCGCGGGCATTTACGTGAACGGGGGATTTTCAGCCAAGGGTACGATTGCGAACGGACAGGTGTACTTTACGTCAATCAAGGATGATAACATCGGGAATCCTCTCGACACGAACGGTGACGGACTCGCAACCGCCCCCGACCAGGGGAACTGGTATACCATCCGGTTCCAGGATACCAGCGTCGACTCGGCCTGCGTCCTTGACAGCACCGTTATTCAGTATGGAGGAAATGCCAGCTATGGAGCAGTGACGCTGACCAACTCCAATGCGACCATCAAGAATTCTCTCCTCGCCCAATCGTACTACTACGGTGTCAAATGTGAGGGGAACTCTGCTCCGCAGATTGCCCGCGTCTCGTTCGAGAGCAACAGGCTTGATCCGATTGCGATGTCGCTTCTCTCGAATCCCATATTCACCAACATTACGTTCAACGCGAACGGTACCAGCGGCATCAGGATTTTGGAAGGAACCCTTTCCTCGAACGCGACACTGAACAAGCGGGATGTCGCCGGAATCACAAACATTGCCTACATCGTCGACAACCTGACCATCGCACCGAGCGCGACACTGACCATCGCTCCCGGCGTGGTCATCAAATTCAATTACTATTACTACGGGATTGATGTGCAGGGCGGCCTCAGGGCTGAAGGGACAGCGACGCAGAAGATCGTCTTCACGGCTCTTGCGGACGACTCCAACGGCGGCGACACAAACAACGACGGCAGTTCAAGCTCGCCGAGCAAAGGTGCATGGAACAGCATTGACTTTCAGAACTCCAGTATCGACACAGTGAATTCGCTCAAGAATTGCATTGTGCGATACGGCGGCGGTTACAACTACAGCAACGATTATGGGATGATGCGCATCTACAGCGCTCATGTCGCAATCGACAGCTGCGATTTCACACTGAGCAATACGTCCGGTATCGGCATCTTCGGGAGCGCCAATCCGTCGATTACAAACACGGACATCACCGCTGTAAACTACACTCCGATCACCATGAGCATGTTTTCCACACCCACCTTCGGGAATAACACCATCCTCAATGTTGGGTACACGGCCATTGGGATCAAACCCGAGACGTATTCACAAAACGCGACGGTACCCCTTCGCAACTTTGGCGGATACACCGGCATCACGTACGTGCTCTGGGGAAATATCACTGTGAACTCAGGGACGGTGCTCACGATTCCTGCAGGGGCGGTGTTCAAGAATTACGGGTTCTCTGTTGATGGCACCCTGAAGGTCATGGGGACGTCTGGCAACCCGGTCGTCTTCACCAACCTCCGCGATGACGACTATGGTAATCCAACGGACACGGAGCAGAACGGTTCTGCCACAAGCCCGTACATCGATAACACCTATCGGATCTACTACAGCGACCAGAGCATCGATACGGCTGATGTCGTTCAATACGCGGTGATTCGGTATGCAACTTATGGTATCGACCTCCAGCAGGCCGCTCCAAGCATTTCAAACTGTGCGTTTTCGGAAAACGATTGGGGAGTGAGATTGAGCGGAGTCTCCGGTCCGACGATCAATAACTGCACATTCGACAATCTCGACGATGCGCCGATTCTCATGTCCCTTGCAGCGAATTTCACGCCAACAGGAACGAACGTCATCAGCGGAACGACTTACAGAGCGTTGGGGATCGTGAATGAAACTCTCGCCGGCGATGCAACGATGACCAAACGCAACTTCGCAGGCGTGAATAACATCCCCTACCTGGTCTCGGGCCTTACTGTTGGAACGAGTTCCACGCTCACCATTCAGCCGGGCGTGATCGTCAAGTTCCGCCAGTACTACGGCATGAACATCCAACGCGGACTCCTGGCAATCGGAGGAAGCCATCCCGACAGCACGATCGTCTTCACATCTGAGCGGGACGACTTCTACGGCGGCGACACGAACGCAGATTCAAATGCCACGGCGCCGAGTTCGGGTTATTGGGGCACCATCACATTCGAAGACCTCTCGTACGATCCCGATTGCAGGATCGAGCACGCCGTCATTCGATACGGAGGTTACAGCTATGCCGGACTCAGGATGGTCAATGCAAGTCCGACAATTCTCTACACGTCCATCCGCGACAATTACAAAGGAATCCGGGCGGAGGGTTCTTCCAATCCCGTTGTGAACTACTGTGACATCTACAAGAATACGTACTGGGGCGTCGAAAACGTCAACAAGACGTTCACGATCAACGCTCAATGGAATTGGTGGGGAGTCAATAGCGGGCCGACCGTTACCGATGTTTCCCCGGGAACTCCCACAGGATCGGCTTCAACGGTTACGACAGCCGTCGATTTCAGTAATTTCCTGGCCTCGGGCGCCGATCAGCCGCTGGCCGGCGATGTCAGCTTGAGCGGCAATATCCAGGCGTTCGACGCATCCCTGATCTTGAAATGGCTTGCTGACAACGTAGCCAACCCGTTGAATCCACTCCAGCAAAAGGTTGCGGATGTCAGCGCTCAAGGGGGCATCACCTCCATGGATGCGTCTCTTATCCTTCAATACGTGGTCGGCAAGATCCCCATCTTCCCCATCGAGTTCAATCGCAGCATTCAGGGTCCGCAGTCAGGAAAGGCCCAGAGCGTTGCAGGCTCGATTGCCCTGAGCAGCGGCAGCGTCGAACGAGGCAAGCAGGTGACGGTCACACTCAATGCACAGGGACTTGCCGATCTCTACGCGGCGGGCATGGAATTGGGATTCAATCCAGAGGTTCTTCATCCTGTTTCCGTCCAGGCCGCCGGATTGGCGCAGGGAACGATGTTTGAATACGGTGTCAAGGAAGGCCGGCTGAATATCTTCTTTGCTTCCTCAGAACCACTGAAGGGCGACGGCAGCCTTCTGACGATCACCTTCGAGGCGAACAAAGACGCCCGCGGCTCGCTCGACGAGCCGATCACGTTCAACAGTGTGACGTTGAATGAGACCAACGCCTCGGCACAGGCATCAGCCGGAACAATTAGCGTAAAAGGCCGCCCAGTGACGTATCAGCTGCATCAGAACTATCCGAATCCCTTCAATCCGTCCACGGTCATTTCGTACGAGGTACCGAACGACGGCGAGCATGTCCGATTGGAAATCTACAGTCTCAGCGGGCAGCTCGTGAGGGTCCTGCTGGACAAAGAGGAAGCGGCAGGTGAATACAAGATTACATGGGATGGACGCTCCGACAACGGAAGCCGCGTCAGTTCTGGAATGTATCTCTATCGGATCAAGGCAGGGTCGTTCGTCAGTGTCAAAAAGATGATCATGGTGAAATAATCCACCGTTGCTCATCATACGACACTGAAAGGATAAATCCATGAATCCGAGGTTGAAACATCTTCTCATCGCATGCATCCTGATCCTGGGGGCGCATGCGGCCGCAGAGGCCGGGCCCATACGGCTGGCCTTCCGGAACATGACTGTTGTCGGCGGGACGACGTTCCTCGTTCCTGTCCATGTCGACAGCTCGTTAACCGGATTGAATGTGATTTCCTATCAGCTGGATATCTCGTTCAATTCCACCTATCTCACATACGACACCGTGATCACAACGGGATCCATGACCGAATCATGGACGTACGTGGAAGGGAATGTTCCTTCCGCCGGCAGACTTCTCGTGGCCGGGAGCGGAGCAACGGCGCTGAGCGATACAGGTCGGCTCGTCTTTCTCCGGTTCAAGGCGAAAGTACCTGCCTCCATCGTCGGCACGAGCATTTCATTTTACGCCGGCACAACGTTGCTCAACGAAGGCGGGATCGCCCTCTCACTTGTGAACGCCACAATCACTGTCAATGTCCCGCCGTTCATCACGGTCTCACCCAACACGGCGGTTCTGACACGGAATGACACACAACAGTTCACGGTTTCAGGCGGCACGGGACCGTACACGTGGACAACGACAGATCCGGCCAAAGCGACCATCAACGCATCGGGCCTTCTCACTGCCACCAATCCGGGTTTTGTGCAGGTAGTCGCTGCCGACGCATCGGCAGTCAAGGATACATCTGGTCTCATAGAAATTCGCGGGATGAAGTTGTCTGTCCGAGATAGCAGCGTCTATCAGGGACAGATTCTTGATCTGTCGATTCTGTCCACCGATGTAACGGGACTCGGGATTACCTCGGGTCAGCTGACCGTTACATTCAATCAGAGTCTCTGGACTGCGACGGACGTGCTTGTTGCAGGCACCATTCTCGCTTCGGCCTCGCCCGAATTCTCTGCAAGCCCGGGGAAGGTCTCTGTCTCCTTTGCGGGAATCTCTGCCATCAGCGGATCGGGCACCCTGCTCAAGATCCGACTGCAGGCAACGACTTCGACTTATGGAACATCGACCATCGGATTCCAAAATGTCGTCTTCAATGAGAATCTTCCTGCGAACACGCAGAACGGATCCGCGGGCGTATTGCAGCTTGCCACCGTGAATGTCACTCCGGGAGGTACACTAAGTCTCCTGAAGGGAGATTCCCTACAGTTCTTCGCATCGAGTGGTACAGCCCCATACACGTGGAGCGTTTCTGATTCTTCGAAGGCCGCGATTTCTTCAACCGGAGTGCTCACAGTCCTCCGCGGGGGATCGGTCAAAGTGACCGTCCGCGATTTCAACGGTGCATCGGGGACGAGCGGAACAATCAACCTCTATGACTTTCGCCTGACCGTACCCACCTACTCACAGCTGGTCATGACGGCATCTGATACGACGGTTGAACTTCCTCTGCTCGTCACTGCCAATGACACCGGGTTCTTTGCATTCCAGTTCAAAGTCACGTATGGAACGGGATACTACCTGAAACTCGACAGCATTCTTACCGACGGAACACTGGCGACAGGCTGGAATGTGGTCCCCGGGTATTCGAGCGGAAATGTTCAGATTGCCGCGGCGACCACCAATGCGGTGATGTCCGGCGGCACACTGATCAGGCTGCGATTTGCGGTTCCCGATTCGACCCCAAGGCCATCGACGACGTACATCAATCTCACGAACGTCCTGTTTAACGAGGGCGCGCCGATTCCGCTGATCGAAAATGGATGGCTGCAGATTCGATCAACAAATGCGAAGCCTTCACTCTCCTTTCAGACTCCCTCCTCGTTGGATTCAGTCGAGGCCGGAGCGACGCAGGAATTCTCCGTTTCCTCGTACGATCCGGACGGCGACGCCTTGACGTACACCTGGAAAGTCAACGGCACTGCCGAACAAACGGGGAGTTCCTCAAGCTTCTCACGCGCGTTCGCGAATCCGACTGACAGCATCAATGTCACGGTAGTATTTCAGGACCCGTGGGGATTGAAGGACAGCGCGTCGTGGTGGTTCAAAGTGTACGTGATCACCGGGGTCACTGAAGAGGATCCTACGCTTCCCCGCGGATTCGCGCTTCTTCAGAATTATCCGAATCCCTTCAATCCGTCGACAGTGATCAGCTTTCAGCTGTCAGCGATCAGCAGGGTGAGGTTGAGTGTGTACAACATCCTTGGCCTGGAGGTGGCTGTGGTTGCTGACGGGACATTGCCAGCGGGGATGCATTCCTTCCGTTGGGATGCATCGGGATTTGCCAACGGGACATACTTCTACCGTTTGCAGGCAGGTGAGCATTCACAGACTCGCAAGCTGGTTTTACTGAAATAAAGCTTCCGCAACTCTTTTCAAGCCCGCCCCGCAATGCGACGGCGGGCTTTCTTTTTGGGGGATGATTGAAGAATACCCTTACTTTTTTGGACTTGTTTTCTCATCTTCTGTCACATGAAATCAGTTCGTCTGGTTACAACCGGCACTCCCCTTCAGCAGCAGGATACAGAAATCCCCGATCCGGGCGAATTCGAGGTTCTTGTCCGGGTCAAGGCCGCGGGGATCTGTCATTCAGACACCCACTACCGATCAGGCCTTTCATCTGCCGGGCCGTTACCGCTGACGCTCGGACATGAGGTCGCGGGAACCGTTCAAAAGATTGGCAGCCGCGTGAAAAATGTGAAGATTGGAGATCGCGTGTGCCTCCATTATCTCGTTACGTGCGGCACATGCGAGTACTGTCGCAAGGGCTTCGAACAATTCTGCGTTCGCGGATCGATGCTGGGCAAGCACAGGCATGGCGGGTATGCCGAGCATATTGTCGTTCCTCAGCGCAACGCGGTTCCCCTCCCTGCTGAAATCCCTTTCGAACACGGAGCAATCCTGATGTGTTCCTCCTCGACCTGCCTTCATGCCCTCAAGAAAGCGCGCCTCCAGCCGGGCGAGGTCGTGGCTGTCTTCGGTGCAGGCGGACTCGGCATGTCGGCGATCCAAATTGCGCGGGCTCTCGAGGCATCGGTCGTCTACGCGATTGACATCAACAAAGACCGGCTTTCGCTCGCCGAGAAGCTCGGGGCCGTTCCGATCCTCGCAGACAGGCAGGATCCCGTTGCGGCACTGCGCGCCATGACCTACAACCGCGGTGTCGATGTGGCAATGGAGCTGGTCGGATTGCCCCAAACGGCCCGCCAGGCCGTGCAATCACTTGCCATTCTCGGCCGCGCCGTCATGGTCGGCCTCGGCCGCGAGCCGTTTGACGTCCAGCCCTACACTGAGCTCATAGGCCGGGAAGCGGAGATCATCGGATCATCCGACCATCTTCTTTCGGAGCTTCCCGAGCTGTTCGATCTCGTCCGCAGGAAAAAGCTTAACCTCGAAAGCATCGTCACGGACACTGTTCCGCTCCACGAAGAACCCATCAACCGCGCGCTGGACGAACTGGAACGATTCGGTCGAGGCGTGCGCACCGTTATCGTTCCATGAACAAGGCAATTCGGAAGAACAACAACGCCGAGCTGATCCCCGGGTTTCTCTCAGAGGCCATCCCATGAGTACTCAGCACCATGCCGAACTGGTTCAGCCCCCGCATTTTGGCGTGTAATAGACCCCGAACTCCCGAACAAAAACGTTTCGGGACAGGCAAGTTCGGGGGGACACATGAGCGTTTCTTGAGATGAGCAATAGACATCCCCCATCATTTCAGAAGCGTCATTCTCTTCCGGGCAACTACCTGATTGTGCGAGGCATCGGTCACAGTCAATTGATAGACGTATACTCCGCTGGCGAGCGACAATGCATCCCACGTCTCCTGATGATAACCGGGCGGCTTCTCCCCCACGATCACGCTGCCGACGTTTTGTCCAATCAGATTGAACACGTTCAGATTCACTTTGCTGTTTACAGACAACTGATAACTGATGACTGTCGCAGCGTTGAACGGATTGGGATAGTTCTGAAACAATTCAAACTTGTCGGGCGCAGCCACCGAAACAACCATCTCCTTCCTCCATGATTGCCCGTTCGGCAACGAGACTGCAAACACCAATCTGTGCTCCTCCCCGACCGGTGCAGTTCTGTCGACAGAAAACGTATATGTGATCGGTTTTTCGGAATTCCCCTCCAACGACGGAATGGATTCCTTCCCATTCGAGAAAGTAATCCACGAAGGGATACTCATGATTTCGATGGTGACCGACCGGGCCTCCACCGGAGATTCATTCTTCACAGAGAGTTCCAGAGTATTTCCTTCCGATGCAAAGGGAAGAATGACAGTCTGTCCCTGCAGCGATGAGAGCAGGAGAAACGGCAACAAGGCAAGTGTTTTCATATGACCCCCATAGGATTGGATTTGAACAGCGATCGGGAAGCGGAAGACCGGAGAATGAATGAACCCCCTTTGGCATGGAAGGACCCCCGGAACACTCAACGCTTCGCCTTATCGCCGAGTGGACAGCCAACAGTAAGAGATTTCTTTTCAAATGTCAAGGCGAGTGTGAAAATCAGCCGTTACGTCGTCCTTGAATCTTCAGTCCCGTGTTTCTATTTTTCCTGGAGTCACGAAAATACAAAGTCCGAGTCCGCAAAAGAGATTGGAAAGAAATGAAAACAGCACTCATCACCGGGGCAAACAAAGGGATCGGATTTGAGATCGCACGGCAACTTGCAGAGGCAGGTTTCGAGGTGATTCTCTCCGGAAGAAACCGGAAGGCGGTCGAAGAAGCGGCCGAACGATTGACCAGGGACGATTATAGCGTTACTTCCCTTACAATGGATGTTTCGAATTATCAAAGCATCCGGAGCGCGTTTGAGAACATCGCCCAACGCGTCTCCCGGCTCGACGTTCTTGTCAATAATGCCGGCATTCTCCTCGATGAATCGATGAGCATCCTGAAGACTTCTCCGGAGATTGTTCACGAGACTCTCGACACAAACACACTTGGCCCTCTGTTCGTCACGCAATTATTCCTTCCGTTGCTGGGAAAGGGGAGCCGGATCATCAACATCTCGAGCGGGGCCGGTGAAATCTGTCACGGCATGAGCTCCTATGCGCCGATCTATAGCATCAGCAAAACTGCCCTCAATGCAGTCACCTGCCAGCTTTCCATTGGTTTGTGGGGAAAGGGGATCGCAGTCAACGCAGTGTGTCCGGGGTGGGTCAGGACGTCCATGGGCGGAGTGATGGCATCTCGCTCGGTCAAAAAGGGTGCCGAAACGGCATTGTGGCTGGCAACAGAGGCACCAATCGGCGAAACGGGAAAATTCTGGCGCGACAAACGGACCATTTCCTGGTAGTTGGTGTATACTTGAATCTTGAGCGGGCCGTGCTTAGATTGTCAGTCCCGGGGGCACCTCCCCGTTCGCAATATCACTCAAGGAGGCCAGCAATGAAGCATCTTCTCGTCACAATCCTTTTTTGTGTCACTTCAACCACTCTCCTCTCCCAGGAATCGGTCGTTTCCGGAAAGCTTGTTGGATACGACGGCAAACCGATTCAGAAGGCAAACGTGGATCTGTACCGCATGAGCGATCGGTCAAAGGCCCTAGTGTCCGTCGAAGCGGGGACAGATGGTTCATATAAAGTTTCAACAAGTGAACAGGGAATGCTTCGTCTCCAGTTCTCCGGTGCCAATCACATGTCCAGCAACGTCCCCCTTCTTGCCGAAAAACCTGCACACGTGGGAATGAACGTTCGGCTTGCGGCCTATCCCTACAAAGAGACAATCGATGCACCGCAGATAATCGGCGATTTCAACAATTTTGCTTTTGCAAGTCCAAAGGAAATGACAAAGCAGGCGGACGGGACGTTTGCTGCGGAATTCGCAACCGACAAATCCGAATTCAAGTATCAGATTGTCAACGTGCTCGATGAGCAGCGAAGTATCAACGGGACGCAATCGGAAAAATATGAATACGACGGGGGTGGAGACTATCAGTCTGTCGTTACACCAAGGGATGGGAAGGTCACGATCGTTTTTGATCCGCGAAAAGTCATTCGTTCAAACGCAGGTCAAAAGCTGACATTTGATGAGAAAAGCAAAGCCGCTGAACAGTTCATGGCCGCCTACAACGAAGTGATGGATGTACAGCAAGCGGCTCTGAAAGCCAGAATGGAATTTCAGAAATCCGGCAAGGATATGAAGACCTTCCAGTACGATGCGTCAGGACCCCTCAAGTCCCTGGAGGGGAAGATCGGCAAAGCGCGCGATTCCTACAGCAGGCAACTCCTCCTCATGCAGTACCTCGGCGTTTCTCCGTTGGCGAAGGAAGGAGTCGATTCGATGCTCATCCGTCGGGCCCTCAAGGAAATCCCGGTGGAATCGGGACTCTGGTCGGTCTCTCCCGGGCTTATTCTTTCTGCAATGGCCCGTGCGGGCACGAAATTCGATACAGAAGCCTACCTGGACGGATTTCTCAAAGGGAACAAGGACAGGATGCTCAAATCGATGATCCTTTTCAATCAGATGATGGACGCAAGAATGCAGCAGAAGGACGCACAATACAAAAAGTACTACTCGCTTCTTGTGGGTGAATATGGAGATACACAGTATGGGCAAATGACGAAACAGAGATTCACTGTGGAATCGGCCATTGCTGTCGGGAAGAAGGTTCCTTCGTTCAAGCTCGCTTCGCTCGATGATGCAACCTCGACAGTATCAAACGATCTCCTGAAGGGAAAAACCACGCTTCTGGATTTCTGGGCCGTCTGGTGCGGCCCCTGCATCGGGGAGATGGACAATATGCACAAGGCCTACGAGCGCTTCAAAGGAAAGAACTTTCAGATCATCAGTTTCTCTTTTGATGCAAAGCCTGAAGACGTCACGCAGTTCAGGGGGAAGAAGTGGAAGATGCCATGGCTTCATGCTTTTGTAGAAAAGGGCTTTGAAAGCGACCTGGCAAAACGATTCGAGGTGATGGGAATTCCCAAGCCGATTCTGGTGGATGGAGAGGGGAATATCCTGGCACTCGAAACCGACCTGCGGGGAGAAACACTCGAAAAGACGCTCGAGAAGTTTTTGGGGAAGTAACAGGTTTCAAAGCCACAATCGAAAGTCCGACATCCGCGAAAGCATTCCCTCACGCTGATGTCGGACTTCTGCCTCAGACGGATTCGGCAGCCTCGAGGGTATTGGAGAGAAGCATCGCAATCGTCATTGGTCCCACACCACCGGGAACCGGTGTGATTGCCTTTGCGACAGCGCTTGCAGATTGAAAATGAACGTCGCCGACGATTCGATAACCCTTCTTCGCAGAGCGATCGTCGACCCGGTTCGTCCCCACATCCACCACCACCACGCCCGGCTTGAGCATGTCTCCCGTAATCGATTCCGGACGACCCATGGCTGCTATGAGGATATCGGCGCTTTTGGTGTACGGGCGAAGATCTTCTGCTCCCGTATGAGCAACCGTAACGACCGCATTTGCGCCAAGCTGCTTTTGAAAGAGAATATTGGCTACCGGCTTTCCAACAATGTTGCTCCGCCCAACCACCACCACGTGCTTCCCTCCCGGATCATTGCCGCTCCGGATGAGCAGTTGCTGAATTCCCGCCGGTGTGCACGGTTTGAATCCTTTTCCCCCCGTCACCAGCTGGCCGACGTTCCATGGATGAAAGCCGTCTACATCTTTCTTCGGGTCGATCGACTCGATCATCACGTGTTCACGGATTTGTGACGGCAGGGGAAGTTGTACGAGGATTCCATGGATTTTGGGGTTTTCATTGAAGCCTCGGATCATTTCGAGAAGCTTCTGTTCGGACGTTTCCTTCGGCAACTTCTCCGTCACAGAGTAGAACCCCGCTTCAGCACACGCCTTCCCCTTCATTCCCACATAGGATTGTGATGCCGGATTGTCGCCGACGAGGATGAAGGCCAGCCCGGGAGTGATACCCCGTTGTTTCTTCAGTTCTTCCGTTTTTCTTTTGACATCGAGGCGAATTTCAGCTGCGATCGCCTTTCCGTCAATAATTTGTGCCGGCATGATTTCGCGCTATGTGATGGGACACTGAAAAGCACAGAAAGCAACTGAAATACACGTGACTAGAAGCCGTCTCAAAAACACGCTGCGTCATGCTGAACTTGCCTGCCCCGAATGTCGTTGTTCGGGGGTTCAGCATCCACTTCTTGGCCTGTCATAGACCCCGAACTCCCGAACAAAAACGTTTCGGGACAGGCAAGTTCGGGGGACACATTCGCGTTTTTGAGATGAGTTCTAAATAAAACTGGGGAAGATCACTTGCTCGATCTTTGTCGCCTTTCCCGTGTCGCGGTCAACCTGGACATAAACGGCGCACAACCGCACATCATCGCTTGCCATTTCGAACTTGTGAGGGGTTTGTGTAAGAAATCGCCGAATGGCGACCTCTTTTCGCATGCCGATGACTGAATCATACGGACCGCTCATTCCCACGTCTGTGATGAACGCGGTCCCTTTCGGCAGGATCCGTGCATCCGCAGTCGGGACATGCGTGTGTGTTCCCACGATGGCGCTCACCCTTCCGTCCAGATGCCACGCGAGGGCCATTTTTTCTGCAGACGCTTCGGCATGCATGTCGATAAACAGAACTTTCGTGTCGTTAGCCAACTTGCTGACAGCCCAATCGGCCGCCTTGAATGGGTCGTCGATGGGCTGCATAAAGGTTCTGCCCTGCAGGTTGATCACTCCCACCTGCCCTTTTTCCTTCAGGTCATAGAGGACAATGCCCTGACCGCTGTTTTCCCTGGGATAGTTCAAAGGACGAAGAATGTTCCGTTCCTTTGCAAGCAGCGCTCTGGTTTGCCACCGATCCCACAGATGGTTTCCGGTGGTAATCACATGCGCGCCCAAACCGAAGAGGGTCTTCGCGTCTTCTTCGGACACGCCCTTCCCATCGGTCACATTCTCCCCGTTCACAACGCAGAAATCGACTTCGTATTTCTGCAGATACGTTTTCAGGAGTTTTTCGACGAGTTGCAGGCCGGGTTTACCGACGATATCGCCGACAAAGAAAATGTTCAGAAGATTTGACAAGGAGTGTCTTCCATCAGCATTGGAGAATGCAATATAAGGAAAAAAGGGGGGGGAAACGGATAGAAAAAACCACTACGACGATGTTCTCGAAGATCTTTGTTCCGTTACCTCAAGACTATGCCATCGAATCGAATTCGACGGCTCTCATTCCATGGCAAAGTCACAATCCCGCTTTGCGGGATTGAGGATCCACTCAGGGCTATTAGACGTCCGTTTGAACGGACGGCGGCCAGACCAAACTCCTTTAATTGGGTCAACGTTCAGGGCGGATGTATAGACCGAAATGCGGGGGCACTTCACAACATCTCCGGCTCACCGATGCCGCAGACGGAGAAACCGTCTGAGGACAAATCGGTCGAGCAGTGCGAGAACCAATATGGAAAAGATCGTCATCGAAAGAATTTTGGATTCTTCGGTCGCGGTCTGACTGGTCATCGTTTGACTCATGCGACCGGTTTCCTGAGTCAGAACCTGTTCCATCTGGGTGTAGTAGTCTGAGAAGAGCTTTGAGAGCGATGACTGATCGGAAGTCCCGCCAGAACCCGGGAGAAGAGTCAGTGCGAATCCCACAACACCCAGGACAACGACCATGGCAAGCATTTTTCCCGTACCCCCGAGGAAGCGAAAGATCCACGTTTCCTGGGAACCCGGATCAATGGTTTCCATGACGCTGCGGGTAAACCTCGTTGATGTTTTCACCACCGGTGCTTCCTTCGCCGCCCGTGCCATCGACCGTTGGATCGCCACTTCACGGGCGCACCGGGGACATGCAGCCGCATGACGGGCCAGAGCATCCGTTCCCTCTCCGATACTCCCGTCGGCGAGGTCCTGCACTTGCTTATAGTTGAGGTGTGACATTGCCATCTCCTTAACGAAACGCCGCGGCAATTTTGCCCGTGGCGATTTCGACATTCTCCTGCAGCCTTCCTTCTATTGCTTTCTGAAGCAGAAGGCGGGCCCGAAACAGTTTGGCCTTCACCGTTCCCAGGGGCATACCGGTCACGGAGACAATCTCATCGTAACTCATTTCATGAAGGAAGAACATTGTGACAACGCTGCTATACGTCGCCGGCAAGCGATTGATCTCATCGACAACAACACTTCTCATTTCGGATGATTCAAGCTGCACATCCGGACCAGGTTCGGCATCAGGCAGCTCCCGTTTCATTTCCTCTTCGTTGTCGCTGATGGAAATGTGAATGTCCTCCCCCTTCTTGCTGAGGGCCGTGGAGCACACGTTGTAGACAATTCGGTAGAACCATGTGGAGAAACTCGATCGCCATTCGAATCTGCTCAACGCGTTGAAGGCGCGGAGAAACGCATCCTGGAGCGCCTCTTCGGCCTCCTCGCGGTTCTTGAGCATGCGCACAGCCAGGGTCATGGCCCGGTCCTTATGACGATTGACAAGCTCGGAAAACGCCTTCTTGTCGCCCGCAAGGACGCTTTCGATTATTTCCTGGTCAGTTTTGGCCAATTTCGGTTCCGTACGCGTTCCCTTTCTTAGACCCCAAAATCGCGCTTCGGGTTTCGTTTGGACGTGAAACCCTGGGGGCATTCTTCAGGTCAAAGTTACTAAAGGACTGGAACAGAGACAAACGCCCAAGAAAGGATAATTGTATGGAACCAGCAGCTGTTGTATTCATAGTCTTCGGATCGGTCGGATTCGTTCTTTATACATGGATCCAATCCCGTCACAAGGAACGGATGTCCATGATCGACAAAGGGGTCAAAGCATCGGAATTGAAGGGATCAATTTTCCCTGATATTCTTCGTCCGAATCCGCTCTCCAGTCTGAAATGGGGATTGCTGGCGATGTTTGTTGGAGCAGGATTGATTGTTGCCAACATCCTCGACCGATACTTCTACTTCCACGAGTCGGTCTATTTTGCCAGCATGTTGATCGCTGGTGGCATTGGGCTGGTGATTTTCTACTTCGTTGCTTCAAAGAAGATGAAGGATGAGAGTTTGTAGGCAACCCCAATTCGCGCGAACATGAACGCAAGAAGCCCTGAACTGCAGGGCTTCTTTTGTTTGAATCTGCGACTCTCGGAGGTTACTTCGTCAGCACAAACTTCTTGCTTATCGATTTCCCTCCAAAATCCAGCTTGTAAAAATACACACCGCTCGGGAGCTTCGAAGCATCGAACATCGTCTCGTGTGATCCCGCCTTCATGGTTCCGTTGACCAACTCTGCCACAGCTCTTCCGAGCAGGTCATAAACCTTCAACGTGACATTTCCATCTTCTGGGAGCACAAAGCTGATCGTGGTGGAGGGATTGAAGGGATTAGGGAAATTCGATATCTCTAATTGACCGCTACCCGTCGTTGCCGATGCTGTGACGCTTCCTTCCAAACCAACCTTGCTGATTCCCAGAATAGCCAGCGTCGCATCATCGATTGAAGAGCCGTGTTTGGTTAAGAGTTCAGCCAGATATTTGTCGGAAGTCTCCTTCTGGCTCACATCGAACCATTTGAGAGTAGCGAGACACAGCAGGGCATTCTTCTCGTTCTCGCTGTTTGGATATTTCTGAGCGATATTTAACGCCACATTCTCACACTCAGCGAAACGGTTCGTAGCGGCATACATTCCCATAAGGACTTCCGATGCTGCAAGGCCCAGTTCGCCTTCAGTGCTTGTGTATGACTCAACAAGAGGCACAATCGATACATCGTTGGCTGTCCGGGATAGCTCGAGCAGTCCCACCATTGCCCTGACCCGAAGCCGCTCCTCAGTTGATTCCTGTATTATCTGTGAATAAAGGTCTTTTGAGATGGTATGGTCACCGCGCAGGAAAGCGGCAACGGCGGTTTCGAGCTTTGCGGTCTTTTCGCCCATGGTCGGAGTCGGGACGGCTGCTGCCACTGCTTCACCACCTCCACCCTCGGGGCAATTTTGTGACTGAAGCGCATAGTCGGCATATAGGTAGGAGGTGCCATCAACATACAACTGACCTGGAGGGACAGGATAGACCCCCCACCAGTTCCCCTCCGCCAGAATGTAGGAGTATGCCACAGAACTCGCCTTGAGCTGCGTCGATGAGTCAATCTTGTTGCACGCTCCGTAGTAGTGAGGAGAACCCTGAGTGAAATTATAATCTCCAAAGTAGATGGTGGAATGGTTGTTCGCCCGGATGCCGTGGAGGTTGGTGTATACGGAATTCTGGCCGGCAAAAGCTTCATAGTCGCCGGTCCAGTTCGTTGTGACAGAAGCATAGTTCTCGCAGTAGACAGTGAAAATCCCGCCCCGAAGCGCATTGCTACCGACTCGTGGGGCATTCGAGTTATAAACGACTATTTGCCCGTAGGCGCTGGGAGAGCCGTTGTTCTGAATACTATTGGAGATGACAACAGGGCAGCCAGTGCCGTTTCCGCTGGCCACGACCCCGTGATAGAAGTTATTCCTGATGGAATTTGACTGAATTCTCGGTGAGGAGTTCCCCTGAATGACAATGCCGTTGCCTGCACCAAGGTCCTTGATCGTCGAGCTGCTGATCAATCCGGTTGAACTTGATGCAAACCGCACGCCGTTGGAGGCGCCACCTTGGCCCTGAATAGTTGTAAAGGTCACAGTGGGATTGGAACCATAGAATTGCAGTGCTCCGTTTGAAGAGAAGTTGGCGTTGTCAACCGTGCAATGGTCCATTGTGAAGGAGCTGACATTCGTCACTTTCACCGGTTCCGTGGCATAAGAAATCGTGCAATAGGTGAGCGAAGATCCATTTGCGCTGGAGCCGCTAAACTCAAGGCCTGTCCATGAAGAGCCGCTCTTGGTGAAGGTTATCCTCTGGCCTGATAAGCCGTTGGCAACGAGCACTCCATTCACAACAAGCTTTGAGCCGTTGGGGAACTGAAGAGTTGTCCCGGGACTCAAGGTGAGGGTTGCACCTGAAGCAACGGTGACTGTTCCAGCCATGGTGTAAGTTCCGGCGGGGATGGTGACGCTGGTGGTGATGTTTGTTGTTGAATAGTTGGCTGTGATGGATGCGCCAGAAGATGTGAACACGACCGCAGCGGAATCATACCCATTAGCTCCCGGTCCCGCATCTTGTAATGTGGCTCCGCTTTTTGTCCATCCCTGAAAGAAGGCATGGTAGCTTTGGCCTTGGACTTGTTGGATGTTCAGGGCGCGGACGGAGTAGTAAGGCGGAGTCCACGCGGGCGGGCCGCTTTGATTCAAGAATACACCTTGATGGCTTTGACCTGTGCTGAGATCGAATGAAGCTTGCGAATACCATGCGGCATCCTGATGGCCGCGGTTTCGCATGCCATAGGGGGACTCGTTGAGGTCGATGTACCACGGGTCGCGAAATTCAACGCTGCCTCCTGTCAACGAAGTCTGGATTGTCGCATTGGAGGCCGAATTGAATTGGGATCGTATCTGGGTCACTCCGGGTTGGATGGAAAAATCCCTGTGATTTTTGACGTCTGAGTCGGTATTCCATGTGTTGTGTTTTTCAGTGGAACCGCTCTTAAACGCCTGCAGGGCGCGAATGACTTCTGTTGTATTGCTCTCCATGAGGACAGATTCACCCGCGCTATAATCAGAAAAGGCACCTTGATTCCATCGTCCTAGTTTGCCAAAAGAGGTGGATGAAACGTCTTTCTGATCCATAGTAACCAACTGATAGTTTTGCGGGATTAGCGTCGCAGTCGTGAGTTCGCGGAAGAAAGTCTTCCTTACGTTGCCAGTCGTGTTTTCCATCCATAATGCATACGCTTTACCGAGACGGGAGAAAAGTCCGTGATAGTCTCCAACAAAGCCTTCGGTCCCAAGCGTCGTGAATCCCCCTGACTCTCCCACGATAGTTTCCGTAAATGAAGCAAAACCGTTGGTCGAGTACCGAAACTTCGAGTAGATTGGAATGCTTTGGTCAGGTCCGCTGGTAGAGTAATACAGAACTGAGATGACACCTCCAACATCAATGCTGATGGCTGGCATCCACTGATCACCAGATGATCCGTCAACAGTCACGTTGCTACCCCATGTCAGAGAACCATTTTGATTCCGTGTTGCTTTTAGATATACGATGTCAGCTGTCCCTGATTGTTTGTTGGCCCAGGCAACGTAGAGGTCTGCTGTGATGGGATCAACAGCTAGGCGAGGAAAACAATCTGCTCTTGTTCCAGTTTTCACAAAGTAACTCGAGCCGGATCCATAAGAGCCAATCTGCGAGACATCGACGGATTTCTCAAACTCAAAAGTCGAACCGCCGTCCGCCAGCCCATAAATATGGATCTTGCGGACTGGTAGCTTGTCGGGATCCATCTCTGCCCATGCAAGGTAGAGTTTTTCGTACCTGTCCACAATAACATATGTACCATGTTCATGTTCAGTCAGCGATGGGGACGCCAGGGAAGAAAAACTTGAGCCGCTGTCAGAGGACTTGACAACCTCAATTACGCTCTCTCCTGTTGAAGAATAGAATTTTGAATAGGAGACAAAAACATCAAACACTTGATTGATATTTCTTACAGGACTGATTGCCAGCCAAGGCTTGTCAATATTGTATTCGCTGGACAGTTCCTTGACGATCTGCCTCAATGACCAGGAGGCACCGCCGTCGGTTGATTTCTTGATGTAGACGGAGCGATCATCAAAGATTTGATAAACCAAATAGGCAACGCCGTCAGGGTCAAAGGCAACAATTGGATCTGCGCCGCCAAAAGTCTGACTCAAGGTATCGGTACCACCCCAGGTGATTCCGCCGTCGGTCGAGTAGTAGCATCCGATCGCTTTTGTTTGTGATCCCTCATCGGTAATTGCTGTTCCAATGAGATTCTTCGAGTTGGTGGGATTGACCCAAATGTGTGTCTCCATTTGGTCTCTCGTGCTCGGGTAAATTAGTGTCTGCGCGTAAAGGTGCGAATTCACCAGAATCAGAAGCCCCAAGAATAGAACAGGCTTTGATGTGCCGTGTGGATTTTTCATTTGCCTCTCCTTTCGAATGGGTCCGCGGTCGCATTTCTTGTGGTTTTCACGTATTATGGGCATAGTTGAAAAATGGATGGCGAATTCCCATCGCCACATTTCTACCGTTCCATTTCTTGTTGCCATCTACCATCCCGGTGCTGGCTTTTTCTACTGCCGCAAGCCCACAATGGCCAGCGCCCTGTCCCCATCGAATCCTACCGCGACAATCATATTCTGCCGTATTGACATCGAGGAATATGATCCGTTTGGAAGACTAGGCAAATCTGATCCTGTGTAGTACTTCCATGTAGAGCCGTTGTAATGAGCCAGATAGCCAAAGTCGCCGGCTACGACAATATCGTTTTTACTGTCTCCCCGAACTCTGCGTGTGTAGATGAGGGGGAGCTCCGTCACCTCCTTCCATGGGTCATCACCCATTTTGGTGTGAACGCCACCGCCTGCGGTGAATACAAGCGTTGGATCTTCAAACCAAACCGAATGCACTCTGCGACCCGTGCCCCAGGGTATGGAATCAACTCCGGTCTCACCAACACGAAGAATCATATGTTCTCCGAATTGAGCAACATATGACACCGCAGCCAATACCCAATCGGTTGTCCCCCACACATCCTGAACATCCACACTCGTTCCGCTCTCAACCTTTGTCCACGTGCTCCCGTTGAAATGCGCGAGCGAGCCACCGTCTCCGACGATGTATGTGTCTTGCCCGTTTCCCCAGATCTTGTTTACTCGATACGCTCCCCAGACTCCAGGAGGAATCGGCATTTCTACGAACTGGATGCCGTTCCAATGAATCACGCCATTACCCCCGAACCAGATATCATCTGCTCCCTTGTCAAACACCGCCTGGATGGGATGAACGAACTGTTGGCCCTGATAATTGTATGGCAGCCTCTGAAGAGTCCATTTTGTGCCGTTCCATATGGCAAGGTTGTATCGGAGCGGATCAATCTGCCCTGTTGAATCTTTCAAATAGATCTCTCCTACAGCGTAAATCAGCGTATCGTTGACGATTGCAACGTCATTTAACACACTGCTTGCCCCATCCCCCAAGGTGTCAATCGTCCACATAAAGTTATGACTCGTCGTATCGGGACCGTGGTTTGTCGTATCAGCAACGATTCTGTCAGGTGGGACGCCGACGTCTTTGCAGGAGGGGAGGAAGAGGAGGGAGAAGAAAAGGATGATGGATGGTGGAAGATGGAAAATGGAAAAAGAATGCGGGTGAGAGAGAGATCGAGAGCGAGATTGAGATCGAGGTTGAGAGCGCGGCAAACCCTTGCTTCGCAAAAACAGGAATGGGAGGAATCTCTTGGGTTTCACGGTAACCCCCACGGATACAGGCACACCTTGACTGTAATTGGAGCTACAAGAAATGTGCCTCTTTCCGGCGGGAGAAAACCGTTTTTTTTTCATTTCTTACACCTTCCAAAACTGGGAGTTATTACAATTGACAAGAACAACCGTTTCTCATCCGGGGAAAAACTCCCGGGACAAATGTACTTGCGGCATGCGTGAAACTCACCGGAGACGTGTGACGGCAGCGTCGCCATAACATTCAAAGAGCCAGATAGTCTCCAATCCGGCTCTTTGTTTTCTTTCTTATCGCATTTCTTCTGCTCTCAGAGACTCTTCTTCAAGAATGCCACCGTCCGCGGCCATGCCTTTTGCGTCGCGCGCATATTTGCTCCCTCCCTGCCTGTTTGTTGTCTCAAGAATCCGTGCCCCGCGCCTTCATAGATTTCCACGTCATAGGTCTTCCCCAACTTCTTCATTTCCTTCGAAGCAGGCTCAATAGTAGTGTTCACCCGCGCGTCATCAGCGCCGTAAAGCCCGAGCACCGATGCCGTGATTGCGGAGAGACCTGACGCCTCGGGTGAGGAACCATAATAGACGACTGCAGCATTGAGTCCCGGCTGTGAGACGGCATAAGCATAGCTGTTCGATCCGCCCCAGCAGAATCCCATCGTCGCCACCTTTCCGTTTGCAGACGGGATTTTTTTTGCATAGCCAAATACCCCGTTCAGACGCTTCGTCGTCTCTTCCGGAGAGAGGCCTCTGATAAGCTTCACAATGTCGTCCCGGCTTCGAACCGAATCCGTGCCTCCTCCTCCGGGGCCCATTCCTGAAATCAGGTCCGGGGCGACTGCAATGAAACCGTCGGCTGCAAGCTGATCCGCGACCGCTCTGATCCAGTCGGAAAGCCCATAGATCTCATGGATCACAATAACGACTCCCGCCTTCTCTTTGCGCTCGGGATAGACAATCCAGGTGTTGATCTTGTCCTTCGTGCCGGGGATTTCGATCGATGCAAATTCACCATGGCGGGGGGATGCTTCGAGTGCAGCTTTGGCATTTGATTCGCCGGCGGGAAGCTTCGGATCTTTCAATGTCTGCTCCTGCTGTGCGGCTGCACCGGCACCATGATGTGCATGCTCCTGCCCGAGAGCCGGAAGCACAGCTGCAAAAAAAGCAATTCCTGTCATCCAACGGTGAAGTTTCATCTGGATTTCCTCCTTCGATTGGCGTGAGAATGAAAAGCTAGGCAAATAGTAATCTACAATCAATTCCGACCTTTGACAAAAGCGTTGACCACAGAGGTCGTAGAGAATGGTCTCCTGTCATTCGTCCCATGTCAGTTGACTCAGGGGAAAAAAATCATTATCAATGTGCTGATGACAGTCCCGGATCCGAAACAACTTCCCCATTTGCTCAAGCTTCTCGACGACGACTCTCCTGTGGTTCAGGAAACGATCGTAAAGGAGCTTCTGGCTTTTGGACCATCGCTTCAGCGTGAGCTGGCCCGTTTGAAGATCACCCTCAGCAAGGATCAGCAACAGCTTATTACCCGCCTGCTGGACGAGCATAACCAGAAGTGGTTGCGCGACCTGTGGCCGACCCTTCGCGACATCGAAGACGACAAGGAAATGCTTGAATCCGCCCTCGGCTGGATCGCCGAATTCCAGCATGGACGCGCCTATCCGGGCAAGCTGACGGAACTGCTGGACAAGCTCAGTGAGGAATTCGAATCGGCCAACCGAAAACAAGATGCGTTGACACTTGCGCATTTCTTGTTTACAAAGAAACAGCTCCGGGGGACGGAAGCGGATTACTACAATCCTCTCAACAGCAACCTTGTCTACGTTATCGAGCAAAAGAGGGGAATTCCCATCAGTCTCGCGGCAATCTACATTTTGGTAGCGGCACGACTCGGTTTCGACGTCGAAGGTATCAACCTCCCGGGCCATTTTCTAGCGCGGGCGTCTGTCGGAAAACAGAACTACATCGTGGATTGCTTCAAGGGAGGACGCTGTCTGGATGTGAATGATCTCATCACTTTGAACAACGGGGCCCTTCTCCCGCTTTCGGACCTGCTGCAGCTCGAGTGTGACGCCACGGCCATCGTGGCCCGAACCTTGAGAAATCTTGTTCATGCGTATGAACAAGAGCAGAGCACGAGCAACGCGTCGTTCATGAAGGAACTGCTTGTCATCGTAGAAGAGGAAGGGCCTGATCCGGAAGGAAACGAGGAAGAGGAATAACAGAAAGTTCGGAGTTCGTGGTTGGTGGTTCCCCCCTGCTACCTTTTATCAGTCCTTCATTTCCCCATCCCGAGAGACTTTTTCGTTCTTCCCTCTCTCCCTTCTCCCGCTCGCTACTGCTTCTGGATCGATTCGATCATCGCATAGAATTCCTTCTCGTTCCGTTCGATGACCGATGCCGGTGCGGTGAACTTGAAGAAGACGTCTCCCTCGGGTGCATTCACAATCGCGCCCAACAGTTTATATGCGGGTTTCTTGCCCTGCGATTCCATGAGAGCGCCGCCGGGTGCAAGATAGGTACCACTGATTCGCGCATACACGACTTCGATCCCGTTGATGGTTGAAGTCGTTTTCTGAGCCTCGCTCGCACCTTCGAATTGAGACCCCCAGCGTTGGATGTTCGCATCGACATCGCCCCCCTGGTCTTTCCCGAAATAGAATACACTGCACTCCCCGGGTTCAACATCTTCGAGGCCTGACGATATGACGTAGGTCATCACTCGCATAGGCATTTCATGCGCCTTGTCCCACTTCATCGGATAGGACCAGGAAATGCCGGCAATCGATTTTTCTTCTTTGGTCAGCTCGGACGATGCCGGGGGGGACGACTGTTTCTCGGTGCAGCCAAGAACCATGATTGAGGCAACAAGACTCAAAGCAGCGATGACCTTCATGAAATCATTCTCCTTGTGACAATTATGACTCAGGCTGGAACCGCTCCACCTCGTCGAGGACGGTTTGGACAATCTCTTCTTCCTTGACTCTCTTTACAAGTTCCCCTTTACGATACAGGATTGCGACGCCTTTGCCCGCGGCAATGCCGATGTCCGCCTCGCTGGCTTCACCGGGTCCGTTCACGACACAGCCGAGCACCGCAATTTTCACGGGTTTCTTCACGCCGGCGAGCTTCTCTTCGAGTTGAGCCATAATCCCGAACAGGTCTACTTCCAGGCGTCCGCAGGTCGGACAGGCAATCAACTCGATGTTCCGCGAGGCCATGCCGAGAGATCTCAGGATCTCCTTCCCCACCTCCACCTCCTTCACGGGATCATCCGTCAGGGAAACGCGGATGGTATCGCCGATACCTTCTGAGAGGAGCGATCCGATTCCGACAGCCGACTTGATCGTTCCCACCTTGGTTGTCCCGGCCTCGGTCACGCCGAGATGCAACGGGATATCGGTCCTCTGAGCCACAAGGCGATAGGCCTCGATCATGAGCTTCACGTCGGTCGATTTCACAGAGATGATCACATCGTGAAAATCGAATTCACGACAGATCTCCACATGGCGCATGGCGCTTTCAAACAGTGCTTCCGGGGTGGGATATCCGTGCTTTTCCAGAATATCCTCTTCAAGCGAACCCGAGTTGACTCCGATGCGAATCGGAATTCCCTTGTTTTTTGCCGCGGTCAGAACCTGACGGATGCGATCCTTCGACCCGATGTTACCCGGATTGATCCTTACTTTGGCAACGCCGGCTTCGACCGCTTTGAGGGCAAAAATATGATTGAAATGAATGTCTGCAACGATCGGCAGCGGCGATTGTTTGACAATCTCCTTCATTGCTTCGGCCGCTTCTTTGTCGTTCACGGTCACGCGCACGATATCGCAGCCCGCCTCGGCGGCCGACACAATCTGGCCAACAGTGCCCTGAATATCGTCCGTTTTTGTCTTTGTCATCGTCTGAACGGAAATCGGAGCATCCCCACCAACGGGAACGCCGCCTACGCGCACTTGCCGCGTTTTCCTCCGCACCCCGACTTTGTACGTCTGGTGAGGCCGGGAATCGGTGACTTCGAGAATAGGAAGTTGTTCGCTCATGCCATGCTCGCTAATTCAGTTTCTTGCTCGCTTCAAAGAGGATCTTCTTCTCCTCTTCCGTAAGGTTCTGATACCCCGAGCGGCCGATCTTGTCCAGGATTTCATCAATTCTTTTCTGAACCTCAGCATGTTCATTCTTTTTCTCCCCTGAACGGTCGTCGGTTCTCCCCTCGTTGATGTCGAACACCTTCGCGTCGATCACATCATCATCATGTTCCGGGCGCGGAGCAAACAGCCCGTTCCACCACCATCCGACCCGTTGAAAAAATGCATGGCCCGGGACTCGTCTCATGTCAAAGAGGAGATACACATAGCCGGCGAGGGCTCCGCCGAGATGAGCGAGATTTGCCACGTCGGTCGGCTGACCCAGGGAAAACAAACCGAGCACGATCAGCACAATGACGAAATACTTCACTTTCACCGGGATGAGGAAATAGAGGTAAATGTAACGGTCCGGAAACATCATGCCGAAAGCCACGAGGACGCCGTACACCGCACCCGATGCTCCGATCACCATCGAGGGACGATCCAGGACGGGCGCCAGAACCAATTGCGCGATTCCGGCAACGACCCCGCACATGAGATAGAAGAGAAGAAACTTCTTTGGGCCCCACAAGTGCTCAATCTCCATCCCGAACATCCAAAGCCCAAAGAACATGTTGAAAAGGAGATGCATGATTCCTGCGTGCATGAACTGATACGTGATCAATTGCCAGGGAAGGAATCCATCACCGAACGGCAGAAGAGCAAAGTATTGATAGATGAGGGGGGCAAGCGGGTAACCGTCCAGTGTAAACGAGCCGAAAAAATTCATCAGAACGAACACGACGGCATTCGTGATCATCAGCCATTTGATGACAAGCGGAAAGAACGAGAACCCGCCAAACATCGAGGGCCGGTAGAAATTGCGTTGATTGTAGTTATAAGACATTATAATTGAAGATTGTTGATTTCAAATTTCTTGATTTCAAATTGGATCGCCGATTGTCAATGCTACAACAATCGTCCATCGAAATTCGTTCAGTGTTTGTCGTTCAATGCAGCCACTCCGGGAAGCACTTTGCCTTCGAGAAGCTCTAACGAGGCACCCCCACCCGTAGAGACGTGGGAAACGGACTTCTCCAGCCCCGCTTGAACAATAGCTGCCGCCGAGTCTCCTCCCCCTACAATCGTGGTAGCACCGGATTTGGTGACATCTGCAAGAACCTTTGCGATGGCTGTCGTTCCCGCGGCAAACTTCTGCATCTCGAAAACGCCCATGGGACCGTTCCACACAACCGTTTTGGCCTTCGCGATCTCGGCAGAAAAGTGCTTCACCGTTTCCGGTCCGATATCCATCCCCTGCCAATCGCCCGGTATCGCCCGCACATTGACGGTCCGCGTCGAAGCGGAGTCATCGAATTTATCGGCGATGACACAATCGGACGGAAGGTGAATCTTGACATTGTGTGCCTTCGCCTGCTCCATGATCGACTTGGCGAGGTCTACCTTGTCGGCTTCGAGAAGCGATTTGCCGATTTCCAGGCCCTGCGCCTTGTAGAACGTGAACATCATACCTCCGCCGATCAGAAGCGCGTCAACCTTTGACAGAAGACTCTGAATGACGTCGATTTTCCCCGAGATCTTTGCACCCCCGAGGATGGCGACAAACGGGTGGGCTGGATTTCCCACGGCCCGTCCCAGATAGTCGAGTTCCTTGCGCATCAGGTATCCTGCCACGCAAACCTTCAGGTGCTTTGTTACACCCTCGGTTGAGGCGTGAGCCCTGTGGGCCGTTCCAAATGCATCGTTGACATAGACATCACCGAAAGAGGCCAGCTCCTGCGCGAACTTCGCGTCGTTGGCTTCCTCCTCCGGGTGAAACCGGAGGTTCTCAAGCAACAGACATTCACCATCTTTCAATGCCTTCACCATGGCCGCGGTATCAGCGCCGATACAGTCAGGGGCACACTTGACCGGTTTGCCAAGAAGCTTCGACAAATGCTCCGCAACGGGCTTCAGACTGAATTCGGGTTTCGGCTTTCCTTTGGGACGTCCGAGATGACTCATGAGGATCGCCCGTCCACCATCGTTGAGAATCTTCTTGATGGTCGGCAGCGACTCGACAATCCGCGTATCGTCGGTGATGTGCTGTTTATCGTTCAGCGGGACATTGAAATCCACGCGAACGAGGACACGTTTCCCTTTCACAGAAATATCATCAACGGTCAATTTGTTCATGACATACTCCTTGAGAAGAAAAACGGGCTGGACCCGGTCTTCAGTCTCAGCCCGTCATCGTCGTCGCAGTTCAGAGAATTAATTCAACGTGGCAGCAATCTTCTTGGCCAGTTCGATCACACGATTGGAGTAACCCCATTCGTTGTCGTACCATCCGAAGACCTTCACCAGCGATCCCATGGTCATTGTCAGTTTGCTGTCAAAAACACACGAGTGCGGATTGCCGACAATGTCCTTCAGTACAAGGTCCTCTTCGCTGTATTCCAGGATTCCCTTCAGATTCGTCTGCGCAGCCTTTTTGAAAGCCGCATTGACTTCCTCCTTGGTCACTTCCTTTTCCAGCTCTGCCGTGAAATCGGTGATCGAGCCGTTCGGAGTAGGCACACGCAGTGAACAGCCGTCGAGTTTTCCATTCAGTTCGGGAATCACTTTTCCGACCGCCTTGGCCGCTCCCGTTGTTGTCGGGATAATGTTGATGGCGGCCGCTCTCGCACGCCGAAGGTCCTTGTGCGGCAGATCCAGAATTCTTTGATCATTCGTGTACGAATGAATCGTGTTCATAAGACCGCGCTTCACTTTGAAGGCATCGTGAAGCACCTTGACCATCGGTGCGAGGCAATTGGTCGTGCAGGAAGCATTGGAAATGATATGATGTTTGGCGGGATCATAGGCATTATCATTGACGCCCATCGCGATCATGATATCCAGTTTCTTTGCCGGAGCCGTCACGATCACTTTACTGGCACCCTGCTTGAGATGATCCGCCGAGGCCTCACCGTCGGTGAAATGCTTCAGACCCGTGGACTCAATGACGATATTGACGCCGAGATCCTTCCAGGAAAGCCTGGTATGATCCTTTTCAGCAAAAGCTTTGATTTGTTTTCCGTTCACGATAAGCGAGGAGTCCTTGACTTCCACCGTGCCTTTGAAATTGCCGATGACAGAGTCGAATTTGAAAAGATGAGCAAGAGTTGCGGCATCGGTGATATCGTTCACCGCCACGAACTCAATGCTGTTGTCGCCGATTCCGGCCCGAAGGACGTTGCGTCCAATCCGTCCGAATCCGTTGATACCTACTCTTACAGCCATTGGTGACCTCCGCGTTCAGAAATGAAAAAGTCGAGAAAAAGCGGAAAAAACAGAAGAAAAAGCACTACAAGGTAGAGAGAATTGGAAGGAAAGTCAAGAAAAGCAGATAGTGGTTGGTTGATTGGTTAACTGGTCAAATGGTTAATTGGTTCAATGGTCTATTCCGCCAGGGCAAGAGATGCAGCAATGACCCGCTCAAATCCTGCTTTGTGAAGCGCTTCTCCGCAGGCAACGATCGTCGCACCTGTTGTGACGACATCGTCCACGAGAATGCAGGTTCCACCCAAAGGAACATGCGAGCTTTCAGGAATCGCGAACGCATCCTCGACATTCTTCTTCCTCTGCTCCTGATCAAGCTTGGTTTGTGTCTGCGTGTATCTGCTGCGCCGAAGAATGTCGGTGCGAACCGGAATACCCGTCACATCGGAAATCCCCCGGGCGATCATGTCCGCCTGATTGAATCCGCGTTCTCTCATTTTTACGCGATGAAGCGGAACCGGCACGAGACACTCCGCCTTCATTCCGGATTTCTGAAAAACATTACCCAATTCGCGTCCCATCAATCGGCCGATCGATTTGAATCCGTCATATTTCAATGCATGGGCAAGTGCCTGAAAAACACCCTCTTTTTCAAAGAGAAACACAGATATGAGCCCGGCAATGACCTCGGATTCGACAAGACGGTCGCGGGTCTGACAAAAAAGAGGATGTGCGGAATGCAGCCTCGGAATGGAATTCCAGCAAGAAGTGCAAACGTGACGTTCCGTGTCTAAAAGAAGATTGCTGCACGCCAGACAGGTTGGAGGAAAGATGAAGTCGAGGAATGGTTTGAGTGTCCCCCGCACTGCATTCGTAAGATCCACTGGTTCCCCCCATGAAGTAGTGGAGTAGATGAGTAGTTGAGTATCTACAACCCGGATTGCTAATCTACTGATTTATTGATTTGTTGATGTTGATTCTTTCATCGTTCCTGTACTATTCATTTTTGACTTCTGACTTCTGACTTCTGACTTCTGACCTCTGACTTCTGACCTCTGACCTCTGACTTCTGACCTCTGACCTCTGTCTCACCTCTTCCCCTCCAGCCTCTCAATCTCATCCCTCAATTCAGCTGCTCGTTCAAACTCGAGGTCTTTTGCAGCCCGTTTCATTTCCGTTCGCAGTTCCTCGAGCAGGTCATTCTTCTGATCTTTTGTGAGATACTTTACCACGGTGTCGGACACCATGGCCGGCCGACGTTCCCTGCGCGCGTCCCTCTGTGCTTTCACATCGGCAACCGCGGTGGCCGCCAACACTTCCTCCACGCTTTTGTAGATCGTTTCAGGCGTTATTCCATGATCCTGATTGTACTGAAGCTGTTTTTCGCGGCGCCGATTTGTTACTTCAATCATCCGTTGCATCGATCCCGTCAGCGTATCGGCGTAGAGGATCACTTTTCCGTTCACGTTCCTTGCTGTCCGTCCCGCCGTCTGGATGAGCGAACGCTCTGAACGAAGAAATCCCTCCTTGTCGGCATCAATAATTGCAACGAGCGAAACCTCGGGAAGATCCAATCCTTCCCGAAGGAGATTCACTCCCACGAGTACGTCAAACTCGCCGAGACGAAGGTCCCTGAGTGTCTCAACGCGTTCAAGCGCGTCAACTTCGGAATGGATGTATCGTACCTTGATTCCGATCTCCAGGAGATACTCCGTCAGGTCTTCTGCCATCCGCTTTGTCAGCGTCGTCACCAGCACGCGTTCTTTTCTTTTCGCGCGGTCGCGGATTTCCGCAATGAGGTCATCGATCTGGTTTTTGCTTTTTCGAATCTCCACTGCCGGATCGACCAATCCCGTGGGGCGAATGACCTGTTCCACCACGACTCCCTTGCTTTTCTTGAGCTCGTAATCGCCCGGCGTTGCGCTGACATAGAGCACCTGGTTGACCATCGATTCCCATTCTTCAAATTTCAGGGGGCGATTGTCAAGAGCGGAGGGAAGTCGAAAACCGTACTCGACAAGCGTCTCTTTCCTTGACCGGTCTCCATGATACATGGCACCGATCTGAGGAACCGTCACGTGGGATTCATCGATGATTGTCAGAAAATCGTCGGAAAAATAGTCCAGGAGGCAGTAGGGACGGGACCCGGGGGGTCTTCCGGAAAGATGGCGCGCATAGTTCTCGATGCCCTGGCAATAGCCGACTTCACGAAGCATTTCGAGGTCGAAACGAGTTCGCTGTTCGAGCCGTTGCGCCTCGAGGAGTTTCCCCAATGATCGCAATTCCTCAAGCCGCTCCCTCAATTCAGTCTGGATGGAACCCATCGATCGTTCGATCGTTTCTCGCGAAGTAACAAACTGTTTGGCAGGATAGATTACTTCATACTCTGTTTCCGCCAGGATTGCTCCGTCGGTTTTGTTGATGAGAGAAATCCGATCGATCTCATCGCCGAAGAACTCGATCCGCAGAGCTTCCTCGTTTTCAGAACCGGGGATAATTTCCACAACGTCCCCCCTGACCCGGAACGAGCCCCGGGTGAACTCATAGTCGTTTCGAACATAGAGCAGATCCAGAAGCCTTTTCAGAATCGCGTTGCGCGTAATCTTTTCCCCCTTCTTCACCACGAGCGTTTGCCCGATCCATTCCTCCGGCGCGCCGATGCCGTAAATGCAGCTGACCGATGCAACGACGATCACGTGAGGATCGCCGCTCAGAAGAGCGCTCGTGGCACGGAGTCTCAGCCGGTCGATTTCATCGTTGATCGAAGCATCTTTTGCAATATAGGTATCTGAGGTCGGGACGTATGCTTCCGGCTGGTAGTAATCGTAATAGCTGATGAAGAACTCCACCCTGTTTTTCGGAAAGAACCCTTTGAATTCCGCATAGAGTTGGGCAGCGAGGGTCTTGTTGTGCGACATCACCAGCACTGGCTTGTCAAGAGTTGCAAGCACGTTGGAAACGGTGAAGGTTTTTCCGCTTCCCGTCACGCCGAGAAGAGTCTGATGCCGGTCGCCCCGTTTCAGACCCTCGATGAGTTCGCGAATAGCCGTCGGCTGGTCGCCGCTTGGTTTGTAATCTGATATGAGTTGGTAAGGCAATGTGGTTTGTCCGACGGCTTCCCGCGTCATCCCCGCGAAAGCGGGGAAAGCGGGAACGGCGGTCAGCTTTCAGTTTTTCAGTTGTCAGGTTTCAGTCGTCAGGTTCCAGGAGGTTTCTGTCCTGGGGGTCTGGGGGGCTGAACCGGCTGCGCAGGTCTTGGCTGTTGGATCGGAGCCTGAGGCGGCCTCGGTTGTGGAGGAACGCCCTGGGGAGGTTTCGGGACCGGGGGAACCGTTTGTGCAGGCTTGGGTTGTTGAGGTGCCGCAGGAGCAGTCCGAGGGGCGGCCTCAACCGCAGCAGGGGGATGCACAGCGGCCGGCGGTGTCGCCTGAGGGGCCGCCGCAGGGGAAGGTTGAGCTTGCTGTTGAGCCGGGGCTTGTTCCTCCGGCGCCTGACTCCTGGCAATGAACAAGAATGCATCCGAAACGAACTCCGCTGCGTTGGTTACAAACGAATCCGGAATGCCTTTCTTGAACTGGTCGAACATGAACGGATTTCCACCCGCGGAAATACTGGAGTTTGGATTGATCACGATCGACCGCGTTGCACCGGAGCATGACAGATTCACTTTGGTCTTCACATTGGGGAAGATCGCGTCGATGACCGGTTCGATCACCACGGGATGCCCCATGACTTTCATAGAGCCCACGTCCTGACACTCGACGTCGACGTTTTGACTCTTCATGAAGTTGAGGGCCTCCAGCACGACTTTCTGCGTGATGACCGAGACCTCGGTGGCAATTCCGCGCATTCGTTCCCGTTCATTGACGAACTTCGTCCACTCCTTGACAGCATTCATCAGCATGGTTTTCGACGCTTCGTTCATGACTCCTCCGATGGTCGTGTTTTCCAATATACGGGATGGCGGGATTTGATTCAAGGGTTGGAGTATTTGAGTAGTTGAGTGAATGAGCAAGGAACGAGCCAACGATCGTTCTTTCGTTGGTTCGTTGTTTCGTCCATTCGTTGGTTCGTTGTTTCGTCCATTCGTTGGTTCGTTGTTTCGTCCATTCGTTGGTTCGTTGTTTCGTCCATTCGTTGGTTCGTAATTGCGTTCCACACAATCCTTTCGTACGTTTTGCCCGTGAATCGACTTCTCCTTATCCTCTTTTGTTGCGCCACCATGACGGGGTGGTCTTGCGGGGATCGCAATGACTACACCCCGACGGAAGCAGACAAGCGCATCATCCGCGCTTATGCATCTCTTGCACTCCTCTACGACTCCTTCCCTTCAACCCAAGCACAAGACAGCGTAGCCATCTACGGTCGTAAGGCTGATTCTGTCCTTACCGAGTTTGGCCTTTCCCGCGATGAATTCCGCAGGGAGTTCGAGAACCTGATCAATACACCGGAACGCTTTCAGCCGTTGTTTCAGGAACTTTCGTCGGAAATCCAGAAGGAAATGCAAAAAAGGCGTTAGCTGCGCTGTGCACACGGTTGTTTCCACCTGAAATCACTGAACACACGAGGACATTACTATGGAATGGTTGTGGGATCCCCAGATATGGATTGCCTTGCTGACTTTGACAACCCTCGAGGTTGTCCTCGGCATCGACAATATTATCTTCATCACCATCCTTTCGGAAAAACTGCCTCCCTCACAGCAGCAGCGTGGAAGGACAGTCGGGCTTTCGCTTGCGATGTTCATGCGGATTGGTCTGTTGTTCTCAATCACCCTGATTATGAGGCTTGTTGAACCGTGGTTCCAGATTGTGGGGCAGGAGATTTCGGGGCGGGATGTTATTCTTATTGCGGGTGGACTGTTTTTACTCGCCAAATCAACATTCGAGATTCACGGAAGTCTTGAGGGGAGCGGAGAGCACGGTACCACAACCAGAAAATCCTCTTCGTTCGCCAGCGTGATCGTCCAGATTTTGCTGCTGGACATCGTCTTCTCCCTGGATTCGGTGATCACGGCGGTGGGGATGACGAATCAGTTGGGGGTCATGATCACGGCAGTCGTCATTGCCGTCATCCTCATGCTTGTCTTTGTGAAATCCGTCAGCACGTTTGTGCAGGAGCATCCAACGATCAAGATGCTGGCGCTCAGTTTTCTTCTTCTTATTGGTGTCTCACTCATTGCTGAAGGATTTGACCAGCATATCTCGAAGGGATACATCTATTTTTCAATGGGATTCTCGGTCTTCGTTGAAATGCTGAACCTCCGGCTACGGAGGAAGGCCGCCGCTCCGGTGCAGCTGAGGTCTCCGTCGATCAAATAGCGACATCCTCTTTCCAGCAGAAGAGGCCTTGTTAAACCACCGCAAGGAACACAAAGTATCACAACCGTTATTCACCCTTTGTGCGCTTAGTGTCTTCGTGGTTCGTTTTTCCCCGAGCCATGATGAGTTTTTCTCATCGTTGAAAGTATCTCAGAAATGCTCTACATTGGTCTACTGCTGTCCCACCTCACCCAACTTCTCTCAGGAGTATTCTCAATGAAACGGTCATCGTTGTGCGTCTTTCTCATTCTTTCTCTGGGTCTCGTATTTCCTGTCTTGGCTCAGCTGCCTCCTCTGATTGACCGGGAAATCTTTTTCGGCGACCCGGAAATTTCGGGTGCCAAGATCTCGCCGAACGGCAAGCACATCACCTTCATGAAGCCGCTCAATAACATCCGGAATATATGGATCAAGGAGCGCGGGGAAAGCTTCGAACAGGCACGCCCACTCACCGCTGATTCCACGCGGCCGGTTCCGGGATATTTCTGGTCGCAAGATTCCCGCACCGTGCTCTTCGTTCAGGACAAAGGAGGCGATGAGAACTATCGGGTGTATGCGGTCGATCCAACGGTCCCCGGGTCCCCGGTTCCTCCTGCGCGGGATCTGACTCCTCTTGAAAAGGTCCGAGCTATGATCATCGATGTCCCCAAGGACACTCCGGACGAGATCATTGTCGGCCTCAATGACCGGAATCCCCAGCTGCACGATGTATATCGGCTCAACCTGACGACCGGTGAGCGAATATTGATTCGAAAGAACGAGGAGAACGTTGCCGGTTGGACGACAGACCTGAAGGGGAATCTCCGGCTTGGTATCCGTCAAACATCGGACGGGGGGACAGAGATCCTGAATCTCGATGGAAACAAACTCACCTCCATTTATTCGGTCTCTTCAGTCGAGTCGGCCTCACCGCTGCGGTTTCTGCCGGATGGGAAGAGTTTCTATTTGATCACGAACAAGGGGAAGAATCTCGACAAGACCGAGTTGCAGTTGTTCGATTTAAAGACCGGGAAAACGAAATCCATTGAGCGCGACCCGAAGAACGAAGTGGATTTCGGCGGTGCAATCTTTTCCGATCTCACGAACGAACTGCTGGCAACGTACTATCTCGGAGATCGCGTTCGTATTTATCCCAAACAAAAACAGTTCGCGAATGATTACGAGACCATGAAGAAGGCACTTCCTGAAGGCGAACTGGGCCTTGTTTCGCTCACCGAAGACGAAAACACATGGCTGGTCTCCGTGTCCCGCGACGTTGACCCGGGTTCTGTATATGTATTCGACAGAAAGACCGGCAAGGCGGAGCTCCTGTATCGTTCGCGCCCCAACCTTCCAATCGAGCATCTTGCTCCCATGAAACCGGTTCGCTACAAGGCACGCGATGGTATGACCATCCCCGCCTATCTCACGCTTCCGAAAGGGACGCCCGGAAAAAACCTCCCTACAGTGATGTTCATTCATGGCGGGCCGTGGGGAAGGGACACCTGGGGTTACAACAGCATCGCGCAATTTCTCGCCAACCGCGGGTACGCAGTCCTCATGCCAAACTTCAGGGGATCGGCAGGATACGGCAAGAAGTTCCTGAACGCCGGCAACAAGGAGTGGGGAACCGGCTCGATGCAGCATGACATCACAGACGGAGTCCGCTACCTGATCAAGGATGGTATTGCCGACGCCAAGAAGATCGCCATTAGCGGGGGATCCTACGGCGGCTATGCAACACTTGCGGGACTCGCTTTCACACCTGATGTGTATGCAGCAGGATTCGACATCGTCGGGCCCTCGAATATCATCACGCTGCTCAATTCCATTCCTCCCTACTGGGCTCCGATCAAGAAAATCTTTTCTGTGAGAGTTGGGGATCTCGAAAACCCGAAGGATGTCGAGATGTTGAAGAAACAATCACCGCTCAATTCCGCAACGAAGATCACAGCACCCCTCTTTGTAGTCCAGGGAGCGAACGATCCGAGGGTCAACAAAGCCGAATCGGATCAAATTGTGGTTGCGCTTCGTGATCTGGGCCGGCAGGTCGAGTACATGGTTGCTCCCGATGAAGGACACGGATTTGCGGGAAAGGAAAACCGGCTGGCAATGTTTACCGCCATGGAACAGTTCTTCGTCAAACACCTGAAGGGCCGTGTGCAGGAATCGGTTTCACCCGCAGTTCAGGAAAAACTCAAGGCCATCACGGTCGATATTACGACGGTCACCCTGCCGAAACGGGAACCAACAGAATCATCTCCATCGGCGATGTCACTCTTTGACGGCGCGAAGCTCCAAGCGACGACTTCAACGTTCTCAACAAAGCTCTCAATGATGGGCCAGGAACTGAACCTCTCCAGCACGCGCACCGTGGCCATGTCGATGCATGCGGGCAAGCCCATTTGGAGGGTCATTGAGCAGGCTTCAGGGCCGATGGGATCCATCGCCGACACCACCGATCTCGACGCAAAGACCCTGCTCCCCGTTCGGCGCGCCGCCTCGCAGGGAGGTGGCACACTCATCCTCGCGTTCACGCCAGATTCAGTCAGCGGGACGATCGCAGGAGGCGGGATGGAAATGCCTGTCAGCATCAAGATTGACAAACCCGTTCTTTCGGACGGAGCAGGCTCAGAGCTCGCGCTCAGCACCCTCCCTCTTGTCGAAGGATACAAGGCCTCGATTTATGCTGTGGATATCATGAAGGGAAAAGCGAAGGAAATGTCACTGCATGTGACGGGAGCCGAGACGATCACGGTGGCTGCCGGAACATTCCAGACTTTCAAGGTGGAGCTCCAGTCAGTCGACGAGAGCGGGGCGGGTGTGACGATCTGGTTCCACCGCGATGATCGCCGCACGATCAAGGTTGAGACCAAGCTTCCGGCCCAAATGGGCGGAGGCGTATCAACAACGGAACTCGTGAAGTAACAGTCTCTCCAAAGAGGAAAGGTGCCTTCGCTGGTGCGAGTGCACCTTTTTTATTGTAGTGAATTCTCTCTGTACGTCTCTTCCAGATAATACCTGCGGAGTTGTCTGCCGAGATACCCGACCACGAGGGCAATCACTCCGATATCATCGAGATACCCTACGAACGGAGCGACATCGGGAATGGAATCGAGTGGGATGATGAAATACAGGAGCGCGCCGGCTGCAAGAGCTTTCTTTCCCCAGTGGACCTCAGGGTCACTCATGAACCGGAAGAGAGCCAGCACATCCGCCACCAGGCCCAGCCTCCTGTTGACCTTCGTCAGTTTTCCCGGAAGGTTTTCACTGACGTAGGCCGCCTTCTCCCTGAATTCCGATTCATCCTGGATGGAGAACTCATCACCAAGAGGTTGGTTCGGTCCGGCTTTCTTCACTCATCCACCTGCACATCGAATTGCACGATATCATAGGCCATCTTGGTGTCCAACGCTGCGAAGACAATCCCGAGGAACACCGAGATCATACCAGCCAAAAAGACAACGATGACCAGTGTGTCAAGACGCATCCCTCCGATGAAGAAATCTGCGCCGATGAGGAGCGACGTTACAATGAACAAAGCGACGGCAGCAATATAGCACATGAGTGAGTTTCTCACCTGAATGGCTCTCTTCAATAATCTTGCGAGCTGGCGGGCAATGCTCTCGATTCTCTGACTTTCTTCGAATGTCAATCCCTTGTCTCCCGCGCGAACCCGCAGTTTCCGTTTTTCTTCATTCAATGATCGAATTCTACTCAGGACCGTCGAGAATTTTGAATTGATGCCCAGCATGAGCAATCCGCATGCGCTGATCATGACCGCCGGCGCGAGAATCAGCTGGATAGCTTCGATGACTGAAATGCTTTGTGGCATTGGTACCTCACATCTTGATGATTTCACCCATGATAACCGGTGATTCCTTCTTCTTTCGAAGCGTTGCCATGACCTTGTCAACCTGCGTGGGCGATGTAATAAGGACAAGTCCCACTCCCAGATTGAATGTCCGGCGCATGTCTTCCTCCGGTACCGCTCCCGCCGATTGAATCAGACGAAAGATGGCCGGGCGTTTCCACGCAGACCAATCGATCCGCAATCCCACCCCTTTCGGGACAATCCGCATCGTGTTCCCTTCAATACCTCCACCGGTTACGTGGGATATGCCTTTGATGGTGAATTTCGTCAAGAGAGGATAGACCGATTTGAAATAAGAACGGTGAATCCACATCAGAGCATCTCCCAGGGTCGTTCCAAGGTCGTCGAAATATTCATTGATCGAATATTTCTCAAGAAGCACCTTACGTGCGAGCGAGTATCCGTTCGTGTGCAATCCTGTCGACGGCAGTCCGATCAATATGTCTCCCTTTTTGACCGTTTTGCCATTCACGATCTTCTTCTCATCCACCACACCGATAATGGTGCCAGCGAGATCGTACTCGTCGCTGTCGTACATCCCGGGCATTTCCGCGGTTTCTCCTCCCACAAGCGAACAACCATTCTCCCTGCATGCTTTGACAAATCCTTCTATGACTTTTTCACCGACATCCGGCGAAAGTTTTCCGGTACCAAAATAATCAAGAAAATAAAGAGGCTTTGCACCGCATACCAGAATGTCATTGACACAGTGATTGACCAGATCCTGCCCAACCGTGTGGTGACGCCCCATCGCAAATGCGATTTTAAGCTTCGTGCCGACACCGTCCATGCTTGAAACCAGAACCGGGTTTCGGAAGCCGGGAAATCGCGCCCGATAGAACGCTCCAAACATTCCAATATCGGCAAGAACATTCTTGTTGAACGTGGAACGGACGGCGGGCTTAATGCGCCGAACCAGTTCCTCACCGGCATCGATGTCGACGCCGGCCTCTTTATACGTGGGCATGGATTACTCTCAATGGCGTTGCCAGAAGATACTCGTTTTTCACGCTGGGAACAAATCCTCTATGAACGACTGGGACACGGAAACGACACAGAAAAACAAACAGAAACAACACAGCGCGTCAATCCGTCGTTGTTTCGGTTTCTTCAGTGGAAATCCGTTTTCTCATTTCCCAGTGAGAAAAACTGTATCACTTAAGAAAAGAAGGTAGTGTATCAGTTTGCTCGCCCAGCGAATTTCACAGAGAGCCACGGAGAAAGCAAGAGAGTTTCACAGAGAAAACACCTCTCTGTGTCCCTCTGTGGAACTCTGTGGAATGCTTTCTTTCCAATGTGAAACACTACCAAAAAGAATGAATCCTTGCGTGTCTGAGCCGGCTTCTTTATATTATTCCGTTTCTCATCATCACCACGACATCATGGCAACCGCAACTCTCCAAGGAACTCCCACTCCGCTGACAATTCCCAAGATCATTTGCGTCGGGCGGAACTATGCGGAACATGCAAAGGAAATGAAAGCCGACGTCCCCACGACGCCGGTGCTCTTCCTGAAGCCCCCCACTGCCGTCGTGCACAACCACGGCAGCGTTGTCATCCCCCCCGTTTCCAGGGAACTCCATCACGAAGTGGAAATGACAGTCCTGATCGGCAAGGGAGGGAAGAACATCAGCCGCGAAAAGGCGATGGAGCATATCGCCGGATACGGAATCGGACTCGACATGACGCTCCGCGATTTGCAGAGCGATGCGAAGAAGAAAGGACTCCCGTGGTCGGTAGCGAAGGGATTCGACACTTCCGCCCCGCTCTCAGACTTCGTTCCCGCCGCATCCGTCGCGAATCCGCATCAACTGACCGTGGAACTCACGGTCAACGGATCTGCCCGGCAAAAAGGATCCACCAGCGATTTCATCTTCAAACTCGATCAGCTGGTTTCCTCGATTTCCCAAATCTTCACTCTCGAACCCGGTGACGTCATCTTCACCGGCACTCCCGAAGGAGTCGCGCAAGCAGTGGCGGGCGACACCCTTCTTGGCAGGCTCCTGGAGCCCTCGGGTAAAGTGCTCGCAACAATTATGGCCCACGTCGAAGAGGCATGAACAAGGTTGTCCATTTCCTGAGTAATTACCGGAACGCAATCCTGGCCTGGGTTGCGATTGCCGGCCTCGTCGTTCTCGGCATCGAACTGGGTGTCGACAAAACGGTGATCGGTTTCGTGGTGTTGATCATCGGCCTTGCCGGTGAGGCGTTCGCCGCCCTTGGGGCATGGATTGCTCTGGTACCATTCATCGGACCGCTGGTTGTCAAGGTCCTCGCTCTCCCATTCTTCTGGCTTCTGAACGGGATCGGGTATCTGGCTTCGATCGTGGCAATTAAGAAGGGGTATGGGAAGGACGTGGTCAACTATCGCGTGCTCACCATCACGCTCCTCGTCGGAGTAACCATCGGATATGTGCTCGGGAAGCTTGTCTGACATCCCGAAATCTTTGCATTTTTGTGTCGTGATGATTACCTTCCATTCGCAATTGATTATTGACTTTCAGTAGTCCTTCTTCCTCCCGGAGATCCAATGGGCAAGATTGTCGCGGTAGCAATCCCAAAAGGCGGCGTCGGCAAGACCACGACTGCGGTCAATCTCGCGGCATCCCTCGCAGTTTTTGAAAAAAGGACACTGCTGATCGACACGGATCCTTTTGGCGCCTGCAGTCTTTCACTTGGGTTCACGAAAGAGCGGACAGTCGGCGGCTTGTTCGAAGTGTTCAATTTCACGCATTCGATGTCGCAGGTCATCCACCGAACCGAGATTGCCTTCCTCGATTTTGTTCCATCGAACGTCCACACTACGCAGATGGAAGAGAGGTACATGAAACTGGCTGAGAACAGGACCATTCTCAAGAATTCCCTCCGCATGGTTGTTCCCCATTACGATTACATTATTATCGACTGTCCCCCCTTTTTGCGCGGGCTGACCACCAATGCTCTCACCTGCGCCGATTCCACGCTTATTCCCTTGAAGTCCGGTCATTTCTCGCTTGATGCAATGGACAAACTGGTCAAGTACATAGACTGGATCAGAGAGGTTGCCAATCGTCCTCTCGCCCTGGAAGGCATTGTGCAAACCATGTATGAGCCCAATACAAAGGTCACAGACATTACCGAGCGCGAACTGCAGCTCCATTTCCGGAAACACATGCTCAAGACCGTCATTCCGAAAAACACTCAGCTGGTCGAAGCATCCTTTTACGGAAAACCGGCGGTGCTCTTCAACGCAAACTCCAAGGGAACACTGGCATATCTTCAGCTTGCCCGGGAGATCATTGAACGAAACAGTGTTGCGGCTCAGGAAACCCCCGCATTGACCCAAACACAGACAGGGTAATGCGCAGAACGGCGAACGTTCTCTTCGTGTGCGGTCTTCTCGTTCTTGCGTATTCCTTCCTCTCTTCATCGCTTTCCCCCCTTTCGACCTTCGACCCGGCGGGCGATCTTCCCGACCGGATCGACGATGTCTATCTGAATTTTGATTCCCTCAGAACAGACCTTGGCGATTACGCCTGGCCGACCGATGCCAGCAGGAAGATGAGTTCCGCGTTTGCGTCGTTCCGCACGATGCACTTTCACGCCGGGATTGATATTTCCACGAATGGCAGAATCGGGTATAAGGTTCTTGCCTCCAGAGACGGCTACGTATCGCGGATTTCAGTTTCTCCCTATGGATACGGAAAAATGCTGCACGTGAAGCACCGGGACGGATTTACGACCGTCTATGCCCACCTCAGAGGATTCAGCACGGACATCGAAGCGTATGTCAGAGAACAGCAATACAAGAACGGACTCTATGGCCTTGAAGCGACATTCGATGAAGCGATCTTCCCTGTTTCGAAAGGAGAGGTGATCGCTTATACGGGCGATACGGGAGTCGGACCGCCGCATTTGCATTTCGAAATCCGCGACGAAAGCCTGAATCCGCTCAATCCCCTGCTTTGTCCCGCCTTCGCGGCAGCGATCACCGACACGCGTTTTCCCGAATTCCAACAGGTAAGCTTTGCCCCGTTCGACTATGCTTCCCGCATCGACGGCAGCGCGGCCCCCGTGGTGCAGAATGTCCATAAGCGCAGCAACCGCAAATACACTCTTCCACGCGTCGTTCACCTCAACGGATCGGTCGGCATCAGCGTCAAGGGATCCGACCAGAACAACACAACATGGCAGCGTAGCAGCGTGTACCGCTATGAATTGCATATTGACAGCACACTCCTGTTCACCTCGACGCATGATCGCTTTTCAGCAAAAGAGACCGAGCAGATCGCCATCCATTACGACTGGTCTTTCGTGCAATCGGGGGAAGGGAGATTTCAAAAGTTATTTCTTGAACCGGGCAACAATCTTCCTCTGTATTCGCGGCTGCCTGAACGTGCGGGCGTTCTGGTTTCTTCTTCATTCACCCGCGGGGAACACCAGATACGGATTGTGGCCAGCGATATTGCGGGGAACGCCTCGGAACTGACTGCTGTGGTCGTGTTTGACGAACCACCTTCCATCGATGTTCGGAGAATCGAAGAACGGTTTGTGCTGATTCCACAATCGTCCGACGACCTCCAATCGGTCACTATCGGCTCCAAACTGCCCGGGCGAAAAAGCTGGAATCTCAGAACGTATGATCCAACGGCCCTTGCCTCGACCGCGGATGGATATGTTTTGCCGATTGATCCGCACAGCCCGCGTCTCATTAGAGTCAGTGCACTTGATAATCAGGGGTCACAATCATATCCGATCTTCTTCGCTCCGGCGACTTCACGATCGAGCAATACCTCTCTTACTCTGAAAAAGGAATTCCTCCGTGATTACCTTCTGGTAGCGATCACCTCGCATCTCCCGTTCACGTTGCGTCCTTCCCTGTGGATCATCGACAAAGAGAGCAAAACACTGGCGGATATCAATGCAGCAGATGAACGAACATACGTGGGGACGATTCCTCTCAACTCCGTGTCGGGAGGAACCGTTCGGCTCGAAGCAAACGGCATGGTGAATGAAACGTCGGTCAGTGCTTTCGACGAGTTTTCCCTTTTCCCCATCACGCCGGAAGAAGGCGGGACAATCGTTGTGGGGAACGGCGAGTTCACGATTGATTTTCCTGCCTCCGGGGTATACCAGCCTTTCTATTGCAGAATTGAGAAGAGTGATGGCGGATATACGGTTTTGCCGAGGGATGTACTGCTCAATCACGGTGCAACCGTTTATTTCCGCGGCCCTGCGACGGAGGACCCCGGCGCGCTTGGACTTTACCACGCAGATCAGGGAGGGTTTGACCTTCTCTCGAAGACGCAGGAGGAGGGTGTGTTGAAAGGAAGAATAAGAAACCTGTTGGGTGATTTTGCCATCAGGGAAGACTCCACCGCGCCCGCGATTTCAAGTTTCCTGGTCCGCATTTCACAAGGGCGCCTCCGTCTCGCCGCCCGTCTTCATGACAAAGGATCAGGTGTCGATGCGGCGTCGATTCGCATGACACTCGACGAAACAATGTTGATTGCGGCGTATGACCCATATAATCACCGTCTCGAGTTCGACGAGCCGTTTTCCCTCCCAGCAGGGGCACATGTCGCACGAATCGAAGTGACCGACAGAATGGGCAACGGCACATCGATGGCAAAGACATTCCACACCTCCCGCTGAGCTACGACGGTACCGGAACGCTCCGGCAGGCTTTCCTTTTTCCCTCCTTTTGACTAATCTTCAAGCTTCAACCACCATTCTCCGACGGGACAACCATGGGAAAAAAGGACGAGCGCATCGACGCATACATCAACAATGCAGAGGACTTTGCCAAACCGATCCTCCGCCATCTTCGTTCAATCGTGCACAAAGCCTGCCCGAATGTGGAAGAGACCATGAAGTGGAGCTTCCCGCATTTCGATTACAGGGGTGTCATGTGCAGCATGGCCGCATTCAAAGCTCATTGTGTTTTCGGGTTTTGGAAGGCACCCATCATAAAGGATCCCCACAAGCTCATGAACAAGACCGGAGCGGGAGAGGCGATGGGTCATTTTGGACGGATCGGCAGCATCAAAGACCTGCCGAAGGCCGGCATTCTGCTCTCTTATGTCAGGGAGGCCGCAAAGCTCAATGAGGATGGAAT
>DATECW010000031.1:0-7944 GCA_035286705.1 Bacteroidota bacterium
TTGCACGAGTCAAGCGAATCTGTTCGACCCAGTGCCCTTTGGCGCTCGTCAGCCCTATCGTTACGGGCAGGACATAAATGGGAACTCCGCCGGTTGTGTCTTGCTTCTGCTCTACTCGCAGGACAACAGACTTCTTGTCCAGATCCCACCTCCAGGAGATATTCAGTACAGGATGGCCCGGTTTCATCAGCCACTGATCGAAGAACCACTGCAGCGGCCTCCCCGACACCCTCTCTGCTGCCCGAAGGATGTCACTTGTGGTCGCAGAGCCAAAGGCGTGGTCGGTCAGCGCTGTCTTGAGGAACCCGGAGAAGGCGCTGTCGCCGATCTCGGTACGAAGCATGTGAAGGACATTGGCCCCCTTGGGATACGTGTGAGAGTCAAAGTTGTCGTTGGGAAACCTCCATCGATCCAGGACAATCGGCCGGCGGAATCTTGTGCGTGCATCCCGAAAGTACTGTTCCCGCTTGTCCTGAAGATTGAGCGCTCCTTCGTCGTCTCCCAGGCTGTATCGGGACCAGAGGTATTCGCTGTAGGTGGCAAACGATTCATTGATCCACGTGTGTCCCCAGTCTTTGAGGGTTATGAAATTTCCCCACCACTGGTGGGCCGCCTCATGTGCAACAAGCCAGTGACTCGGGAAATCCTGCTCGGCCCGCTCATCATGAATTGTGGTTTGGCCCAGGATTGTGGCCGTCGTGGCCTCGGCCCCTCCGCCTATGCCAGGCACCATGATTTGGTCATACTTGTCCCATGGATACTTCACCCCATACACTCGCTCAAAGAACGCGATAATCTCGGGCGTGCGATGGAAAGACCTCAGGGCGTTGGGCTCATGCTGAGGATATACCCAGTAGGCAAGTGGGAGGGGTCCCAGTGAATCACGAAGGACGACGTAAGGCCCTGCCGCGAGAACTGAAAGATACGTGCTGTGAGGTTGGCGCAAATACCAATGGTACGTTGACGCGCTTGACGTGGACTGAACACCGACAAGTGATCCGTTGGCTGCCGCCTTCCATCCCCGCGGAACCTCTGCGATCACCTCTTGAGTCGCCTTGTCCGACGGATGGTCGTTGCACGGGAACCAATGCCGGGCTCCCTGGGAGAAGGAGAGTGCGGAAATGAGGCGCGGATGATCGGCGGTTGAGTCAAGGAACTCAAGGCCCGGATGATAGGTCTTTGGGACCCCCCATCGGGCGGGATCGATGTCGATCTGTTGGCCGTCGTACCGGAGAATGACTTGAACCGTCTCGGAGGGCGCAGCCTCACGAAGAAGTTCGACCGTCACAAACCCCGGTTGCTGTGTGAATGCAAGAGAAGAGCCACTTGGCGCCGTCGCGCTTCGGACAGTCAGGACCTCGGCATCGAACGTGCAGGAACGAATCGATTCTCCCACCGGAACGAGCGTGATTGTTGTTGTGCCGAAAAACTGCTTTTTGGGATAATCGAACCGGAGCTCAATGCGGTAGTGTTGCACGTCGTAGGGCCTGGGCGTGAAAGCGCGAACCGGCCACGATCGCCAGTCGACGGCTTGTGACACGCAAGCCGAAGCGACAATAACCGACAAAAGGAATGTTGCGGCGATGCGGTTCATTTGGGCCCCTGGATTGGAGGCCTGAACTGAAGAACGCCCGGCTCTTTCATTGCCTTCTCAATTTCGTCGGGTGTCGACGGAAGGAAATCCGTGAAAAGCTCGACACCGGTATCGGTTACGACTACCACGTCCTCCATCCTTATGTATAACTTTTCTTCCGGTATCCAGATCATCGGGTCGATCGAAAAGACGTGTCCTTTTTTCAGCGGTCCAGGACGATACGGCCCCACGTCATGCACGGCCAGTCCGACCGGATGCGAAAGGTGGCCGCGGAACGTGAGCCCCGCCTCCACGGCCTTTCTGTATATCTCCTTTTCGAACTTCACATTTGCCAGATAGGCCTTCATCTCTGCCGATGCCGCTGTCATGACGGAATCGGGTGTCACGCCGGGTTTGATGCGCTTGATGAGCGCGTTGCGATATGCGAGGATGTAATCTGCCAGCTGCCGCTGGCTCTTGGTGTATGTGCCGTTCACGGGCCACATGCGTGTGACATCCGACGTGTAGTAGCGATAGTCGGGGGCGTAGTCCATGAGGACCATATCGCCCGAACGGAGAGTATCGAGATTTCTGTAGTAATGTCCCATCCAGGCGTTGGTCCCGCCGCCGGTAATGGAGCTGTATCCTTCCCGCCGGGCGCCGTTGCTCTGGTAGATGTAGCGGGCAACCGCGTCGAGTTGATACTCCGTAGTCCCGGGTTTTGTGCTTCTCATCGCTTCCATCAGGGCGTAGCCGGCGATCTGGGACGCCCGTCGGATCAAAGCGACTTCCCGTTCGCTCTTCACGCTGCGGAGCTGGTCGATAGCGGGAGAGAGGTCACGAATTTCGAATTGAGGAAACTGCTCGTGCAGTAGTGCTGTGAAGCGGCCTTCGCGCGACGGCTGTCCATCCCAGGGGTCTCCCGCCACATTCGCCTGGTAGCCAAGCTGGGTGTCGCGGCTGTCCGTGCCCCGCTCTGCCGGACTGAACGGCGTGTACAATGCCGGGGCGGGGGAGGGGACGAGCGTATACGCGAAATCCCGGGCGAGCATCTCCGGGCCTTTGACCGACTCGACCCCTGTGAATGCCTTTACGAGTTCCCGATCTTCTACCGAAAGGGTTTTCCCCTCGCTTCGTTCGCGTGCCGAGTCGCGGTACGGAATGTAGATCGATGAGCGCTTGGTTCGTCCGTCCATTACGAGAAGGGCATGGGGCACTTCGAGCCCGGTGAAGTAATAGAACTCATTCGTCTGCCGGAAAACCTTGAACCCGTCTACGTTCGGGGCTCCCTGGATGATGGCCATCGCTTTTAGCCCGATGAATTCATAGATCCTGGCCCGGCGCTGGATGAATTCCTCTTTCGGGAAGTCGTTTTGGACGTAGACTTTGTCCTGCGCGACGGCAGTGCAAACGACAAGAGCAAATGCGGTTATTCTAGCAATGAGAGTCATTGGATCCTCGATTTGGTGATGCTTTGAGCGGGATAATGAGGACGAATATATCGACTTACGTAGTGAAGAGCAACGAAACAATGAAGCAAGAAACGGCTGAGTTTACTGAAATGTAGAGGTGGAAGATTCGGAGGTTAACATTGTTAGGCCTTACCCGGGCGCGAGTGCATCTGAATATCTCGGGATGGTTCCCCCGTCCAATATCTGCTTCATCTCATTCGCATCATGCCGGCTATTGTGTAACGTTCAAAGAGCTGATCCCCGCAGCCAATCCAAGGAAAAACCCTGGTCGATTGTATCAGGTTGAGAATTCTTGCTATTCCCGGCACCCAACCCTGGCATTTCTTCCTCCTTTTAGTAGTAGTTGCTTGACACCTTTCTCTTAGCTCGTTACATTGTCTCAATCGTTTTTCCTACCAATGGGGATGGGGATTTGTCATTCCAATCGAACAAGCGGATATGGTTTCCGGAGACGGAAGCCGTTTCAGAGCGCTCGCGGAATCGAAAGAAAGCATAAGAGCGCCGGTTTAGTCCTCGAGTTCTGATATTTTGGAATCCGATGAAAGGGATTGCCAATGAGAATTCATAGCCAGGCCGGGTTGCGCCGTCCAATGCTGGCTATACTGTTGCCGTTCGCGGCATTGATTCTCCAATTGATATTTTGGGCGTCTCTTCAACCTTTTGTGTGGTTTCTTTTCTATCCTGCAGTGTTCTTTAGTTCATGGATTGACGGCATGCGCGGCGGGCTTGCTGCGACTCTCATTTCCGCCACGCTTATCTTGTATTTCTTCATACCGACACGGTTTTCGTTTGCATTGGAGGACCCACAGAGTATCCTTTCGGTTGGATTCTTCATATCGATGGGATGTCTCTTCGGTTACACGCAGGAACGATTGAGGAAAGCAAATCGCCAGACTATCGAGGCTTTGGAGGCCGCACGCCTTGCGAACGACCAGCTCGAATCACGAGTGCGCGAACGTACGACGGAACTGTCGAAGACAATCGCTTTGACACGGAAAAGTGAAGAGCGCTTCCGTTCAACATTGGATAACATGTTGGAGGGCTGCCAAATAATCGGGTCCGATTGGCGTTATCTCTATCTGAACGATGCCGCCGACAAACATAACCGCCGGCCCAAAGAAGAGCTGTTGGGTCATAAATATATGGACATGTGGTCCGGCATTGAAACGACAGGAGTGTTTGCTGTTATCAAGCAGTGCTTGGAGGAACGACGAGAGCGTCACATGGAGAATGAATTTGTTTTTCCCGATGGAACCGCAGGGTGGTTCGACCTTAGCATTCAACCGGTACCTGAAGGGGTCTTTATTCTTTCCATGGACATCACCGAGCGTAAGCGGGCGGAAGAAGGTCTTCGCAAATTGAATGAAGAATTGGAGGACCGCGTTGAGGAACGAACCGCCCAACTGCAGGTTGCCAACAATGAACTTGAGGCGTTCAGCTATTCGGTATCGCATGATCTTCGTGCCCCGCTGCGTCATATCACCGGGTTCGTTGAGTTGCTGCAAAAGCACGCCGGCAAGTCGCTTGATGAGGAAAGCACGCGTTTTCTGAAAACGCTTTCACAAGCTGCCGTCAGGATGGGAGCCCTCATTGACGACCTCCTTTCGTTTTCGCGAATGGGTCGCCAGGAAATGCAGAAGACCACAGTGGATTTGAATGCCATGATCGCGGAAATCCTCGTGGAACTCAAAAGCCAGATGAAAGATCGGCAGGTTGTGTGGAATATCCGGCTATTTCCGCCGGTGAAGGGCGATCGCTCCATGCTTCGCCTGGTGATGATCAATCTTCTCTACAATGCCGTCAAGTTTACGGCCAGGAAAGAGAGAGCGATCATCGATGTCGGGTGTGAGATCAAAGAGAAAGAGATCATCGGCTTTGTCAAGGACAACGGAGCGGGATTTGACATGAAATATGCAGACAAACTGTTTGGGGTCTTTCAACGGCTTCACAGTGCCGATGAATTCGAAGGAACAGGTATCGGGTTGGCAAATGTTCGCCGGATTATTCATCGGCATGGGGGACGCACGTGGGCGGAAGGGAAGGTGAATGAGGGAGCAACGTTCTATTTCACAATTCTGTTGGACAGCGAAGAAAGGGCATCATTGTGACCACAGACTTAAAGAACATTCTTCTTGCGGAGGACAGTGAACAGGATATTGAACTCACTCTGGAGGCACTCCGTGAGAACAATCTTGCAAACGATGTCGTCGTTGTTCGCGATGGAGAACAGGCGCTTGACTATCTTTATGCACGCGGAGAATTCAGAAACAAGGTGAACGGATTGCCCGCTGTCATCCTTCTCGATTTGAAGATGCCGAAGGTGGACGGGATGGAAGTACTGAGAACGATCCGCGGCGATGCAAAGCTCAGGGAGTTGCCGGTGGTAATTCTGACCTCATCGAGGGAAGAACGCGATCTTGTCGAGGCGTATGGACTCGGCGTAAATGCTTTTGTTGTGAAGCCGGTGGACTTTCACGAATTCCTCAACGCCGTCAAAGCACTCGGTGTCTTCTGGGCGCTGGTCAATGAACCTCCTCACGGGATCGAGAAGAAAAGGAAGCTGTAGAGGAAAAAATTCGTGCCAAGTTCCGAGTCCTGACAAACCAATCGAGGATTAATGGAACCACGTTTTGCAGTACTCCATTTTGAGGACAGCGAAGAAGATGCGATGCTCATCAGGGAGCTTCTTGCGGCAGGGGGTATTCAATGTGATATTACCCTTGTGCAGAACAAAACCAGCTTTGTGAAGGCCCTTGATAATCGTTGGGATCTTATTCTGTCCGACTTCAACGTTCCCGGGTTTGACGGGTTTGCTGCATTACGGCTTGTCCGGGCGAGGGACCCCCATATACCGTTTATCATCATCTCGGGCACAATTGGGGAAGAACTTGCAATTGAGTCCCTGAAGAGCGGCGCGACAGACTACATTCTCAAAGACAAGCCTGCCCGGTTGGTCCCGGCAGTTCAACGGGCTCTTCAGCAGGCAGAGGAGCGGCAACAACGGCTGCAATCCGAGACGGCTCTCGTTAAGTCAGAGGAGAAATATCGAACACTTGTCTCCAGCTTGCGGGAGGGCCTGCTCGAAGCAGACAATGATGGCGTGATTCAATTTGTGAATGACCAGCTCTGTGTGATGCTTGGGTACGAGCGCGATGAGCTTCTGGGCCATGTCGTTCACACGCTGCTTGTATCCAAAGAGGACCAGGCGCAAATCGTGGAGAAAAACCTCCAGCTGAGGAGGGGGATCAGCGAACGGTACGAAATACGCTGCCTGCACAAGGATGGCCATTCTCTCTGGATGGAACTTGGAGCGTCCCCCATCGCCGATCCGCGAGGCACAATCATAGGCTACGTTGCAACGTTCAGTGATATTACGGAAAAGAGGCTCCTTCAAGAGCAGTTCCTTCGCGCACAACGCCTGGAGGGGATCGGAACGCTCGCAGGCGGCATTGCGCATGATCTAAACAACGTGCTGGGCCCGATTCTTCTTTCGCTCGATGTCATGCGCCGCAAGATTGTGGATCCCGGCCTTTTGAGAATGATCGACACGATTGAAGCAAGCGGCAAACGCGGGGCAGACCTGATCAAACAGGTTCTTTCATTTGCACGAGGCTTGCACGGAGAACATGTGACCGTCCAGGTCCGACATCTGGTTGGCGAAGTCGAATCGATCATGAAGGAGACATTTCCCAAATCCATAGCCGTTGCAACAAAAGCACCGAATAACCTCTGGACTGTCTCGGGAGATGCCACCCAACTTCACCAGGTTCTGATGAACCTTTGTGTGAATGCCCGGGATGCCATGCCGGACGGCGGCAGACTTGAACTCAAATGCGAGAATGTTGAGTTGGATGAACAATATGTGGCGATGCATTTTGAAGCAAAGCTCGGTCGATACGTATGTCTTAGCGTGACGGATACAGGGATCGGGATTCCGCCCGATATCAAGGCGAAGATTTTTGATCCCTTTTACACCACAAAAGAAATCGGGAAGGGGACGGGCCTTGGTCTTTCCACGGTCCTTACCATTGTTAAGAGTCACGGCGGCTTCATCAATGTCTACAGCGAACCGGGAAAAGGAGCCGCTTTTCGCGTGTACGTCCCCGTGCGGAGCTCTGATGTTCCGGAAAAGCCGCAAGAGCAAGAGGACTCGGTGGCAGGGAAAGGAGAGCTGGTTCTTGTGGTTGACGACGAGGAGGCAATACGGGAGATAACCAGAACGACCCTTGAAGCCTTTGGGTACGCTGTCATGACGGCCAATGATGGAACAGACGCCATCTCAAAGTATGCCATGGAGAAAGACCGCATTGCGCTCGTCGTGACCGATATGATGATGCCGTACATGGATGGTCCTGCGACAATCAGAGCACTCAGGAAAATGAACCCCAACGTCAGGATTCTCGCGGTCAGCGGTCTGACACAGAACGGACAATTCACAGAAGAAGTCCCGGGCATTGCATTCCTGCCCAAGCCATACACGGCACAGAAGCTCCTTGAGTTCATTCGGACCGTTCTTGATTCGAAGTGAAAATGAACCGAATCATCTCCACAAGAACACGAGGATCTCATGAAACGAATATTGGTCGTTGACGATGAAGATCAGATTCGAGAGTCGATACGGGGGGCGCTCGAACCTTTGGAGTACGAAATTATTGAAGCGGATAACGGAACAACTGCTCTTGACCTTGCCAAGTCACAAAAGCCACATTTGATCATCAGTGATGTCGTAATGGACAGCGGGAGCGGCTTCCTCCTTCGCGAATTGCTTCGGGAGGATGAGGAAACGTCCATGATTCCGTTGATTCTCATGACAGGGAACGCTCAAGGAGTGGGTGCGTGGAAATCAGACCCTGATATCGAGTATCTCGAAAAGCCGTTTAGTATTGCTGATCTTGTCTC
>DATECW010000032.1:0-25774 GCA_035286705.1 Bacteroidota bacterium
TGCGCTCTGACACTTGAGATGGGACGGGCATATATTCGCCTTATCAACGAAGGAAAACTTCCAAAACCGAAAAGAACCATCCATTTCCTGTGGGTACCCGAAATCAGCGGCACGAATGCGTGGCTGAACAAACACAAAGACATCGAGCAGAAAATCATTGCCGATCTGAATTTCGACATGGAAGGAATCCGTCTGTCAACAAGCGCAAGCTTCTGGGTGCTCCATCGGACTCCCGATACATTCCCCACTTTCCTGAATGATCTGGGACAGAGCATGATGGAGTTCGTGGCGGAACTAAACCGCGAAAGAGTGAGATATCGATCAAGCGGATACGGATTCACACTTCCTGTAGTTTCCCCGCGGGGGAGCCGCGACCCATTCTACATCAAGATAGACAAACACTACGGTGCAAGCGACCATGTGACCTACATGCAGCACGGAATCCCCTCCCTCATGTTCATCACCTGGCCCGATATGTGGTACCATTCCTCGGAGGACACACCGGACAAGCTCGACCCGACACAGTTCAAACGCGCTGCGGTGGTCGGCATCGGGTGCATGAGTGTCCTGGCATCCGCCGAAAATGAAATGGCCCATAAGGTTGCTGCCGAGTCGTTTGGACGCGGAGTCGAGCGCATGGGGGATTCGCAAAGAAAGGGCCTCGCGTATCTGGCTGATGCTGCCGACGGCCCGGCGCTGCTTGGCGCATATAAAGAAGCAAAGAACGCAGTTCGTCACCAGGCTCAGGTCGAACAGGATGTGATCCGCTCCGCATCCATCCTTTTTACAAAACCGGACGATGGAAAGAAAAAGCTCGAACCTCTCGCATCGCTTGTTTCCGAACGGGCTTCGACCCTTCAGGAAGAAGTGACCGCGTTCTATAAGCTCCAGGCTGAGCAGAAGAAAATCAAAACGACAGAGCCGAAAATGACAAATGAGGAAAGAGAGGCAGCTCGTACCTATTATGAACGGCCTGAGGGACAAGGGGGCGGTTTCGGAAGAATGCGTGCCGCGATGGCCAATCTGAACGATGCAGAACGCGCTTCGTTGGGAAAAATCCCCCAGCATATGACTGCTGAACTGAATATTCTCGTCGGCAAAAAGAAATCCCTCCTGGAAATACGGGATTTTCTTTCAGGCGAATTTGAGCCCCTCGCCCTTGCGGACCTGATGGAGTACGCCGGGGTGATGGAGAAGATGGGGATGCTGAAAAAAGTGTCAAAATGAAAAACCCGATTTCCACGTCCCCCCGTTCTTCAGGCGGAATGAAACGGCGGACAAAACCCGTTAAAAACGAGTCGTTCGAGTGTTCAGAATGCCGCACCGAGGTCGCGTCTTCGGATGAGTTCTGTCCCCGCTGCGGCACTCTCTTTCTCGACCACGCTTCATGTCACAACCATCACACTCGTCACGCCGAGGGGGCGTGCGTCATATGTTGTCTCCCGTACTGCAGGGAGTGCGGCAGACGGGTGAACAACCATTTTCTCTGCAACGATCATCAAGACTATGAGATCTATCAGGGAATGGTGAGGATTCACGGCACGCTCGACGACATTGCTGCCCAATACGCGAAGTCGTGCCTCGAGCAGGCAGGTTTCCATCCCTATCTGTTTTGCCGCGTTCAACCCCGAGGTGGTCCCCGCTTCGTTTATACGCTCTTCAGAGCCGCAGGCGAGTATGACGGCCACCTGATCAACGAAATCAAGGTGATGGTTCCGCTCCAGGAAGCTGTTGCGGCAGAAAGGCTCTTGAAGAAGCTCCTGATTGTGACACCCGCAGGGTCAAAAAGCTAACCAGGCCTCTCCTTGTCGCTTTTCTCTCCTCCCGACAAACGACGCATCATCATTCTTCTCTCCCTCGCTGAGCTTCTTGCGATGTCTGTTTGGTTTTCCGCGTCTGCCGTTGTCCCCTCCCTTGCTTCCGCCTGGTCGCTCGATGAATCAGGCCGCGCGTGGCTGACCATGTCGGTGCAGGTGGGATTTGTCCTCGGCGCTTTCGGTTCCGCTTTGCTGAATCTTCCGGACAGGATGCCAGCTCAGCGGTTGATTGCAGTCTCGTCGTTCCTGGCGGCCGCATCTACATTCGCAATTCCTTTGCTGGCTACCGATCTCCAAATGGCAATTCCATTCCGATTTCTCACGGGATTGTTTCTTGCCGGAGTCTACCCCGTTGGAATGAAAATAATTGCTACATGGACGAAAGAGGACCGGGGAATCGGTATCGGTCTGCTGGTGGGGGCACTGACAGTCGGAACAGCTTCCCCGCATGTCATCAACGCACTCGGCGGAGTCGCAGACTGGCAGTTCGTACTTCTCGTTTCCGCCGTTTCTGCACTGGCCGGTGGTATCATTGCGGCATTCTTTGTTCATGAAGGCCCATTCAGGACCCCGACGCCCCCGTTCAACTGGAAGTACGTACTGACCATATCGCGCCAGCGGGATATCGTCCTGGCGAACATCGGTTATCTTGGCCACATGTGGGAACTCTATGCGATGTGGGCATGGATTCCGCTTTTCCTCCTCGCAAGCTTTTCAACAAGCGGCCTGAGCACCGCTTGGGCAAACACAGCGTCATTTGCCGTTATCAGTGCCGGGGGAATCGGAAGCTATGTCGCCGGTTCTCTCGCTGACCGATGGGGCCGAACAACAGTGACAATTGCATCCCTCGTTATCAGCGGTATGTGTTCGGTGTTGGTGGGATTCCTGTACGGATCAAATCCCTTTGCGTTGGTCGCCGTCTGTTTGGTTTGGGGGTTTGCCATTGTCGCCGATTCGGCACAGTTTTCTGCGTGCGTCAGTGAACTGTGCAAACCGGAATATTCCGGCACGGCGCTTACGCTTCAAACGAGCCTCGGTTTCCTTCTCACATTGGTGACGATCCGGCTTATTCCGACGGCAGAACGAATGGTCGGATGGCAGTGGGCCTTCTCTTTTCTCAGCCTTGGTCCCGCAATCGGTACTTGGGCAATGATTCTCCTTCGGCGATCACCGTCAGCGACAAAACTCGCCGGCGGACGTCGGTAGACTGTTCATACAATACTTCCCGTAATGAATTCCGTTGACCATCAATCCGAAAACACATATCTTTTCTCCCAATACTGGAAAAGATCTCCTATGTTATCACCCTGACTGTTCTTTACGGACTGGGCAGGGTTGGAACAGTTGTTCTGTGGTTTGGGGGAGCGGACCTCCTCTTTGCCGTTCTTTTCCTCATCGCGTTCATCAGAACTCCAAAAACCTGACATTTCGGCTCGCATGACGCTCCCAGAACTTCGAAAGAGCCTCACCGCCGTCTCACTCCCTTCGGACCTGAGCGTCCCTCTTCAAGCCCTATGGCATGAAGCAAAGGGGAACTGGGAGAAGGCCCATCGCCTCGTGCAGGACGAATCGAGTCCGGCAGCCGCCTGGGTGCATGCCCACCTGCATCGGAAAGAAGGAGATCTTTCCAATGCCAGATATTGGTACTCACGGGCCGGAAAGGACACTTCGAATCTCGATCTTCGTCAAGAGTGGGACGAAATCGCGCGTAACCTCCTCTCCACTCCCTGATTCCGGCGGGGGGAGCCCCTCTCTCATTGCCCTGCGTACGGTTGTTCCACTTTCGTTTGATTCTTGCCCATTCAAACCCTTCATCTCTCCCGGGAATCTCACCTTGGAAGTCATCATTTCAAGGGAGGCACTATGAAGCGCCAAGTGTTTATTTTCGTTTTGGTGTGCATGGGGGTGAGTCTGTTCAGCGAGCTTCTGGCCCAGCCAATGCTCCTTCAGATTCGCAAAGAGGACAGCCATTTTGGCTTTTCGATCTACAAATGGGGAGTATTCAAAGAAGAAGGCAGGTTCAGGGATTTCGATGGTACAATTGAATTCGATCCCCGTAATCCTGCCGGAACGAAGGTTGACATTGTCATCAACACCTCAAGTATCGACAGCAGAAATGACAGCCGCGACCGCGCGCTGCGCTCTGAAGACTTCTTCCACGTCACTCGATATCCAACCATGACGTTCAAGAGTGTTGGCGTCAAACCAAAAGAACGTGATACACTGCTTGTCGAGGGTGATCTTACAATCAGGGGCATGACGAAGCGGGTCATTGTGCCGGTTCGACTGGCCGGGGTCAATCGGGTTGGCGGTGAACTCGGCACTCTCGTCGGATTCGAGTCGGAATTTGTCATCAATCGTGAGGATTTCAACATTGGAGAAGACTGGTCGATTATCGACAAGAACGCCCGTATTCATCTTCTCATCGGCGCCGGATCACGACCTACTGCACGCAAATAGAAGGAGCACCAATGAAAACAACCAAACTCTACTATGGTCTCAATCTGCTTATCACGGTTATCCTTTTCGTGACTTTGACGCAGGCGCAAGAGGAAGCTCCGTTCCCCCCTGCACCCCAAGATGTCTCCTCGACGGCAACAATCGTTTCCAAAGACGAACCGGGAGAACAACTCGTGATCACGGGAACGGTATACAGATCCGACAAGAAGACTCCGTACGAAAGATTGGTCCTCTATTTCTATCAGACCGATGCGACTGGTGTCTACAATAAAACCAATGGGAGCTGGAAAGAACCGCGGCTTCGTGGCTGGGTGAAAATCGACGCAAAGGGCCGATACGAAATTCACACCGTCAAACCGGGATCGTATCCGGGTTCAAGAAATCCCGCACACATCCATGTCATCATTAGTCTGCCGGGTGAAAAAGCCCGTTGGCTTGATGATTTCTTGTTTGAAGGTGATCCCTATGTGCGCAGCGAAGATCTCCGCAAGACCGCCAAGGCAGGAAGCTTTTCCAATATCATGAAGGTGACGAGAGATCAGGACAACATTCTTCGATGCGTTCGGGATTTTGTGATCGCTGCCCGCTAGAGAAACTCATGCAACCGGAGGCCCTATGATTCCGTTCGCATTCACTCACCTGCTCGTTGAGCTCTGCGCATTTCTTCTTTCATCGCCCCGCATCGATGTTGTGAGTGATCATGGCTCGCGGTACCAATGGGTTCAGGCGATCCCGCAAGGAAATGGACGGGAAGAAAATCGTTGGCAGGAAGGGATGTGGCCGAATGTCCATGTCCAGCCGGTTGTCCTGAATGATACTCTGTTAATCATCGGCAGCCGACACACGTGGAAATCGTCGGACGGGATTCAATGGAAGGCATTTCCTCACGATGGAAAATGGGGGACGCGATACGGGGCATCACACTGTGTGTATGATGGAAAAATCTGGATCATGGGGGGAGGAAAAAGCTGGGAACGATTCGAGAATGACCTTTGGGCGTCCGGGGATGGCCTTCACTGGACGTTGATAACTCCGTCCGCCCCGTGGTCCGCAAGAAGGGGCCACGCTGCTCTTGTATACGAAGGAAAGATATGGGTCGTCGGGGGAGCAGAAAGTTCCGGCAGACCCGATGTGTTGCCGACACGATCTCTGAACGACACATGGACATCGACCGATGGAAAAACATGGCAACGCGCAGGCCGGAACGCTCCCTGGCAGGCAGAATTCTCAAACGCATTTTTCAGCACTTCGATGTCGGCCCACATATTCGGCGGAAAGCTCTGGGTTCTTGGAGGACCGCTGGGGAACGGCGTTTGGAACTCGACCGACGGTGATCAATGGACAAAGGCCGCGAAACATGCATCGTGGGCACCCCGATACGCAAGAGGCACGTGTGTTTTTGACAACATGCTCTGGGTCTTCGGAGGACCCGGCCTCAACGATGTATGGTATTCACGGGACGGGAAGAGCTGGGAGCAACTCACCAATGCCCCATGGTCGCCAAGGGCGCCGGGGTACACGGTGGTCTTCAAGAACCGGATGTGGATGTTCGGCGGAAAAACAGGAAGATCCGGCGAAGGCGACCGGGGAGACGATGTCTGGTTTTTGCAGGCCTCTTCAACTCCACCTGTGAGAACTTCGAGGTAGAGGCGGAACTTTCTTTGTTGAAAATTGATTTATCCTCAGGAATGATTGAACCACCATGGAAGGGTTTCCGCTATGATGAAGATTGTCAAATGGACCGGATTAGGAATCACCATCGCATTCGTCGTGATGCAGTTCTTTCGACCCGATCGGACAAATCCGCCCGTGGACGAGACCCGCACCATCTATGCCCGGCTCTCAGTGCCGGATGATATCAAGATCATGCTCGATCGCTCATGCATGGATTGTCACTCCAATTCTACGCGCTGGCCGTGGTACAGCAATATTGCTCCTGCATCCTGGATCGTCGCCGACGATGTCAATGAGGCGCGGAAGCATCTGAACCTGTCTGATTTTGCCCAATATCGGTCGTTACGCGCAGTCGGCAGGTTGGACTTGATGTGTGAGAATATGCAGGACGGGCTCATGCCGCTCCCCAAGTACCTGACAATGCATCCAGGCGCACGGCTCTCCCGCGAGGAAATAGACAGATTTTGCGATTGGGTTGAATCGGTGCGCGACCGTGTTCTTGTCGAAGACTAATCCCTCAGCTGCCAGTTTCCACGCCCTTCTTTCTCACCTTAGATCGTTCTTCCTGAACGATCCGTCGCGTCAATCCCCCCCGATCTGAGGATGGGCCACTGGATAGGCGCATCGATCGATTTCCTGATTGTCGCATTTGTGGTCTTCATGTTCGCGAAGCTCGTCTTGAAGGAAGGCGAGTTGGCAAAGAAATAAGCATCTCTGGCTTTTTCTGCACTTCTGGTGAATTTCGCAACGTTTTACTCGGGTCCTTCCCGCTCAGGAGCAGGGGTGCTTCGCAACGTTTGCGTTGGCCCGTTAGCCCGGAGCCCTGTTCCGGGCCGGATTACCTCAGCAGCCCTTCCACATGCCCCGCAATCGCAAGACACGAGGTCAACCCGGGCGATTCAATTCCGATCAGGTTGATCAATCCCTCCATCCCCCGTTCCTTTTCATGAACAATCACAAAATCCTTTGCCGGCTCTCCCTTCCGCTGAAGCTTGGGCCGGATTCCGCTCATGTCTGGTGTAATATCATCGTCTGTTATCTGCGGGAGGATTTTTCGAATGGATTCCCCGAACGATGCCCGTTTCTCATCGTGAACAGAGTAGTCAAGTTTTCTGTCTGCAAGATATTCGACATCCGGGCCGAATTTCAAGCGTCCGCCCCAATCCAGCACCGCATGAACGCCAATCCCTTCGTTTTGTGGGACAGGGTACACCAGCCTTGAAACAAGGCCCGCTTTCGAGGGAGCCACAGCAAAATAACTTCCCTTCGCATAGACAAGCCGATACCCGGCAGCATCGATGTCGATCCCTGCCATGGCGGCGACGGAGTCTGAATGAAGACCTCCTGCATTGATGACGATTTCCGAAGTGAAGGATGAAAGGACCCCGCTCTCGCTGATTGTCACTTCATAGTCCCTCCCCTTCCTCCCGATTTTTGTGACTTCGCAGCGGGACTGAACTGTAACGCCGTTTTCCAGGGCGTCGTGATGGAAGTAATCCATGAGTTCGTGAACGCTCACAATCCCGGTGGACGGAGAATGGATGGCGCCCGCTGTGACAATGTTCGGTTCGAGGGCAAGTGCCTCGTCCTTTGTGAGCATGTTCAGCACAACGCCGTTCGAACGCCCATTGGCGAGAATTGAATCCAGCTTCCGAAGTTCCGGTTCACTTGTTGCTGTAATGAGTTTGCCGCACTTCCTGTATGCAATTCCCTTTTTGTCGCATAATTCATAGAGCCTGTCCCTCCCTTCGACACAGAGCAGTGCTTTGAGGGATCCCGGTTGGTAGTAGATCCCGGCATGGATCACTTCACTGTTTCGGCTCGAGGTTTCCAAACCGTACTTCTGGTTCTTCTCAAGCAGGACAATTCCCTTGTGTTTCTCCGAAAACCTGGACGCAAGAGCGAGGCCAACAAGGCCTGCCCCTATAACCGTGATATGAACATCAGACATGATTTGGTGGGCTGCCTAATGAGATGATGGATTGCCCCGAAGATACAACGTTTTGCCTCAAAAATCTTGCATTCCGAGTTCCGTCTCCTTAAGTTTGTTTTCACTCTCCATCATAACAACTCAACGCACAAAGGATTGGATCCATGGATTCATTTTCCCAGCGTCGCCTCCTGGCGGTTTTCCTGACACTCACATTCACTTCCCTTCTCGTTGCGCAACCGGCAGTCCCGAAAGACACGGCAAAAAAATCGGAACCTAAATGGGATGTCTCATCGCAACACGGCCCCTCAACTGAAATCCAGTTCGAGACTTCAGAAGGGACGTGGATGGCAGTCGATGTGAGTCCGGACGGGAAGCAGATCGTTTTTGATTTGTTGGGCGACATCTATCTCATGCCGCTGTCGGGCGGTGAAGCAAAGGCACTGACGTCGGGTCCCGCCTACGACGTGCAGCCCCGATTCAGTCCCGACGGCTCCAGGATCTCGTTTACGAGCGACCGCGATGGAATCGATAACCTCTGGATCATGAATAGCGACGGTTCGATGCTCTCGCAGGTCTCCAAGGAGAAGGAGCGCCAGGTCAATAATGCGGTGTGGACTCCCGATGGACAATATCTGATAGGCCGGAAGCACTACCGTAATACGCGCTCGCTTGGAGCGGGGGAAATGTGGCTCTTTCATACAACCGGGGGTGCGGGACTTCAGCTCACGAAGCGCCGTAATTGGCAGCAGGATGCGGGCGAGCCGTGCCTCTCCCCTGATGGACGCTATTTGTATTGGAGCGAGGATGTAACACCAAGCGGATTCTTTGAATACAATAAGGACCCTTACGGCACAATCTATGCCATCCAACGTCTCGATCGTGAAACCGGCAAGACGGAGTCCTTTATTCGCGAAAACGGAGGATCCGCCCGGCCGCAGATTTCAAGGAATGGCAAAACTCTCGCCTTCGTGCGACGAGTGGGACTCAACACAGTCCTCTATCTCTATGACCTGGAGAGCGGCAAAGAAACCGAACTCTTCACCGGCCTTGATCACGACCAGCAGGAAGCGTGGGCCGTCTTCGGCATCTATCCAGGTTTCTCATGGACTCCCGATGGTAGGAACATCGTTATTTGGGCAAAAGGGAAGATCTGGAATATCGATGTTCGGACAAAAGAAGCACGTGAAATTCCGTTTCGGGCAACTGTGAAACAAACCATTGCCGAAGCCGTTCGCTTTCCTCAAGAGGTCTCACCGGATCAATTCGACCTGAAGATGTTGAGATGGGTCACCGTTTCGCCGGACCAGAAATCAGTACTCTACAATGCCCTCGGAAAACTCTGGATCCGTGCGCTCCCCGCCGGAACACCGGCCCGCCTCACAAAAGATGAAAAGAACCTGGAGCTTTATCCTTCATTCTCCCCCGACGGGAAATGGATCGTCTATGCGACCTGGAACGACGACGAGATGGGTGCTCTGTACAAAGTGCAGCCCAACGGCCGGAACCAGGGCAAACTCACGCCCGAGAAGGGAACGTATATCGAAGCCTCGTTCTCAAAGGATGGAAAACACATCGTTTATCGCAAAACTGGTGGAGATGGTCTGCGAGGCAACCTGTACAGCAAAAACCGCGGCATTTACTGGATTCCCGCCGAGGGCGGAAAGCCAACCCTCATCACTGAGGAGGGCTCTTCACCCCTCTTTGCCAAATCGGGCGACAGGATCTTTGTGACCGCAGGCGAATCCGGCAAAACAGCGCTTATCAGCGTCGGCCTTAGCGGCGAAAACAGGCGCGTCCACCTTCTGTCGGACAATGCCCAGGAAATTGTCCCGTCGCCGGACGAAGAATGGGTCGCGCTGGTCGAACGATATAACGGGTATGTGGCGGTCTTTCCGAAAACCGGACAGGCTGTCACAATCGGGCCGTCGACAAATGACTATCCCGTCAAGCGCGTGACGCGTGACGCTGCAACGAACATGCACTGGTCCGCCGACAGCAAGAAGCTCTTCTGGTCCCTCGGGCCGGAGCTTTACACCCGGGATCTGACAAATACGTTTTCATTTGTTCGCGACGCGAAGGACTCAGTGCAGGAAAAACCCGACACGGCGGGACTGAACATCAGCTTCCGGACTCAATCCGGAAAACCGACTGGTGTGATTGCCCTTGTGGGAGGGACGGTGATTTCCATGAAGGGTGACGAAGTTATTTCCAACGCGACAATTGTGATCGATCAGAACCGCATCAAGGCAATCGGACCCTCCGCCGCCATTTCCATTCCGACAGACGCAAAGAGAGTCGATGTCGCCGGTTCCACCATCATGCCCGGGATCATTGATGTTCACGCTCATGCCAACTCTGGGGACTGGTCGCCGTTGACCAATTGGCCATATTATGTCAATCTTGCGTACGGTGTGACGACCATGCATGATCCGTCGGCCATCACCGAGTACGTTTTCTCAAACTCCGAAATGATCAAAGCGGGAGTCATGGTTGGTCCCCGTGTTTATTCAACCGGCACAATTCTCTACGGCGCTGAGGGTTCCTATAAGGCTATTGTCAACAATTTTGATGACGCAATGTCCCACCTTCGGAGACTGAAAGCCGTCGGCGCTTTTTCCGTCAAGAGCTACAACCAGCCCCGGCGCGACCAGAGACAGCAGATCATCGAAGCGGCCCGGAATCTGAAAATGCTTGTTGTGCCCGAGGGCGGTTCGACATTCTTTTGGAACATGACCATGGTGCTGGACGGCCATACGGGGGTCGAGCACAACATTCCCATCGCTCCCGTCTACAAGGATGTCGTCGAATTGGTTTCCCGCTCTCGTACCGGCCTCACGCCGACCCTGATTGTGAACTACGCCGGCCTCTCTGGAGAGTACTATTGGTATAAGCACTACAATGTATGGGAGAACAAACGCCTTCTGACCTTTACGCCTCGCTCCGGTATCGACGCCCGGTCACGTCGAAGACAGATGGCAAGCGACGATGATTATCACTATATCGAGACATCCAAATCGCTCAAGCGCGTCCTGGATGCAGGCGGAAAGGTTCAGCTCGGTGCTCATGGGCAGCTTCAGGGGCTCGGAGCCCACTGGGAGCTCTGGATGCTTCAGCAGGGCGGGATGACGAACCACGAGGCCCTCCGATGTGCTACTCTGTCCGGAGCTCAGTACCTTGGTCTTGACAGAGATCTTGGGTCCCTTGAGCCCGGTAAATTGGCTGATCTCATTGTCCTGGACAAGAATCCCCTCGAGAGTATCCGGAATAGCGACTCCGTGAAATACGTCATGATCAATGGAAGGCTCTTCGACGCTTCCACAATGAATGAGATCGGAAATCATCCCCAAGAACGACCGACCTTCTATTGGGAACGATGATGTGTCCATTGATGACTTGTTGATTTAATCATTTGTGCATTTCTTCATTTTCCAATTTTCAATCTTAATAATTGATAGGAGCCCCTATGGGACGTGGTGATCGCCGGTCGCGACGCAGTAAAATCTGGCGCGGAACCTTTGGAAAGACCCGCCTGAGCAACAAGAGAAAGAGACGCCGCCGCAAAGCAAAAAACAGCAGCAAGTCATCATAAAATAGTCTCGGGAATCATTGATCAGTGAGGAGATTCCATGATTGCTCGACAATGGCACGGAATGACAGAGGCCTCGAAAGCCGGGGAGTATCTCGCTTTTTTACACCGAACAGGGATTCCCGACTACAAAGCCACGCCGGGGAACAAGGGCGTTTTTGTACTGAGAAGAATCGAAGGCGAACGCGCCCACTTTGTCCTGATTTCCCTCTGGGAGAATATCGAGTCGATTAGAAAATTCGCCGGTGATGAGTACGAAAAGGCCCGGTATTACCCCGACGATGTGCGTTGGCTCCTCGAATTCGAACCGACCGTGCTCCACTATGAAGTGTGCGTGAAACCGTGACATGAACCGCATCAGACTCTCTCTCTTTTGGGCGTTGGTTCCCCTCTTGCTTACCCCTGCAGCCAGAGACAGCAATCCCATTCAGGTGATGAGCTTTAACATCCGCTACGGCACTGCAGAAGATGGGGACAATAGCTGGGATTTTCGGAAGAAATTTCTTGTGCAATTGATTCGCGACGAATCGCCGCAACTCATCGGCCTCCAGGAAGCTCTCCGGTTCCAACTCGATGAAATCCGTTCTGCACTCCCGCAGTTTGCCGAGGTGGGCTGCGGACGAGAAGACGGGCTCACTACGGGCGAATACTCGGCTATTTTGTTTGACACAACTCGCTTTACACCTGTTACGCACGGAACATTCTGGTTCTCCGATACCCCCTCGCTGCCCGGATCCGTCAGCTGGGGAAACAAAATCACGAGAATCTGTTCTTGGGTCCGGCTTCGGGACAAGACCGAACTTCGGCCAGTCGAAGTCTATAACCTCCATCTTGATCACGAATCTCAACAATCGCGGTACCGAAGTGTGCAGGCTCTCCTTGACACCATCCGGTATCGGTCTTCGCCGCATCCCGTTCTCATTACGGGCGATTTCAATGCAGGGGAATTGAATCCTGCCGTCCGGCTGCTTTTAGATGCCGGCTTCTCGGACACCTACCGTGCTGTCCATCCGCACGATTCGCTCGTCGGAACATTTCATGCATTCAAAGGGTCTCAAACGGGAGAGAAAATCGACTATATTTTTGCGGACGCAAAAACATCAGTTACAAATGCAATGATTCTTCGGAAGAATGTGCGAGGAAGATATCCCTCCGACCATTTTCCCGTTACCGCCCGCATTCAGTTCAATAATGGCAGGTGAACCATGACCAGACAATCCGGCGAGATGCGCCTCCTGACTGATCTTCTCACTGAATCGTTTCACGCCAGGGCCTGGCATGGTACAAATCTTCGCGGGTCTTTCCGCGGCTTAAGTGCACAGGAGGCGATCCGACGGCCGGGGCCGGGCCGCCACAACGTCTGGGAGATTGTGGTCCATTGCGCCTATTGGAAGTACATTGTCCGGCGACGTATCATGGGAGGGAAAAAGGGATCCTTTTACATCAAGGGCAGTAATTGGTTTTCCGTCGGTAAGAGCGAGCGCGAATGGCACAGGGATGTCGCCACGCTTCAAACGTGTCACCAACGCCTTATGGAAGCGGTTCGTTCGATGAGGCCGGACGATCTCTATAGAACCCCGCAAGGAAGCAAGGTCAGCAATGCAGCGATTCTTCGCGGCATCGCATCTCACGACCTGTATCATGCAGGTCAGATCCAACTGATCAAGCGTTTAATACGTTAAAGGTCCAATGTTCGAGACTGTTCCGGAGATTGCCATCATCTGCATTGCTTCCGGTGTCTTTTTGATTGCCAGAGGGTGGGATGCCTTGGTGCGCAAAACGATCAAGATCAGAAAAACCGCCGGCTTCCCGTGGAAATATGGCGATGTGACTCTTGAACATTCCCCCAGACTTTTCCGTCTCACCGCCTGGGGCATTCTTGCCCTCGGTGTGTTCTTCCTCATTTTTCCCTTTGTCGTCCATTATTTCGTCTGATCATGTGAAATGAACAGGAAGGGTCTCTGATGCCAAACCATACCTACAAACATATCGAGCTGACCGGAACATCATCCGCCGGAATTGAGGATGCCGTCCAGAATGCCATCGCCCTTGCCAGCAAGACCGTCCGGAACATGCGATGGCTGCAAGTCATGGAGACACGCGGCCATATCGAGAACAGCAAGGTAAGCCAGTGGCAGGTAACAGTGAAAGTCGGATTCACTCTGGATGAATAGAAGCATTCGCTCCGACGGACCGTCCTCCTGATGTCCAAAAACAGCCAATTCATGAATCTTCGGCCGGTGACTCTCGAAGGATTGTTCGTCCGACTTGAGCCTCTCACCCTGGATCACCACGCGCAGCTCTGCGCCGTCGGCCTCGATCCTGAACTCTGGCGCGTTACCACCACCATTGTTCGTTCCCCCGAAGACATGAAAACATACATCGAGACGGCATTGCAATGGCAAGCCGAAGGTCATGCCCTCCCGTTCGTCCAGGTGGAGAAATCGACGAACACGGTGGTCGGTTCCACCCGCTATGCGGCAATCGACCGACACCATCGCCGGCTCGAGATCGGATGGACCTGGATCGCCCGGCCACGGCAGCGAACCCCAATCAACACCGAAGCAAAGTATCTCCTTCTGAAGCACGCCTTCGAAGAGCTTGACTGTATTCGGGTCGAATTCAAGACCGATTCGATCAATGAGCAGTCGCGAAAAGCTCTCATGCGAATCGGAGCCAGGGAAGAGGGGATATTCCGAAACCACATGATCACACCTTCGGGCCGGTTGCGCCACTCGGCCTACTACAGCATCATCGACGCGGAGTGGCCGGGAGTAAAGGCCCGGCTGGAAGGATTTCTGCGAACCCCCCCAGTATCGGTCACACATTCACAGGTTTAATACCTGAGACCGTGGGTCTATCGTGCAGGGGGCGCACCTTGACGTCGAGGACAATCCATAGCAGCCGTCGTTTCTGTTCCAATTCGAGTCACAAAAATGGCAACGCCCGACCTCCCGGCCGGGCGCTTTGTTCTTGCCACGATGTTCGTTTTTCAGCTTCCGCGCGATGCCAGCTGCCGGTCAAGCATCACGAGGCCGGCAGGTGCGTCTCCGATCATCTTGAGCATGTTAATGACATCTTCCGCCGACCGTTCTTCTTCAACCTGCTCCTTGATGAACCACTCGAGCATGATCTGCGTGGGGTAATCCTTCTCTTTGACAGCCAGTTCATACACCGCGTTGATCGATGCCGTCACTTTCTTCTCATGCTCCAGAACAAGCTTCATCACATCAAGAGGGGTCTTGAATTCACCTCCGGGTTTCTCAATCGCCTCAAGAACCACCCGCCCGCTCCGCTCGCCCAAAAAATCGACGATCTTCATTGCATGGTTCGTTTCCTCTTCATACTGTTTTCTCATCCAATGGGCAAACCCGTTCAGGTTTGCCGATTGAAAATGCGTCGCCATCGACAGATAATAATAGGCGGAAAAAAGCTCCTTCTGAATCTGCTGATTCAGGGCTTTCAAAACAGATTTTGGAATCATACAGCGCTCCTTCTTATTGTGTTCCGAGTATTGAAACAAGCCATAGGCTCAGATCCGGCACGTAGGTAATCACGAGCAGCGCCGCCATCATCAACCCCATGAACACCAGCACGGATTTCGTGATTTGAAGAATCGGTTTCTCGAAACGGAGGCTGGACAGGAAAAGGTTCAAACCGACCGGCGGCGTCAAGTATCCGATCTCAAGATTAGTAAGAAAAATAATGCCGAGATGCAATGGATTCACGCCAAACTCGGCAGCGATAGGAAGAATCAGCGGCACAACGACAATGATGGCCGAGAAAATATCCATCATCATTCCGACGAGAAGAAGAAATATATTCAAAATCAGGAGAAATGTAATTCGGCTGTCGATATTCGATCGGACGAGATCGAACAACTGTTGTGGAACCTGTTCGTCGATCAGGTAGTTTGTCAATCCCAGCGCCGTCCCGAGAATCGCAAGGATCGCACCAACCAGGATCATGCTCTCTTTCATGACACGCGGAATATCCGTGGTCAATTTCATGTCTCGATACACGAAGACTACGATGATAAGCACATAGAATGCAGTGATGGCGGATGATTCTGTGGCTGTGAAGGTTCCGCTGTAAATCCCGCCGATGATGATGAAGGGTAGGGGGATTTCCCACCCTGCCTCCCTGATGGCCGACCGCAGATTGATCCATGAGAACGGGATGCGCGGAACACGGGCCCGTATTCCGATACGAACGCTGTACAACGCCACAATGCTGACAAGCACCAAGCCGGGCAAGATCCCGGAAATAAAAAGCTGGTCGATGCTGACCTTTGCGATGATTCCATACAGGATGATGGGGAGACTCGGTGGAAAAAGAAGCCCGATGCTCCCCGACGCCGTAACCAATCCAAGGGAAAATTGCTCGGGGTATGATTCCCGGAGAAGAATGGGATACAGGATTCCGCCCAGAGCGACAATGGTCACTCCGGATGCTCCGGTGAATGCCGTGAAGAATGCACATGTCGCTACAACGACAATCGCAAGCCCGCCCGGTATCCATCCAAACATCGCTTGCGCAAGCTTCACCAGCCGCCTCGGCGAATTGCTTTCCGCGAGGAGATATCCGGCAAACGTGAATAACGGAATAGCAATCAGGGTCGGTGTGTCCGTAATACGGTAAAGATCGATGATGACAGCCGATGTGTCAATGTCAGCGGAATGGAACGCATAGAGAGCAATGCCCCCGATGATGGAAAAGAGCGGAGCTCCGAGAAGTGCAATGGCAATCAGAACGACGGCAATCACCCAAACCTTCATGCGGATTCCCTCGAGATCAGTGTCTGAACACCAACGGCAATCCGGATGAGGAAATGGAGTATGATAAGGCTAAAGCCAACCGGGATGATAATTTGGGAGTACAACGAGGAGATCTCACCATAGACTGTGCTTGAATCGGACAGCTCATTGCCCAGGAACGTTAGCGATGCCCGGAAAAGAAAATAGCACACGGTGGCGGCAAAGAGATTGGTAACAATCTTGGCAATGCCCTTTAGCCTCGGAGTGAGAAACCGCGTAATGGCATCAATATTGATATGTCGGTCCTTGCTTGTCGCAAGGGCCGCACCCACGAATCCGATCCACAAAACGAGATGGCGCAGCAGGATGTCCCCCCATAAGAGGCTTTCGGAAAACCCATTCCTCAGAACCACCTGAACAAATGAAAGGACCACCATAACGGAGAGGAACAGAACAAGGAGGGCTCCTTCGATCCGGGTCAGCACCGTATCAAACCGAAGCAGAATCTTCATTGAGCAGCCTTATGCGTGCGGCGATACTCCTCGATCGTTTTTTCAATGCGACTCAGAAAATCTTCCGAGTAGATCTTTCCGATGAGCTTCCTCCTGGCGTTGCCGCAGACATCGACATAATATTGATAGTCCTCCGGGCTTGCATCAATGAGTGTAATGCCTCTCTTCTTCATGATCTCGATGGCGTCGGCGTTATCCTTCCTGCTCGATTCAGTCAGCCGCTTGAAGTAGATTCTGCCGTTGCGAAGAAGAATATCCTGCAGATCAGATGGCAGCTTGTCATAGTATTTTTTTGAAAGAAGCACCGCTCCCGCAGCGTCCGCAAGGCGGACATTGACCATATATTTCGCCCGGGTGTACCATTGGAGGGTTAGTGCTGCATAGGTCGAAGCATAGAATGCATCGACCAAACCGGTTTGTAGCGACGTCAGGACGTCCGTCAGCGAAAGAGGAATAGGGTTGATATTCAATTCGCGAAAGAGGGTTTCTGCAATCGGGTCCCCTTCCCACGTCCACATCTTGAGACTCCTGAGATCCTGGGGCTTTGCGATCGGCATGTTCGTAAACACATGGACAAATCCTACTTCGGCCCAGCCAAGCAGCACATACCCCCCCTCTTCAAACGCCTGACGGAATTCCTTGTCATATTGATCGTAGATAAAGTCTACTTCATCGTACGTCCGAAAAAGAAAGGGAGAATCCAGAATTCTGACCTTCGAAGCGATTTCACCCATGGCAACGCCTGTGAACCCCCCCGCATGCAGTTGGCCGGCCGTGATCTTTCGGAGGACAACTTTCTCGTCTCCCTGTACGCTGTTTCCGTAGATCCTGAATCCGAGACGCCCCCCGCTCTCCTTTCGCACAGCGGCATCGTATTCCTTCATCACATTCATCCATGACGTCCCCTCAGGAGCAACAGTCGCAAACTTGATTGTGTATTCCTGCGCGAAGACGCCACCCGCCAAAATCGTCAGTATAAAGAACAGAACCATCACTCGTTTTTTCAATGTATTCCTCCGGCGTATCACGTTATCATCCATCTAGAAAAACTCCGCGGTATGAAGCCGAAGTCGTACGGCTTTTTTCTTCGCCACTGCATTTGGCAGCCGCGCTTCGGGCAGAATGTCGATCGAGGCGTCGGCCACCTTCTTAAGAAGCGACTCAAAAAGCTCCTGATCCTGCATCTGCACCGCATAGGTTTTTGCATAGTAGATGTAGGTCATAAGAAATGCCCCCCCGTTGAGCCCCAGGGCCTTCTCAAAGTGCTCCTTTGCCAGATCGGGCTTCCCGCCAAGCATGGGAGGAATGCTGCCGTTAATGGCGCCCAGAAAGAGATGCGCCCCCCCATAGTAGTAACCGGGATCCATTCGTGCCACAAACTGCATCATCGCCAGAACCTTCGAAAGGTCGGCCATTGCCTCCAGATCACTTCTCGAGATATTGATGTATCCCCCCCAGGAAAACGCGGTCCAAAAGACTCCCGGAACATCTTCTCGCGAAAGGCCGGCAAGGGCATCTTCAAAGGACTTCAAATCTTTCCCCAACGCATCATTCAGACACTGGTTGTGCATCAGAATGCGCAGACCATAATCCCGCCCTCGGAGGTAGAACACCCTGGCGCGTTCAACACTGTCGTCTTCGGCAAAGGCCAGTGCGTACGATCCGTAACCCTGCGAAGCAAGCAGCAAGAGGTGTTCGTTGTCGGGATCTCCGTCCACAAGCGCTTCAAGCAACTTCAGGTTTCCCGCCATTCCCTCACGGGCAAAATCGAGATCCGACTCCCGAAAATATGCGCGGAAGCCGTTGTCCATGATCCCCGACATCGTTCTAATGGCAATCGTCTGGACGCATCCCTGAACCAGAAGAGCAGCCGACATAACTGCGGTCCGGATTTTCATGAAAAAAATATACCCAAAAAAAGGCGAGATTCAAACCTGAATGAACACGTTCTCATACGACGACTCCCGAGCTGTTCCGAAGATCGTGCCTCAATTGAAACTCAGGACAATTAAAAGTACTTTGACGACTCGAGCCGGGGAGAAACCGCATGCGAATTCTCGTTGTAGAGGACGAAGAAAAAGTTGCCCGCTTCATCCAAAAGGGACTGGAAGCTGAGCAGTACCAGGTAACAATAGCCTATGATGGGAAAAAGGGGGAACTTGAAGCGCGTTCGGGGGGATATGACCTCATCATTCTCGATGTGCTCCTTCCGGGGAAAAACGGCTTCGAGATTCTGCGATCCCTCCAAAAAGAAAAAACCGAGAGCCCCGTGCTGATGCTGACGGCACGCGGTACCACCGAAGATATCGTCCAGGGACTTGATCTCGGCGCCGATGACTATCTCACAAAACCTTTCGCCTTCGACGAGCTCGTTGCCCGAGTACGGTCCTTGCTTCGCCGAAAAGCTCAATCAAGTACGACCCTCGTCATGGGTGACCTGCGGCTTGACACAGTGACACACAAGGCAACGCGAAATGGGATTGCCATCGAGCTGACAAGCCGCGAGTATGCACTTCTTGATTTTCTCATGCGTAATCCCAATAGACTATTTTCGCGCCAGTATCTGGGAGAAAAGGTGTGGGGGTATCAATTTGATCCCGGGACGAACATCATCGATGTCTATGTCAATCATCTCAGAAAAAAGATTGACGCATCTTCCCCCAGAAAACTCCTTCACACCATCAGAGGGAAGGGATATGCTCTCGCAGAAAATATCCAGCAGGTAAGCCGGTGAAATTCTTCCGCTCTATACGGACAAAACTGACCCTTTGGCATACCGCCTGGCTTGCTACCATTCTGCTGACGTTTGGAACCATCGCTTATTTCTATACTCGCTCGGTTCTTTCGGATAACCTGGATCTTTCGCTGCGCAACGAAGTGAAGTGGGTGAATGAATTCATTGAACCAAAGGCGAGAAAGGTCAGGCTCAAACGATCGGCGGTGAGAGAGCTCCAGCAACTGCGGAAGAAAGCGGCGGAAGAAGAACAACAGGAAGAAAAAGAACAGGCCGAAATCGATGAAATCTGGAATCAGATCTACCAACATACGCTTTTGGGCCCGCGCAGACATTTCATTCAGATTCTCGACCGCAATAACGACCTGTTGTACCGCTCCCCAAGCCTCGGGAAGCAATCCATCACCTTCAATGATATTCCGTATAAGTCCATCAAGGCCGTTACCATTCACGATGAGTCCGGGCGGGAAATGAGGCTGGCTGTCACTCAAAACGACTACGTCAAAATCATCGTTGGGTATCCTCTCGAGGACCTCCAGAATGTCCTGGGAAATCTCTTCTTCACCTTCCTGATTCTTGCTCCGCTGGCACTCGTTGGCACCCTTATCGGGGGATGGTTCCTTGCTCACCAGTCCCTCAAGCCTGTCGATGCGATCACAAGAACAGCCAGGGAAATTTCTCTCCAAAACCTCAGCAAGAGGTTGCCTGTTGCGTCGGTGGACGATGAACTTGGCCGGTTGAGCTCGACGTTCAACGACATGATCGGCAGGCTGCAGGCATCGTTCGACCAGGTCCAGAAATTCTCCGCCGACGCCTCTCATGAGCTCAGGACTCCACTGACCATCATGAGGGGCGAGATCGAAGTTGCCCTTCGAAGCGTGAAACTCACAAAAGAGTCAAAAGAGCTGATGACAAGCGTTCACGACGAGCTTGTCCGCCTCTCTTCAATCGTTGAAAGCCTTATGTCGCTCGTGAAAGCGGACGACAGCCGCATGTCCTTTCAATTTCAAAACGTGGAGTTGGACAAGCTGCTGCTGGGAATCGGCGAAGATACTCAAATCCTTGCCGAACCGAAGGAAATTACCGTGACCATTGGCCGTGTTGAATCCGTGAGTGTCAACGGCGATCCGGCCCGCCTGCAACAACTTTTTCTCAACCTCGCGGAAAACGCGGTGAAGTACACTCCTGCCAAAGGTAGAATCAGCCTGTCGCTGGAAAGGAACAACGGGAACGCGGTCGTTCAGGTCAGCGATACGGGCCTTGGCATTCCGTCAAAAGAGCAATCGAAAATCTTCGACCGCTTCTACCGCGTGGAACGACAGGGAATCGACCATGTGGGAGGAAGCGGCCTTGGTCTCGCGATCGCCCGATGGATCGCCGAGGCACACCACGGGTCCATCGAGGTCCACAGCCGCGTACGCAAAGGCAGCACCTTCATCGTCAAACTTCCCATCGTCCAATCATCAACCTAATCCTCACCTGCAGCGATTGAAGAGATCGGCTGTCGAGCGGTATCGAGACAAGATTGATTCATTTGCTCATTTGTCCATTTGCGCGAAGAGGTCGCTTCGCCAATGAGTCAATGAATAAATCATTCGTCACACGTTCTTCCGCCCCCTCGTCCTTTCTTGCTTTTCCACCTTTTTTTCCCCTAATTGGTCTTGTCTTGTCATTGGCCCCCATCTGGCAAGAAGCGATCGTATCCCACTGGTTGCCATTCATGAATGCACAACGCCGGCGAAAGACCCTGCCAATACAAGGGAAGAAAACCTATTTTTTTTCCGATGCCCACCTTGGGCTGGGCTCAAAGAACGAGGACCGCGCAAAAGAAGAACGGATCATCGCATTCCTGAACCACATTCGTACCGATGCGGAACATCTGTTCATACTGGGCGACCTTTTTGACTATTGGTTTGAGTACCGGACCGTCGTTCCAAAAGGATATGCCCGCCTTTTCGCGGCTCTTGCAGAATTGATCAGAAGGGGCATCGGGATTACCTATCTGGCAGGGAACCACGACTTCTGGATGAAGGGATACCTCACCGAAGAATTCAACATCGAGGTTTTTCCCGACCCCATCGAACGAATTATCGGAGGGAAACGTTTCTATTTACATCACGGTGACGGACTTGTGAAGGATGACAGGGGGTACCGTCTGTTGAAACGAATTTTCAGGAATAAATTCAACATCTGGCTCTTTTCCTGGGTTCACCCCGACATCACCGCCGGAATCGCCAGGTGGTCCTCCCGAACAAGCCGCAATCATACGAGCGGAAGAAAGTATGAGGCGACCGACATGATCGACTTCGCTGCACAGAAGATCACCGCCGGATATGATTTTGTCATCATGGGTCACAACCACCAATCGTTGCGGAAAAAGCTGGGGAGGGGCACATACATCAACCTTGGTGACTGGATGAGGGAAAACACCTATGCTGTGTTTGACGGGAAAAAACTGGACTTGAAGCAGTGGGACGGACAATAGACAATGCCTGATTCAAAGCACTACAGCTCCCAGAAAATGGAACGCTATTTTAATGATCCCGAGTATCGGCGGTCAATCCTCGCGGCCCAACGGGGATTCGTCAAAAGGCACAAGAAAAAATTCATTCTCGCCCTTATGGCAATGGCGGCCTTGTGCATTTGGTACGGTTTCTATGTGATTGAGGGGCTCCCCTCCCTTGAACAGCTGGAAAATCCCAAACTTGAGCTTTCGACAAAGATCTACTCAATTGATGGCGAAGTCCTCGACCAGTTTTCCATTAAGAACCGTACTCCCATTACCCTCGAAGCAATTCCTCAAGGCCTTCCGGTCGCGCTCCTCGCGACTGAAGACAAACAGTTCTACGATCACTGGGGTGTGAACGCTTCCCGCTTCATTCGGCAAATGATCATCAATGTTGTGACCTTCAAGGCAGCCGGAGCCAGCACGATCACCCAGCAGCTGGCGAGAAACCTGTACAAATTGAAAGGATCGGAGGAAACCCTTTTCGACAAGATCACGCGCAAAATCCGTGAGTTCATCACCTCCGTGCAAATCGAACGCAACTTCACCAAAAAGGAGATTCTCGAGCTCTATCTCAACGAATCCTATTTTGGCAGGTCTGCCTATGGGATCGAATCGGCCGCTCAGACGTTCTTCGGCAAACCGGCTTCGCAGCTTCAACCGGCGGAATACACTCTTCTCATCGGGATGTTGAAAGGACCGAGCTACTATGACCCGATCAACAATACCGAACGATGTTTGGAGCGGCGTGACCTCGTCATAAGCCAAATGGAACGAGACGGCGTCCTCATGCCCGATGAAGCCATGCGGGTCCGTTCTGATACTCTCAACTTCCATCTCCCTGACGCCGACATGCGACAGGGAATCGCTCCGCACTTTGTCGAATGGATACGCCAGCAACTCGTCCGCAAATCCTCGGAATACGGATTCAACTATCTGCGTGACGGCCTGAAAATCTACACCACCCTCGATTCGCGAATGCAGCGGTACGCCAATCGGGCGGTCGACGAACATTTGAAGGGGTTTCAGATAAAATGGGATTCACTCTGGAACTGGGACGCTTATCCCGATATCCTGGAAGGGAACATCGAAAAGTACATCTCGGAGGGCGAAGCGTACAAACGCGCGAAAACGCAGGAGACAAAAGACAGCATCGCCTTTGTCCTGAGGAACGATCCTGCATTTATCGATTCGGTGAAGAAATTGGCGAGGACCATCGAGGTTGGGTTCGTCGTCATTAATCCGCACAACGGCAACATCGTTGCAATGGTTGGAGGTGCCAACTTCCGGTCGTTTAAGTACGGGCTAAATCATGTCACACAAATCAAACGCCAACCGGGATCGGCATTCAAACCTTTTGTGTATACGGTGGCAATCGACAACGGATCTGCACCATGCGTGGAAATCATGAACCAGCCTGTAACCCTTCCGATGCCGGACGGAACTCGATGGACACCGTCGAACTTTGATGGCGACTTCGGGGGAAAATATACATTGCGGGAGGGACTGAAGAAGTCAATTAATCTTATTGCTGTCCGGGTCATCGAGCAGGGTTTCGCCCCCGCCAAACAGGTCGTTGAATATGCGAACAGGATGGGCATCAAGTCGCGCATCCGCCCCTATCCCTCCATCGCCCTGGGCGCTGTGGAAGTCTCCCCTCTCGAGTTGACATCGGCCTATGGGGTGTTCGCCAACGAAGGCGTTCTGGTCGAGCCCCTTTCCATCCTGCGAATTGAAGACAGGGACGGAAATATTATTGAGCAGAATTCACCCCAGAAGCGCGAGGCACTCAGCAGAGAAACGGCATTCATTATGACCGATTTGCTCGAGGGTGTGGTCAACGAAGGAACCGCAAACAGAGTGCGCTCCTATTACCACTATCCCGCCGGCGGGAAAACAGGAACCACCAATGACTACGGCGACGCCTGGTTTGTCGGATTCACACCTCAACTCACTGCGGGCGCATGGGTCGGATTCGACGACAATCGCATCAAGTTCGGATATTCCGAAGGACAGGGCGGCCGCGCGGCTGCACCCATTTGGGGCAAGTTTATGAAATACACATATGAGGACTCGACCATCGGAATGACACTTGAGTACTTCAAGAGACCCGATGGCGTCGTCACAGATACAATTTGCGTGGAAACGAAGAAGAAAGCTCGGGAGTTCTGTCCGGCAAAGATGGAAGAAATTTTCAACGCCAAATATCCGCTCAGCCTGTGCGACAAACACACAAGCGCGAACTGGAACGATCAGCAGCAAGCTCCCAGCAAGATCAATTGGTAGATTCTCACCGGATAAACAACATCCGTTTTGTTTCAATCCTTTCCCCAGCGACAAGCCGGTAGTAATACACACCGCTCGGCATCGTCGTTGCATCCCACTGAACATCGTGCGATCCAGGTCCTTCTTCCCGGTCGACCAGGACTGCTACTTCCCTCCCAAGCACGTCAAAAACACTCAGCCTCACCTCACTGATGACTGACAACTGATATCTGACAACTGTCTCCGGATTGAAGGGGTTGGGATGATTTTGATGCAAGACAAATTCGTGCGCGGGTCCTTTTTTTCCGATCGAAGCGATGGGAGGTAAAAACCGCACCACATAGAGACCTGTTTCAATGTCTGAAAGAATGATCTTCCCCGATGGGAAGAATGGAAAAGCTCCCCATGCACCGTGATAGCCCGAACCTGAGGGACCATACGAATCGAAGAAGGCAACTTCAGAAAGGTCGAAAGGAGATGAAATGTTGACGATTCTCAAGCCATCAAGATAGTGAGCAAAATAGGCGTAGTGGCCCTTGATATAGACATGATGCGGAAAAGCCGTGGGCCCAATGTACTCACCCGCGACATAAACCGAATCGGCGTCATTGATAGACCACAATTTTGCAGTCCTGTGCGCCGTCTCGTACGACGCCAGAAGGTAGTTGCCATCCTCCGTTACCCAGGCACTATGGGCAAATCCGCCATCGGGAGGGAGCGGCGTTCGCTTCAACAAGGGAGGATGGGGGAAAGCCGAGACATCGTATATCGCGAATGTCCCTGCCACGCCCTCGCTTATATACGCGCGCTTGTCTCGTGCATATATGTTGTGACAATGAAGTCCAAAAGAATCAACCACTGCAGGTTGCAGGGGATCTGCAAGACTGAAAACAATAATCCCCTTGTCACCGTCATGCTGAGCGTACAGAAGCGCATCGGTCGTATCGATGTAAAGAGCGTGGGACCTGTTTAAATCAATGTAGGTTCGGGCCAGGCTTGCCGAGGTCGGAAGGAGAGACAGGTCGACGATGTTGATTCCACCTCCATCATCGTTAGCCACATAAGCATAGTGGCGATACGTCTTGATACTCATTGCGTCGGACTCACCGGCAGGATTCGGAATGAACGCGATTTCCTTCAACGTCGGAGCGCCGGTAATATCAATAATGCTCACTCCGCTCCTTACTCCAAGTAACGCGTACTCTCTGCCGTCCGGAGCAGTGTATCCCCAACAATCGCTGTAACCAACAGTGGAATACAGGTTCTGATTTCCCAGATACTCCACTCCATCCCATGTCTGTGATTGTACCGGCAATGCGGAGAGGAAACAAGAAAAAAGGACGAGCGTGAGCTTCGGAAGAATCTTCATGGGCTGTCGCATCAGCGGGAGGAAAAAACACGGAAAACAAAAACCAGTGATGCGCGAATCAATTCGGCAGGAACTGTATCGACGACCGCCGTTTCTCCAATGCGGACGGGGAGCACAAATCGCTTCCTGCCCTTCACAGATTTCTTGTCGCGCCCCATCGC
>DATECW010000033.1:0-10697 GCA_035286705.1 Bacteroidota bacterium
TTCGCTGTCGGCTCGTCGGCAAGCACCACTTGCGGGTTCGTCACAAGGGCGCGGGCGACCGCCACGCGTTGTTTCTGTCCACCGGAGATTTGATTTGGATACTTGTCCTTCTGGTCGATCATTCCGACTTTCTCAAGTAACGTAAGGATTCGATGACGGCGTTCTTTGGCCGGGACACGCTTCACCAACAACAGCGGGTATTCGACGTTTTCATAGACGGTCAGTACCGGAATCAGATTAAAATTCTGAAAGACAAAACCAAGAGTATGTGCCCGAAACTCTGCAGCTTCCGAGCGATCGAGCAATCCAATATTGACATCATGAACGAAGAGTTTGCCGTCTGTGGGCTTATCCAGTACACCCATAAGATTCAGCAACGTTGTCTTGCCGCTTCCGGATGGGCCGATGAAAGAGACGAATGCTCTTGTGCCGATCTCAAGGTTGATTTCCTTCAGCGCTGTAACAGGCACTTCGCCGGTGCGGTACACTTTTGTCACTTTTTCCAATTTGATAAGGGACATAGAAGAATTTCTTTCTCGTGTCGAGTGTCAGAGGTTCATTCAAAAAGGAACTGCGTTTGCTCAATATAACATAGAATTATTAGATGACCTCTCCAAACAACCACCCCGCGATCACCGAGAGCGACATGATCGTGAGGATATAGACTGACGCCTGCCTTTTCCCCATCACCTTGAACAGAACGATCATACTCGGCAAACTCAACGCGTTGCCCGTGAGAAAGAGCGTCAGTGCAGGGCCGCGTCCCATGCCGAGTCCCATCAGCTTTTGAATAATCGGAACCTCGGTCAATGTAGCAAAATACATGAAAGCCCCGAACGTCGAAGCAATGGCATTGGACAAAAAAGTATTCTGCCCAACCAGACCTGTCACGACATCTTCAGGAACCAGCGTTTCGATCATCCCTGCAATGAAGACTCCCGCAAACAGGTACGGCATGATCTTTTTCGTCAGATTCCATGTTTCCCGAAACCATTCCATTGTGTGTTCCTTGCGGAACTTGAAGATCACGATCCCGGCTGTTGCAAGAACAAGGAGAATGATGAGAATTGCCTTCAACGATGGGTCGATCGATAATCCGAAGATCACGAGGACGGCAAGTTGAAGGATGAAGAAGAATGTAACCGTGAGATTAGAGTACGGTACATCGCTTTCGAGCCCTGTGGCAAACCCATTTTCCGTCGTTTTCCGGTCATGCTCTCTGAAAACGAAAGCCATCAACAATCCCGCGATAATTGAAATCACCATGGCGGCAATCAACCGTCCAACGGCAAAGTCCCAGCCGAGAACCGAGCTTGTCAGAAGAATTGCAGTAACGTTAATGGCCGGACCTGTGAAGAGAAACGCGACGGCGGGTCCTATCCCCGCACCGCGTTTGTAGATTCCCGTAAAAAGAGGAAGAATGGTGCAGGAACAGACTGCGAGAATTCCGCCGGAAACACTCCCCACCGGATACGCAATGTACTTCTTCGTCGTCGGCCCCAGGAGCTTCATTACAGCATCTTTCTTGACGTACACGGCTATCGTGCCCGCGATGAAGAACGCCGGAACCAGGCAGGTGAGAACATGGAGACGGGCGTATTCCTGAAGAAGAACGAGACCCGCTGAGATTGAAGATGTAACAACGGCCGCGTCAATTGGTGCAAAATAGAAGATCAAAAAGATCCCGGCAAGAATGAGGAACTTCTGCCATTCCTTCATGATGCGACGCCCTTCTGAGCAACCGATCCGATGAGTTCCTTGATTCGTTCCTTTGTCGGAACGCCACCCTGCCAGACGACTTTCTCATCGATCACGAGACCAGGAGTGCGCATAATTCCATAGCCGACAATGGAATCCAGGTCCTCAACTTTTTGGACTTCGGCTTTGAGGTTTATTTCCGAGAGAACCTCGAGCGTTCGCCGTTCAAGGGTTTTGCAGTTCATACAGCCGGGACCAAGTACTTTGATGGTCATGATCGTATCCTTTCTGCGTTAAACTGAACTCAACCCCCCATCCCCCTTCTCTTACAAGAGAAGGGGGAGTCAGGGGGATGAGTTCGACCTCATGTTGGTTCAAGCGCTTCCACTTTCTTTTCAATTCCGCGTTTTGCAACGGCTTTCGCCAGCTCCAGAATCCGATACACCCGCTGATCCGCAATTTTGAAATTCACGCGCAGCCCCTCTTTCCACGAAATGAGAATTCCGTTCTGGACAAGAAGCTTCAAGTGCCTGGAAAGATTGGATTGCTCGAGACTTAACGAGGGCGCCAATTCACAGTTGCACTTGATATCCTCTCTCAGGCATTCCAGAATGCGAACCCGATTGGGATGGGCAAGTGCGGCTAATACGGCAGCAGTCAGGTCTTCTTGCGTTTCTTGCATTTGTGCTCCTCTACTTGACTATATGAGCAATTACTCATAAACTGTGCCAGTCTTCCCTTCGCAAAACGCCGGAATCCGCAAATCATGTCAGATCAGATTCTTAATACTGAGAGATCGACTCTCAGAATCGACGAGGACTCGCCGAAAAAGAGTCAGGAATCGCTCCTGGATGACAGATCGATCGAGCAGACCGTCCGCGTGATGAAAGCCCTCAGCGATGAGATCAGAGTTCGTCTCCTTCTCCTTTTGAAGGAAGAAGAGGCCTGTGTTTGCGAGCTCATGGAGGTGTTCGGGATGAGTCAATCCAGGATCTCTCATCACCTCATTCTTCTTCGCGACGCCGGCTTTTTACGGGACGAAAAACGAGGAAAATGGAATTACTACCGGGCCGACACTCGCACTCTTGACACTTTCAAGATGGGGCTTTTGGAGACGGTAACGCGGGGCGTCGAAAATTCCGCAACGGCGCGGGATGATCGCAAGACATTTGAGAACGTGAAGGCACGGCTTCGAATCAACTGCTGATTTTTTTTATACCAACGTATCAAAACTTCTTGATGGGTATTGCCATGGCGAAACAGAGGGTCTTGTTTGTCTGCGTCCATAACAGCGCTCGAAGCCAAATGGCGGAGGCGTTTCTGAAGCAGCTGGCCGGGGACAGATTCGAAGTGGAAAGCGCCGGCATCGAACCGGGAGCGCTGAACCCGATTGTCGTCGACGCTATGAAAGAAATAGGAATCGATATCTCGGGAAATCAGACAAAGGATGTATTCGATTTTCTGAAGCGGGGAAAAGCATTCAGTTATGTCATCACTGTCTGCGATGAAGCGAGCGGTGAGCGCTGTCCGATTTTTCCCGGCATTTCGAAGCGCATGCACTGGAGTTTTGAGGATCCTTCTTCCTTCACCGGCACATACGGGGAGAAGCTCAGGCGCGTGAGGGAAGTGCGGAACGTCATCAGGCTTCGCATCAAACAGTTCCTCAAGGAAACATCGGATCCCTCTCTTGAAGGACGCACATGATGCCCTTTGCAAACTCGGGCTGGGAATCGGACAAATGTTCGGCGCTGCACTCTCCCTTGTCCTTCTCGTCACATCCGGTGTGAGCGATGTGACACTTGCGGCTGTTGCTTCAACATGCGTTCTCACCACCGTGAGTGTCCTCGTATTCGGCCGCCATTCTCATCACTCGAAATCCGGGAACAATGAAACCGGCTCATTGTCATAGGCATTTCACCGGAGCAGTTTCTGGTCTGACTGTTGCCGCCTTGTTGTGTTTGCTCCTCACCGGCTGCGGAGACTCCTCACGCAATGCAGCGTCGGCCGACGCGGAAGCCCTGTACAAATACACACTTCCGCTCGAGGCGCGCGTTCTGTCACCCCTTACCGTTTCTAAAACACAAGCCTCCTTTGCCGCCGAATGGGAATTTGAAACACCCACATCGTGGACCGCGTACGCCTCGATGCTCAGGAACAACGTACCGACATACTACCGCATCGCCGATTCGACAGACTCAATGTTTCGAATCGTGAGAGTACTTAAAGGAGACGCTTTCACGTTGCGGATTGAAAAGGGAAGTTCTTCCACAATCCTGCGCGTTCATGTCCATTTTCTTGCATACGCGTTTTGACCATTGATAACAAGAACCCCGGAGAGGATACTCCGGGGTTGAGTGTATGCACCGACATGAATCGATACGTTACTTCGTGAGGATCATTTTTCGAACCGCCCGGTGCTCGCCGGCTTCCATCCGTGAAAAGTACGTTCCGCTGGCAACACGCGCATTGCCGTTGTCACGTCCATCCCACGGAACCTGATACGTTCCTTTGTCGAATTCCTGACCCTCCACCAGCGTCCGTATCAACCGGCCGTGGATGTCAAAGACCGAGAGCCGGACTGCTTCCGGTGAAGGCAATGAGAAGCGGATCGTTGTCGACGGGTTGAAGGGATTCGGGAAGTTTTGGAGCAGTTCATAAGAGACTGCAGCCCCGCCCAGCAGCTCCACCGAGGAGGCTTGATGCGCGGTGACGTGGCAGGGCGTGCAGTCCATTTTTGCCGCAACAGTGTTCATCGAGCCCGAACTGTGGCACGAGCTGCACATGGCAATCGATTCCGGAGGCGTGTACGTCCCGGTGAATGTGCCGGCGAATTCATCGTTGAGGATTTTCGCCGCATAGGCAGCCACATCGCCCGTAAGCCTCGCACATCGCTCCTTCCGCTCGGTTGCCGAAGCGACAATTCCCGACGCCTTGCACCATTCGGTAACAGAGGCGTGACACAAAACAGAGCCGCAACTGTTTTGCACGAGCGAACCGTCATAATTGTGAACTGTAAACTTCCCTTCGCTTGCGTATTGGTTGCTCGTATCCGTCGGCAGCTGTGTTTGGCAGTACCATCCAAGAAGCTCGTGCACCAGCACATCGGAACGCGTTTTCTGACACACAAGCGAGATCACGCCGGCAGCCCCGTTCAGCGCACCGCACAATGTTCCCCATCCGACCGTTCCTCCATGGCCGTAAATCATGAGTTCCGACGGCAGGGAGGAATACGGTTCCCCGATCACATCGCGCAAAGCCTGAATAACACCATGAAACGCGCCGTATGAACATCCCTTTCCGCTCCAGTAACTATCGTGTGCCAGGATCCGCACCTTCTCCGTATCGAGCGTCTGGTAGGGCCATGGCCAAACTGCAAGAGTCCCCGCTTTGGAGAGCGAGTGCAGCACCGTGACTCCCAGGGCAGCACCGGTGGCATACTTGGTTGAATTCCTGAGAAATTCTTTTCGCGTTATCGATTCATTCATGGAATGCTCCTTGGTAAATTGGTTACATGAGACACGTGAGTCAGTGGATCGAAAAAGCCCTGTTCTCTAATGCAGTGTTGCGGGTCATTTGCTGCAGGCACTCGAGAAACGCGGAGCGTCTTTCTTCAGGGACCTCGAGAGAAAGCGCATTCCATGTCGCCTCCGTGGCTTCATGGATTCTCCTGCATCGGTCTATCCCCGCGGCAGTCAACGTCACCCGTTCCATTCGTTTGTCATGCTCATCCAGCCGCCGGTCGATGAGTCCCTTCTGTTCCAACGCGTTCAGGATTTTTGAGGTTGCCGGGGCATGAAGGCAAAGCTCTTCGTTCAGCTTTCGGACACAACAGGGGCGTTTGATATCGATGATGATCAGGCAGAAGAATTCATTCAGCGAGAGATCCGCATTGCTCGCAGTGGCCTTGCACCAAAGGTATCCCTGAAGCGAAGCAAGAAAAAGCTGAACTGATACCATGGAAACGTCCGGATGTGTGTCTTGAGTTCATTGCGATATGGCAAATATTATGCCTTGGAAACAGTTCCGAAATTGAAACGAAATTGGTGAAAAACTGGCCGGCTGCGTTGCCCGACGCGTTGAATCTTTCATCACAATGTTGAATTAATAAACATCGTGGGCTCCACCAGAACTGGTGATTCTTATGCTCGGAGTGCTATGATTGAATCATTCTTTTACAGAAAGGGCGCTTACGAAAACGGCTTCAATCTTTATCGGGCTTCTCGTCGCAGGACAGGGATTCCTGCATACCCTTCTTCAATCAAAAGAGACAGATCATTCTGCGAACCGTATTCTTGCCGTCACCATGGCTGCTCTTTCCGTTGCGACTCTGATGACAAGCTACTATTGAAGAAGAATCGCGGAGACTCACTCGCAGCTATCACATGGATTTTGAGGCGGGATGGAGTTTCACATTGCAAAGCTGGCCTCGGAATTGCCAGCTGCCGTGGCTTTTTCGCCATTAACAGAACAATCTGCATGCAGTTTTAATGGAGGCATTTGTTTCCTCTATTTCGTCTTAATTTCAGGCTGGTTTCACCATATGCTATGTTTCACCAGAGTGTGAAACCGTCAATACAATGAAATAGGGCTTGAATATTGAGTTCTCGTGCAAGTCTGGTAACGAGTCTCCCGAAGAATTTGCCATTACATGTTAAATTAGTTAATTATTGACTATATTAAGATAATATGGCAAGTGTTGAGTTGCGAGTTGTTTCTATAATGGTTATTTTATAACTAATTATGCAAACGACAGTAAGTGAAATAGGCTTTGAGCAATTCCTGGATGCCGCCCCTGTCTTTTCATTGGACGACCTTGTGCAATGGCTCGATGAGCGACAGGTGAAGAATGCACGAATGGCGGCCTACAACCTTACAAAGTACTACCGCCGCACAGGGCGCCTCAGTGCAGTCAAGGAAGGAATATACTTCGTCGTACCGGCGGGTCACGAGGCATCTTCCGCTCTGGCAGATCCCTATCTCGTCGCATCCAAGTTCGGTGCTGACGCCGTTCTTGCATTTCACAGCGCTCTCGATCTGCTTGGATTCGGCCACAGCACCTTCAACACTTTTCATGTTTTCTCAGACCGCCCTCGCAGCCCATTCCGTTTTCGCAACGACCACTTCCGCGTTGTTCAGACACCTGAGCCACTTCTGAAACAATCCAAACAATACTTCGGAACTGAAAAAGTTGAACGTCTGGGAATGAAAATCGTCGTCACGGGGAAGGAACGTACTCTCGTCGAATGCCTGGAACGTCCTCACTATTGCGGCGGGTTCGAGGAAATGTACCGTTCCCTCGAAAAAATGCCGTACCTCCAATTCGATGTCCTGCTCGAATACCTCGCCATACGGGCACAAAAGAACCTGTATGCGCGGACAGGGTTCTTCTTGTCGCAGCACGCGGAGAACTTTCATGTCGATCAGACTCTTCTCACTGAACTTCGTATCCACGTTCCGGCTCAACCCGTGTACTGGACCCCCGTCCGCAAGGGCGGAGTTCTCGCTAAGCCGTGGAATCTTATCGTTCCTGAAGCGGTCTACCACCACAGTTGGGAGCAGGGATAGTGTTTTCTAAAGAGTATCTGACATCCCTTTCAAGGAGTACAAGGTTCAGGCTCGACAGCCTTCAAAAGCAAATGACATTGCTCCTGATCCTTAGGGAGATCCAAAAGCATCCGATTCTGTCCAAAGCATTTGGGCTCAGGGGTGGAACAGCAATCAATCTGTTCTGGTTCAATCTCCCGCGGCTATCAGTCGACATCGATCTCAATTACATTCAGCATCAGTCCAAGGCAGAAATGGAACAGCATCGCCCAGTCGTCGAAAAAGACCTGCAACGACTCCTTGAATCAATGACAATCACCGTTCAGCACATACCGGGGAGCCATGCGGGAGGCAAATGGCGGCTCCGCAACGCAAGCAGTCTGGGCGGCCAATTTACTCTCGAACTGGATCTGAACTACATCATGCGCATCCCGATCCTGGGAACGCACCTGAAGCCATCATTCGCCCCTGACCCGGACTACGAGACAGAATTCCCTATTGTGAGTATGGAGGAGCTTTTCACCGGGAAGATCAAGGCGCTCATGGAACGGGCCGCACCGAGAGACCTGTATGACGTTGTTTCTCTCGCCACATTGCAGCCCGCAATCGATCGGAAATCACTGAGGAAAATCATCCTTCTCTTCGGGTTGACGTGCGAAAAAGACTGGCGGGCGATGAAGCTCGAGACTCTCGATTCGATTGATCAGAAATCCGTTGATCGGGAACTCTTGCCTCTTCTCAGAAGCGGCGAACGAATCAATGCAGAGCATTTGAGAAAAGCCGGTGTGGATTTTCTCGCAGGTCTCCTTGTTTATGACGAAAAAGAAACCGAATTTCTCAACAAGTTCTATGCGAAGGGGGAATATCTGCCTGAACTTCTCTTCACAGATCCCGTCGTCGCCGAAAAGGCAAGGAAACACCCTGCAGTCCTTTGGAAATTGAAAAACCACAGGATATTTCTCGGACTTGAGTCGAAGCAATGAAGATTCCTGATCGATATTCTCGTGGAACAAAGTGATTTGAAGCTGATTTGCTTTGATTATGTTTGTTCCTAACATGTTTCATCCCGTGCGTGTTCGAATTTCCAACTGTGTGAGAAACAGCTTATCACCTTTGTTGTTTAATTAATCTTATACCCGACCCGGTACAACCGAATCAGTTTGCGGGCTGATTATACCTTATCAGGTATAGCCATGAGTGATCGTGAGCGTCATTGACGGGCCGATTTATTCCTTCCCTTCCCTCCGCTATTTTCCTATATTCCTGCATTCTTTTTCCCCTTTTTGAGAGTCTTGGATGAAGCGTTTCTTACGCTTTCTTTTGATGGTTTCGGCAGTTCTTCCCTCCCATTTAGCGTTGGGACAATTGGCCAGATCAGTCAATCCTTTCATCGGCACGGACGCCCACGGCCATACGTTTCCCGGCGCAACAGTTCCATTCGGCATGGTCCAACTCAGCCCCGATACACGCGTCGAGGGCTGGGATGCGTGCGCAGGATATCACTACTCCGACACGACCATCCTGGGATTCAGCCACACCCATCTGAGCGGCACGGGTATTCCTGACTATGGCGATATTCTCTTTCTTCCGACAACCGGGAAGCCCGGCCTCCGCACTTCTCAACAATTCTCTCATTCGAGAGAAGAAGCTCGTCCGGGATATTACAAGATGGCGTTCGACAGCGAATCGATTACTGCAGAACTCACCGCAACAACCCGGGTCGGGATGCATCGATACACGTTTCCGGCATCTTCTGAATCGAACATCATCATCAACCTTCATCACGGGCTTGGGCCCGATCAGGTCCTTGATTCATGGCTCGAGTTCACGTCCGACCGCGAAATCACGGGTTACCGGCGGTCGACAGGATGGGCGAAGGATCAGAGAGTCTACTTCGTGGCCCGATTTGCAAAACCGTTTGCGAGGTTCGGAAATCTGAACAATCCGAAGGACTCTTCACGCAAGCTGACGGGCGCAGACGTACGCGGTTTTGTGCAGTTTGGGACGACGACCAATGAACAGATCGTTGTTAAAGTGGGAATTTCTTTCGTGGATATCGAAGGGGCGCGGGCGAATCTCGAAACAGAGGCACCGCGTTGGGACTTCGACGCGATCAAGAACGAAGCCAACCGACAGTGGGATCGTGAACTTTCAAAGATCGAAATCGAAGGAGGATCGGACGAACAGCGAACAACGTTCTCCACGGCTCTCTACCACGCGATGATCGCCCCGAACGTCTCAAGCGATGCTGACGGACGATATCGTGGAATGGGCGGAATGATACACTTTGGTTCAGGATTTACGATGTATTCCGTGTTCTCTCTCTGGGACACATTCCGCACCGAACACCCGCTTCTCGCCATCATCGATCAGAAACGCACGACCGATTTCATTCGGTCCCTGCTGGCGAAGTACGATGAATCCGGTGTCCTGCCGGTGTGGGAGCTTGCTTCAAACGAAACGTGGACGATGATCGGGTATCACAGCATTCCGGTTATCCTCGATGCCTATGTCAAAGGTGTGAAGGGATTCGACGTTGAGAAAGCATTTCATGCAATGAAGCAAAGCGCCCTTGCTGACCGTTTTGGACTCAAATTCTATAAAATGTTCGGATTCATTCCAGGAGATCTGGATGGCGAATCTGTTTCGAAAACGCTCGAGTACGCGTATGACGACTGGTGCATCGCTCAAATGGCGCGGATGTTGACTCAACACGACTATGCGGACGTGTTTTCGGAACGCTCTCAATTCTACAAGAATGTTTTCGATACGAACATCGGATTCATGCGGGGAAAGCGGAACGGGAATTGGGTCGGGCCGTTTGATCCGACATCAGTCGATATCGATTTCACAGAGGCAAATTCCTGGCAATACAGTTTCTTCGTTCCCCACGATATTCCCGGGCTGAGAAACCTTTTAGGCGGGAAAAAGGAATTCGAGAAAAAGCTGGACGGGCTTTTCTTCTCCTCTTCCCGGATGACAGGCCGAAATCAATCGGATATAACGGGAATGATCGGCCAATATGCGCATGGGAACGAGCCAAGCCATCACACCGCGTATCTTTACAACTTCACAGATGCCCCGTGGAAAACACAGCACATTGTTCGCAGGATTCTGGATTCTCTCTACACTCCCCTGCCCGACGGGCTCTGCGGCAACGACGATTGCGGACAAATGTCGGCATGGTACGTCATGAGCGCCCTGGGATTTTATCCGCTTGTGCCGGGAACACCCTTCTATGTTATCGGTTCACCTCAGTTCGAAAAAGCGACCATTCATCTCGAGAACGGTTCAACGTTCGCAATAAATGCCCCCGGCAATTCGAAAATGACGCCGTACATTCGAACCCTGAGGATAGACGGAAATCGTTCTGCCTCCCTCCTCCTCATGCACGAAACGATCGCAGGTGGGGGCCGAATGGACTTCACAATGTCGTCTGATCCTGTCCTGTCATG
>DATECW010000034.1:0-3932 GCA_035286705.1 Bacteroidota bacterium
TGGAGTACGAAATATTGAACATCGGAATAGGATTTTCAGTTGACGTCGCCAGTTCGGTGATCATGGCCGAGTGTCGATACATCGTAGAATCACCGGGGCCATATGACAGAATGCACACGGCTCCCGATTCTACAAGAGCACGATACTGTTTTTCACTTACGAACTGACCTGTGAGAACGACGCAGCTGTCATATCCTTCCTCCCCTTCCCTCTCATCTCCTAGAAATCTTAAAGGAGCCACCTGTCTTTTTGAAGAGGGAGAGAATCCGCTCAGCCATTCATGGCGAACGAGGGAGCGGAGCCGTCGAGGATACTCCACCCTCAACTCCCACGACTTGTTGACGTACACCAGTCGTTCGGGATCCTCCGCGACAGTGACGCTGAGACCCGTAACCGACAGTTGTTTCCGCACGTATTCCGCCGCTCGATGGCCTGAGGGAGATCCGCCCAGGCGATTTCCAAAACGCACCAATGTCCGGACCGTCCTGAGCATTGCCGCCTCATTCACTCTTCCTGCAAACTGCATTTCTCTGATCTTTTGGGCAGGGAGAATTCCGGCAGGAACCAGGACGAACAATCCCAGTCGAAATATCCTCGATCGGATTGAAGGATTGATATGCATGGGGTGCCGTCGGATGAACGATGAAAAAAAGGGTCGAGCATAGCACCCGACCCTTCAGATCTCTCAAGAAGGTACGACGTTATTTGGTCAAAACATACTTCTTGTAGCGGCCATTCACACGCCCCCAGTGGATGTTCGCGATGAAGTTATCGATGTACTTCGCCCGACCCGGGCCGTCCTTGTGATAGTACGCGTGCTCAAACACGTCGCAGGAGATGAGCGGGACTCCTCCCCAGATGGCTCCGTACTGGTGTTCATCGACCAGCACATTCAAGAGACGCCCTGAATACAACTTGTCGAACACAAGCAATCCCCAACCGCTCAGCTTTGCTGAAACTGCTGAGGCTTTGAAGTCTGCTTTCCACGCGTCGAATGAGCCAAATTCCTTTTCAAGAGCCGCTTTGACCTCAGGGCCTTTGGCCGGATCCCCATCGCCCCCCATGACTTCCCAATACACATCATGAAGAAGCGCGCCCGAGTGATTCCACGTGAATCGGCGTTTCAGCTCTCCAACGACACTGTAGTTGCCGTTTGCCGTTGTACGATCCGCTCCTTCAAGTCCCTTCTCAATATTGTTCAGGGCCGTTACATACCCTTTGTGGTGCGTGTTGTAATGCCAATCGGTCGTTTCTGGGCTCACAACATCCTTTAAAGCTTTTTTTGCCTCGTCATCGGAATAAGGACGGGGATTGAATTTCCATTCGTATGCCATACATTCTCCTTTGATACTATGATGTGAATAAAGAGACTTTTCAAAAAGTTGGTGTTTGATTCATCAGAACCCCTTCAGCATTCCAGCTTTCTTGAACAATAGGGCGACGGACACCCAACCAACGAGAATGACTCCGGGGAGATAGAGCCATGAGTCAGCTGCGGGGACGGCGGTGTGGGCGCTGATCATCGTCCAAATGAGCGGGACGCTGAGATACGTGTTATGACGTGAACGCGCTGCAACCGACGCCACAAGTGCCTGATCCGGAGCAGTTCCATCCTTCACGGCGGCCAGAACCTTTTTCTGGGCCGGCCAAATTCTCATCCAGACATTGGCAGCCATGATCGTTCCGAACAACGCTCCCAGATGAATGTTGTAGGCACGGAACGAAAATCCGCCCCACGAAATCATCAGATACAGGACAAGCACAATCAGCATGAATCCAACGGCACCGAAAACCCTGAGGTTTTTTCCCACCGGGCTTCTTGCGAGGACATCATAGACAGCGAATAAAAGGAAGGTTGCAGCCACCATGACGATCGACCCGGTCCCCCATCCGTTGAGATTATCGGATTCAAACATAAGACCGCCGTGATAGTAGACGAGGAGAAGCAAAAGGAAACCGCTGATCCACGTGTAAGCCGCTCCCCACCGGAACCAGAAGAGCACTCGCGGCGGCAATCCTGTCATCACCGTTTTGCGGGCGTCTCCTTCAAGTGACGCCGCAAACTGGCTGTAGGCCAGGTTGAAGAAATACAACATGCCAATCCAGAGAATTCCGGAGACGATGTGAAGCCACCGGAGAACAACATTCATAAAATCCATGCTACCTCCTTGAACGAAAAGAAATCACAGCATATTCAATTGAAGCTTCGCTGCCTCGGTCATCATCCCCGGGTTCCAGATGGGATCGAACACCAGATCAACCCGAACATTGCCTACATCCGAAACCATTTGAACGCGGCGCTTGACATCACCGGCAATGACCGGCCCCATGCCGCAACCGGGAGCAGTGAGAGTCATGGTGACAAACACATTTGCTTCTCCCGGGATGGAGTCATCGATGGCAACTTTGTAGACCAGTCCAAGGTCGACGATATTGACAGGAATCTCCGGGTCGTAGCATTCCTTCAATGCGTCCCAAATCCGTTCCTCCAGCGTGGATGCTTTCGCTTCCGTCTTCGGTTCGATCTGGGAACCCTGTTCTTTGTTCTGCTGATCTTCCATCAAACACCGAAAGATTGCCCGCACCCGCAGGTACGTGTTGCTTGAGGATTATTAAAGACAAACCCCTTTCCGTTCAGCCCATCGGAAAAGTCCAGCGCTGTACCTGACAAATAGAAAAGGCTTTTCGGGTCGACGTACACTGTGAGACCTTCGATTTCGAAGACATTGTCTCCCTGTCTCGGCTTTTCGTCGAATGCGAGGACGTAGCTCATCCCCGAGCAGCCGCCGCCCTTGATCCCAAGACGCAGTGCGTGTACTTCAGGAATCTTGTTGTCCGACTTGATCTTGCGAATCTCCTGCGCTGCACGGGGCGTGATAGAAACGCGTTCAGCGGTTTCAGCGATCACGGTCTGTTCATCGGCCATGGTGAATTCCTCCTTCTTATTCCGTTGAGACTGTCGTTGATGTCGATTCCAGAGCGCCTTTCATCGTGTGCCATGCCAGGCTGGCGCATTTCACTCGTGCGGGAAACTCACTCACGCCGGCGAACGCCGCGAGCCGTCCCAATTCTTCGATTTTGCCATCAAGCTCCACGGTGCCTGTCACCAGGTCGTGGAATGTAGTAAAGAGCGCTGCCGCCTCTGTTTTTGTCTTGCCTTTGATCATACTGCTCATGACCGAGGCCGAGGCCTTTGAAATTGCGCACCCGGAACCCGTGAAACTGATATCCTCAATTCTTTCATCGTTCATCTTCAGATAGACGGTGTAGTGATCGCCGCACAACGGATTGTATCCGTCCACCACCCGGGTAGCATCTTCCATCGCGCGGAAATTCCTCGGGCTCTTGTTGTGATCGAGAATGATTTCCTGATACAGCGAGCGGACATCCGACTTCATGAAAAAACCTCTTTCACACGTTGAATCCCCCTGGCAAGGGCGTCCACTTCCTCCTTCGTGTTGTAAATCGCAAACGAAGCCCTCGCGGTGGCGGGAATGCCGAATCGCAGCATGACGGGTTGTGCACAGTGATGACCGGTCCTGATCGCTATTCCCTCTTCATTCAATATCGTGCCAATGTCATGCGGATGCACGTCATCCAGTAGAAAAGAAACCACGCCGAGTTTCTCGCGCGCTGTGCCAATGAGGCGTACACCCTCAATGCTCCCGAGTACATCTGTCGCGTAACTCAAGACGGCCCTTTCATGATTCTCAACATCTTCAATCTGGAATTTTGAAAGATAGTCGACCGCCGCCCCCAATCCGATTGTCCCTGCGATGTTCGGAGTGCCCGCCTCAAATTTGTAGGGAAGGTCATTGTAGACCGTCTTCTCGAAGGAAACGGACTTGATCATGTCGCCCCCACCCTGATAGGGAGGCATCGTATTCAATAATGCCTCTTTCCCGTAGAGAATCCCGATGCCTGTAGGGCCG
>DATECW010000035.1:0-22179 GCA_035286705.1 Bacteroidota bacterium
TACTCTTCAAGGCCGATTTCATTGATCGCTGTGATTCCCCTTGCATCCCGAACGAGACGAAGAACGCCGTGAAACGATTGATCCTCGACTCGTTCCCAGTGAAACTGAACGCCGATAGTGACATTGTGAAGGAGGAACCGACCCTCCCCAGCGTCAATCCGCAATTCTGCTCCTGTGATTCTCTCGCCTGATTGCGCAGAAAGCTCCAGTGTGTCACCGTTTCTTACTACAGTAACCTCTCCTCTGACACGATTTCTGGCGTTCACCAGACAAGCTTCAAGACACGTGCCGCGAATCTCCGTCCGATTCTCAATGATTCCCACATGGATCAATGGCTCTTTTGTCATCATGAGAGGGCCTCAAGCGCCCTGTGCACGGTCTGACGGTCAAGTGAAACTTCAGAATAGATTGACTCAATGATCCTTCCGTCCAGACGATTGAAATCCCTTTCCGACGGCGTGATGATCAAACCACCCATATCCACAGCCGCGGGGCTGACAAGGATTCTGCTGTCGTCATTTCGGAAGAAGGCATCCGGTCTGTGTTTTGCCCGCGGGAAGAGAATGACACGCCACAGAGCTTCACTGAACGAGCAGAGGATGTTCACCATCGGTTCTTCCGTTGTGCCAACCGCTTTCTTGAGGGAAGCCAGAAGCTTTTTGAGAATCTTCCCGATTCTTTCCGAATCGCTTCCCTCCACGATAATCGTTTCTCTTCCAAAGTCCTTCAAAGTGAGGATTTCTGTCTTTTCAAAGGACGCCACTGTCGTTCGTCGAACGGATTGTTGTGCTTCGTGTTCAACCGGAATGAGCCCGATTGGGGACGCCTGGAAGTGCATGTGGTCGGGAGCAGATGCGCCGCATTGAGGTCCATTGTAAAAAACCGAAAACTCGGGACTGAAGTTTCTTGCCATTAAAAGGAACTGCGACAAGAACGGTTCAAGGGCCTGCGGGCGATGACGGAGGTGCGACACCGTGAAGTGTTGGGGAAAGATGGGTGCGGGATTGCAGAGGATTACGAAGTCATTGGCGTACAGGAACCCATCTTGTTCCCGAGGGAGGTTTTCGACACACAGAAAACACGATCGCCGTTTGATGGACTCTGCATCGACGGGAGCCGCCGTGCTTGTCATACGGCCGGGATTGAACTGGAGTGTGACATTGAAGCCGTTGCAAGCGACCTCCCGTTGCCGAACTGAAGACAGTGATGCATATCCTTCCGCGAGCAGTTTCCAGGATTTCTTCTGCCCATCAAGGAGGGCCTTCATTTCTTCGGGAATAGAGCTGCGAGTCGTTGGAGATTTGAAACGCCGGGCGGTATGATTGTGGTGGAGAGTCACTCGCGGACTACGGTTGAGGAACTGTCGGTTCAAACCGTCGGCGAGCATTCAACGATTGGCGTGCAAGCATCTCAATGGTCCGGATCTTGTCTTTATAGCTGTCGTTGCGATTGATCTGCTCGATGGGCAATGCAGCGTCGGTATTCCCTTCCCACCGGCGGCACAGATAGATCGGCTCAAATATCCTCCCAATGCGATACTCCCTCGAGAGGCGGAGGGCGACAGCATAGTCCTCACCGTAGCTTACATTGGGGATCGGGTGGTCACGTAGCAGTTGGGTGAGAAATGCCCGCGGCGCTCCCAGTCCGTTGATTCTGAGGGCATTGTTCCTGCCGTTCTCGGGAGTCCATTCCTTGTGGTCGATCACGCCCGGAGGGATTTCTTCCAGCTGCATATTCACAAGTTTGTAGGAGCCGATCACCATTGCATACTCGCCGCTTCGGAACGTTTCGATGATTGACTGAAGTGTCTTTTCACCGCTGTAGAGGTCATCGGAGTCCAGCTGTGCGGCATAGCGCCCACAGTACTCGGAACTGATTGCTGTATTCCAGCAACCCCCTATTCCAAGATCGTTTCGTGAAGGAACCAGATGGTGGAGCCGGGGATTTTTTCGCCCAAGTTCGGCGAGGACGGAAGTTGTCCCGTCTGTCGAATGATTGTCGACCACCAGGACGTTATACGTCGTGTCTGTTTTCTGTGTGAGAGCACTGTTGACGGCGTCCGCGATTGTGCGCTCGCGATTCCGAACAGGGATAACAATACTCGCTTCCACCGGAAACGTTCCGGACGACTTCGGGAGGCGCTTAAACTCCGGGGAAAGATACGCGTTGATGCGTTTGAGATGATCCGTCGCAACGCGCTCCATTTCTCTCTGAACTTCCCGGTTCCGAGGGTCAACGTAGTCGAATTGCTTCTCGCCGCTTTTTCTCGTGTCGGACTCGATGACGGAATAGAGATATTCCTGCACGTGGAACAACTGATGATCGACGGAGACCTTGAGACGCAAATCGTACAGTGCTGCGTGCCGTACGTCTGCCAGTGCCCCGTGTTTTTTCAATGCAGATCGGATCGCGTTGGTGGAATACATTTGAAACATCCCGAAATCAAAATTGTCCCGGATGCTCCCGAACTGGTATTCGTTCACAGGATGAGAGGATCGTTTGCCAATCCCCACCGTGTAGGAATCCGAATACGCCATTCCCGCACCTGTTTCGCTGAGAATGCCCATGAAACGTTCAAGGCAGGATTCGCCCATTGAGACTTCGTCCACTCGAGGCAAAATGAGGATGAATTCGTTTTTGGAGGTCCCAAGAATCTTGCTGAAGGTCATACTGGACGCATACGAATCGCTCTTGAAGGACTCGCATTTTCCCTGACCTCCGGAAAATGAACCGTCATGGACTACGACCATGTGGCCGACATAGGGAGAGAGGGAGAACTGTTTGAGTGTTCGTTCGAACGAGGGACCGGATATGTATGGAAGGACGACGTCGATCAACTTAGTCTTCCATGAGGCGCAGCGCCATCAAGACGGCCCCGAAAGCCGGGGAAGCCTGCGCCCTCACAACAGTGATTTGAGGTATGGAGAATTCTATCTTGTGTTTTGCAATCCTGGCAAGAAGCGTCTGCTCGGCCAGGAGGCTGCCGATAAATGAAAGCGGGATTTTTTGGCGCGGCGCCCTCGTCGCCCCTTCGAGCTTGAACGTGAGCGTGCGAATGTGCTCGGTAAGCTCAAATGCAGCACGATTCAAAATTCGCTCCGATTCAGTGTCACGCAGTCCTGCGGCCTCAATCACCAGCGGCGCGACGGATGCTACATCGAAATTGTTCCGATAGACGGCATTGATAATACCCTCCTGGTCCTTGAGGCCGAAGCGGTCAGCCACCAGTTTTGTCAGAAGAGTCTCTTTTCCCCGTCCGTCAAGATGCTTCGTGACCAGATTGAGAGCATCGCGGCCGATGGCGTAGCCGCTCCCTTCATCCCCTATCACACGACCCCATCCTCCCACACGAAAAACTTGCCCCTCCTGCGTTTTCCCGTACGCAATGGAGCCGGTGCCGGCTATGAGGATAATCCCCGCCCCCCCTTTGAAAGAACCCTCAAGGGCAACCCTGGCATCGCTCTCGATCGCCGCGTATTCCAAGGGCATGCCGAGCTTGCGGGCATGCTCGGAAAAAGCCTCCCGCATTCGTTGTTGATCCCCGGGGCGCCCAGCGCCGGTCAACCCTGCCACGGCAGCTTTGACTTCGGAGGAAGGCTTGCCGGCTTTCTCACAGCATTGAGTAAGAAGAGAAAGCAGCAGTTCCGATGCTTGCTCAACGCCGATAATCTGGAAGTTTGAAGGCCCGCCGGAGACTTCTGCCAGCACATTTCCCTTGCGATCGGCCAGGATCGCAGTCGTTTTGGTACCTCCCCCGTCAAAGCCGATGACGCATGCCGGTTTCATGAGTGCAACCAAAATACCATTTCGGGATTCGAGATTCAACGAGAACGTTTGGCGATTGATGAATTGACTCGTTCTTTCATTGATACGTTGTTTCGTTGCCTGCATGCCCGTGATTTCTACTGGGCCCGCCGTACCGGCAGGTAGGGATGAGTTCCATAAACCGTTAAAACGGTTTTCGGGATTTTCTGTAATCGTTAACCCACAGCTAAAGCTGTGGGCAATACCTCCCTCTTCCTTCGTTGTCTCGCTGATTCGTTGACTCGTTGCCTGCTTGCCCCGCGATGTCTACGGGGCCGCCGAAGCCCTGCCTGCGTGCCGTATAATCGTCATCCCACAAAAAAATGACTCATCGGGATAAATTTCTCCCTTCAAAGTGTTATATTGGGAAATCGTTTTTGTCAAATCCATCCCGAAAGGTGGTCTCATGTCGCGTTTCCTGATTATTGTTGCCCTTGTCGTTTTCACCGGAGCCGTCTTTGCCCAAGGTAAGAAGGCGTCGGATTTCGAACTGAAGACTTCCGACGGAAAGACAGTTCAACTCTCCCAGCTCAAAGGGAAGGTTGTTCTCCTCAACTTCTGGGCAACCTGGTGCGGCCCGTGCCGAAAGGAAATTCCGGATTTTCTTGAAGTGTACAAGGAATACAAGGGAAAGGGATTTGAGATCGTCGGGGTTTCTCTCGACGAAGAAGGATGGAGCGTTGTGAATCCGTTCGTGAAGCAATACAAGATCAACTATCCCGTGGTCATCGGAAACGGCAAGATCGTCAGAGCGTACGGAGGATTCGAATACATCCCGACGACGTTTCTCATCGACAAGCAAGGCACGATTGTCCACACGTTCACGGGTCTTGTCACCAAGGCCGAGCTGCAGCGAAGGCTGAAAAACCTTCTCTAGAAATCATTCCAACCTCATGACAATGAAAACGATCCTTCGCAATACGCTGTTGTCGATTCTGATTGCATGGTCCGCCGCCCCTGCCCAGTCGCTCTCCGCATCAAGCAGCAAACAGGTCAAAGCAGAGGTGAAACTCTCACAGGAGACCTTCCAGAGCGGTTCGAGCGCGCAGGTGGCAATCCTCCTCACGATCGAGGAAGGATGGCACATCAACGCTCACACTCCAACCTACGACTACTTGATCGGCACGAGTGTCGAACTTCAGACTATCGAAGGCGTAATCATTGCGGACATACGGTATCCAGAAGGTACTCTTCAGCAGTTCGGATTCGCCGACGATCTACTTCGTGTGTACGACGAGACCGTTCCGATTTTCCTGACGCTGAAACTTTCGGATAAGATCAAGCCGGGTACGCACACGCTTCCGGCGACCGTGAAGATTCAGGCGTGCAACGATCAGGTCTGTCTCGCTCCCTCTTCGCTTTCCGTAGACGTTCTTCTCATCGTAGCCGCTGCCGGCGAGTCCGTACAAAAAAAAAATGAATCGCTCTTCGCACGCTACGATGAGGCCCTTTTGGCGGGCACAGAGAATGAGCTTGCAAAGCTTTTTGCCACCGAGGGATCATTTGTCGCGTTTCTTGCGATCTTCCTTATTGGTCTCGCCCTCAACCTGACCCCCTGCGTTTACCCGATGCTTTCTGTCACTGTTTCGCTCTTCGGCACCCAAAGCGACACAAACACTGCCCGCGTTTTCATAAAGGCGGTGGTGTACATTCTCGGGATTGCTTCGATGTACAGCGTTCTCGGCGTCACCGCGGCCATGAGTGGAGGCTTGTTTGGCAGCTGGCTTCAAAGCCCCTGGGTTCTCGCAGCCATCGGTGCGCTTCTCTTTGCATTGGCCCTCAGCATGTTCGGCGTCTATCAGATCCAGGCGCCGTACTGGCTCACGAGCAAGCTTGGCGGAGCCACTGGGACCGGATTCATCAGCCTCTTCATTTCCGGACTTGTCGTTGGGGTTTTTGCGGCACCCTGTATCGGACCTCCCGTGATAGCCCTCCTTGCCCTTGTCGGACAAAAGGGAGATCCGGTGTTCGGATTCTGGGCCTTCTTTGTACTCTCATTGGGCCTTGGCTTTCCCTATCTCATTCTCGGAACGTTTTCCGGATTGCTGAAGAAGGTCCCACGATCGGGGGCGTGGCTCATTTGGGTGGAGCGGATTTTTGGGGTTGTCCTCACCGGAGCGGCACTTTTCTATCTATCGCTTGCGTTCCTTCCCAGGTTCGCGGCGTACGTCGTGCCATTTACCCTGATCGCAGGGGGATTGTATCTTGGATTCATTGAGCCGTCCGCGAAGGACAAAGTGTGGTTGAAGCGCGTGAAATGGGTATTCGGAATTGCCTGTGTTGTTGTTGGAGGCGTCTTCGCAAACGCACTACGTGAACCGTCGATCTCGTGGCACCCGTACAATGAAGATTGGATCAACGAGGCGAAGGCATCGGAACAACCAATCATCATCGATTTTTATGCCGATTGGTGCATTCCGTGTCTTGAGCTTGACAGGAAAACGTTCACGAATCCCGATGTGATCGCCGTTGCAGAACGCTTCGTTCGGTTGAAAGTCGACCTGACGCATTTTGATTCGCCGGAGGCAGAGGCACTGCGCAAGAAGTTCGATATTGCCGGAGTTCCCACAATTGTCTTCCTCGACACCAATGGAGAAGAAGCGCTTTCCTCGCGCGTCGTCGGATATCTTCCCCCCGATCGTTTTCTTGAAAAAATGAAACCGTTGCTCCCGCCAACTCCCTAGTACTTATTCGCCTGCGGCCACATCGCTGATCGATCGGCCTTTTCGATTATTTTTCGAAAGAGCCAGAAGACGTTATGTTACAATCATTTCCCGCCGATATCCGCACAATGTGATTTTATTTTCTTGTGAGACGGGGAGAGTTTTCCGTATTATGTGTGCCGTTTGTTTGGAACTCATGTGTTTTGAAGATCAGCAGTACATCTGAGAATCACGTACAACACAAGCATAGTGAAACAATTGGTGAGCCGATGCTTCGCTGCGTCGGCTTTTTTTGTGAGAGGTCGATAGTACTTGGAACATGCAGCTTCATTGTCTGTCCAGCAGACAACCGTTGTCGAATACGCCACCAGCAGGCCGCGTGTCCTCGGCTGGATCCGCAGCGCGGCTATTCTTGACGGCGATTGGGGAACAAGCATTGCCTATGTGCTGGGGATAGGATTTGCCCTGGCAGGATATTCGAGCTTCTGGCATCTCATGGCGATGCTCGCGTTGACGACGCTCGTGGCCGTCAACTACATCACCATCTGCCGGTTGTATCCGAAGGGCGGCGGCGTGTACAGCTCAGTGTACGGCCGATCGAAAACATGGGCGGTCATCGGAGCGCTCCTCCTCAGTGCGGACTATGTCGTCACCATCGCACTTTCAATCCTCGATGCTGCACATTACTTCGGAATTCACGACCCCCTTCTTGCCGCCATTGTTATCATCCTTGGCGTCGGAGTTTTCAACTGGTATGGTCCGAAACACACGGGGGCAGCTGCGATCTTTATCTCGCTTGCGGCCGTGGGGACGCTTTTGGTGATCATGATCGCTTCCCTCCCCACCACGATCGCGACAACTCATATCGAACGGCCTTCCGGTACCTTCTTTGCCAATTGGGAAGTTTTTGTCGGCATCATCCTCAGTATTTCCGGCATTGAAGCCGTTTCCAACATGACAGGCCTCATGAAGGATCCCGCCCGTGATTCACGCCGCGCAATTCTCTCGATACTGACAAAGGTTGTGTTGGCAACAGTCTTTTTGACCCTTGCAATGCACGCGATACCGGCCATGAGCAGGCTGGAACACAAAGAAGAAATGCTGCGCTTCCTGGGAGAATCGTATATCGCACCCTGGTTTGGGTGGGTCGTCGCCGGAACAATCGGATTTCTCCTCATTTCCGCGGGCAACACGGCACTCAATGCTTTGATCTCAATTCAATTCCTGATGTCAGTGGACCACGAATTGCCCGCTCCTCTTCGCAAGTTGAATGCCAACGGTGTCCCCATCATGCCGTTGGCGGTTTCGACCATTGTGCCGATCATCGTCCTCTTGTTTGTCAACGACGTCCTCACTCTGGCACAATTATATGCAATTGGCGTGGTGGGGGCGATTCTGATCAATGTGGGGTCGACTGCGACGGACCTTTCGCTCAAACTCCCGAACCGGACAAGGCTCATGATGCTGGTCTCTGCGGCAGTGCTCTTTCTTATTGAAGGTTCCATCATCATTGACAAGCCAAAAGCGACTGTGTTCATCACTCTTGTGCTGATCGTCGGCTTGTCTGCCCGTTACCTTGCCCAACGGAAACCGGTTGTCGCTCCAGCCTTCCAGCCTGGCGTCGCGCCATCGCCCGTGACCAAACGGCGGAGGAAGCCGCTCCCCAGCGTCAAGTATTTGCTCGCCATGAAGGATATGAACGACCGCTTGCTGAATTTCGCCGTTGAAGAGGCAAAAATTCGAAATGCCCTTCTCTTCGTTTTAAGGATAAAGGAAGTGGCCGTCGGCCTCCTTCCCGAACGCCTTGAAATGGAGACAAACGGGGCGGAAAAACATATCAGCGAAGTCTGCGAACGCGCAGGAATCGACTTTCAGAGCATTTCCGTCCCCAGTAATGAAGTGGGTTACACGATCACCGAATATGCGGCAACGTTCGGCGTTGAGCGTGTTATCGTGGGCCCACATTCGCGCAATCTCATCGAGAGCGTTCTCAGGGGTAGTACCATCCGATCCGTCAGTTCTCTCTTGCCTGAGGAAATTCAGTTAGTTATCTTCGGTGGTTAAATTGGAAGACAGAGGTCAGAAGACAGAGTTCAGAAGTCAGAATTTGGTATTGAGGATTTGCCAACTACCTCAGGAGATCTCGTTGCGCCCGATTGTGGTCCTCGCCCTTGCATGCGGATTGTTTCTTTCGTCGCTTTCCGCCCAACCTTCCCTCCCGGTCAAATTAGAAATTAATACGCCACAGCTCATTCTTTCTGGCGTGAATGTTTCCCTCAGTGTTGTTGCAAAGGATTCCGCCGGCAAGATCCTCAGCGACTTTTCATCGCACGCCGTGTATGCGGGATTTGGGCGAAATGTTCCCGGCGAAAAAGCTTCAGAAGAAATTCGCTTCGTTCGGGGTACGCTTCTTCTGGAAGACGCTATTTTTTCCTCGGCCGGCTCACACGAGATCACCGTTGAGGCAGCGGGCTCCAGGGTATCCGCCACTGTCCGCGTTGTCCCGGGATGGCTGAGCATCCTTCCTCCCCTTGTGGCAATCCTCCTCGCTCTCATCCTCCGGCAGGTTGTGATTTCATTGTTTGCAGGGATTTGGGTTGGTGCAATTATTATTTTCGATTACAACGTCGCCGCGGGCATTTTTCGCGTGCTGGACCATTTTGTCGTCAAGGCGCTGTCCGACACGAGCCACGTCAAGATCATTCTCTTCAGTCTGATGTTCGGCGGAATGGTCGGGGTGATCTCCAAGAACGGAGGGACGATTGGCATCGCCAATGTTATTACGAGATTTGCCCGCACGGCACGCGGCGGTCAGCTTGCAACATGGTTTATGGCGTTCGTCATGTTCTTTGACGACTACGCCAACGTCCTCGTGAGGGGCAATTTGATGAGGCCTATTACCGACAAGCTGCGCGTGTCCAGGGAAAAGCTCTCGTTCATTGTCGATGCCGGAGCTGCGACCGTGGCGAGCGTCTTCATCATCTCGACCTGGATTGGGTATGAGATTAGTCTGATTGCAGACGGCCTTAAAACCATCAACTCCCCGGAGGAGCCCTACTCGGTATTCCTCCAAACGATCCCTTATCGATTCTACCCCATCTTCACGTTGATTCTCGTTTTTCTGATCGGACTTCTTGACCGCGATTTCGGTCCCATGCTCAAGGCGGAACGCAGGGCCCGCACGACCGGCAAGGTCCTTCGGGACGGTGCCCAGCCGGCTGTCGATCTGACGGAAAGCACGAACATCGGCTCGGGCAGCATGCCCGCACGATGGTATAACGGATTCCTCCCCATTTTGACAATCCTTTTTGTGGGACTGTACAGCCTCTACACTACCGGGACGGCGGCCCTCCAGGCAAAGGGACAGTTTACGTACGGCATTGGGGAGATTATCAGCAACTCCGATTCGTACGCTTCACTGCTTTGGGCTTCGCTCTCCGGATGCATTGCAGCCATCCTGTTGACCATCGGACAACGGCTCATGAGCATCGCACACGCCATCGATGCGTGGTTCGATGGATTGAAATCCATGCTTCTTGCAATGTTGATCCTCGTGCTCGCCTGGTCGATCGGGGCAGTGACGGAAGAGGTTCACACGGCATCCTTCCTTGTTCAGATTCTGCGGGGAACCATCGAGCCGCATTGGCTGCCCGTCCTGACATTCATCATTGCAGCCGTCGTCAGTTTCGCAACCGGAACCAGCTGGGGTACCATGGCCATTATGATGCCCCTGGTGATCCCGTTAGCCAATACGCTTGGCATAGACGCGGCACTTTCAGGCGCTGACATGACCATCATCTTGCACGGCGTCATCAGTTCGGTTCTTGCAGGGGCTGTCTTCGGGGACCACTGTTCGCCGATTTCGGACACCACCATCCTCAGTTCGATGGCCTCTGCCTGCGATCACATAGATCATGTACGCACCCAGCTTCCGTACGCCTTGCTTGCCGCGTTTGTCGGAATGCTGGTTGGCGATATTCCAACGGCCTTCGGACTTTCCCCCTGGATATCGATCCTCATTGGAATTGCAGTGATGGTGGGAGTACTGATGGTTGTTGGAGAAAAGGTGGAGGAGAAGAAGACGGTGGGGGTAAGGGGGTAAGAAAGTAAGAGGGTAGAGCAAGAAATGGGGGGGATTGTGAGAGTGAGGTCGCATAGGGATCTCGACGTGTACCGAATGGCATTGAACGTTGCGATGGAAGTCTTCAGACTAACTGGGAAGTTTCCAAAAGAAGAGCGATACTCACTCGTTGACCGGATTCGCAGGTCATCCAGATCAGGATGATGCAGCATCCAGAGCATTGGAAGGTCTGATACCCTCATACACCCACATTCATACTTTCATACACTCTTGATAATTCCAACAAATGACTGACCCTACACCACAACCTCAGCTTCTCCGCGCCCTCGGATTGCGCGAAGGAATTGCGATTCACATGGGAGTGATCATCGGTTCGGGCATTTTCATTGTTCCGGCCACGATTGCGGGCCACCTGCAGGCGATGGGTCCCATCATGCTTGTGTGGGTGGTCGCCGGGATGCTCACGCTGTTCGGCGCTCTGACTCTCGCGGAACTGAGTGCCGTTCTTCCGCAGGCCGGCGGTCCGTATGTGTATCTTCGGGAAAGCTTCGGGCGCGTGTGGGGCTTTCTCTTCAGCTGGAACGACTTCTTTATCAACAAAGCAGGATCGGCGGCCGCGATCGCCGTGGGATTCGCCACGTTCCTCGGGTACTTCATACCGGCCTTCGAGCCGACTCAACGATTCTTTGACTACCCTGTCCATGTCCTCGGCCTGTCGTTTGATTTCGGAATGGGGTGGGTTCAGCTGACGGCCATGCTCACGATCGCCGTCGTCACCTTCATCAATGTCCGGGGGGTCGTGTTCGGCGGGTGGGTCATGAACATTTTCACCAGTGCAAAAGTGATTGCCCTCATAGGATTGATCTTGGCGGCATTCTTCTCAAGTGTTGGATCGACATCGAATTTTCTTCCATGGTGGCCGGATGAATGGACAAGCAGGTTGACGGCAGGATTCGGTCTCGCGATGATCTCAGCTCTCTGGGCATATGATGGATGGATCGATGTGACGCTTGCGGCCGGCGAGTTCAAGAATCCGCGGCGCAACGTGCCCAGGTCTCTGCTCATTGGCACATTCTCCGTCATCGCGCTGTATCTCGCGGCCAACCTTGCCTTTGCATTCGTGCTGCCCCTCGATTCGATGGCAGGGTCGCCCCGGATCGCGGCCGATGTGGCAGCGACAGCGCTCGGCCCCATTGGAGCCTCCCTCGTCATTATCGGGATTCTCTGCTCGACATTCGGGTCCACCAACGGGATGCTTCTTGCGGGGCCGCGTTCCACGTACGCTGCCGGAGCGGACGGAGCGATGACCCGTTCCTTCGGCCGGGTCCATCCGCGGTTCCATTCCCCTTATATCGCCATTATTGTCCTGGGCGTCTGGAGCTGTTTGCTCACATTCAGCGGCACGTATGAACAGATCGCTTCATATGTTGTTTTCGGATCATGGTTCTTCTATGGTTTGACCGCCGTGACGGTCATCGTGCTTCGCAGGAAGATGCCTACCGCTGAACGTCCTTACAAGGCGTGGGGATATCCGTACGCCACGTTGTTGTTCGTGTTGATCGTGACCTGGTTCTTGTACAACACACTGGTTGAAGACACACGGAATGCAATTATCGGCATTGTGCTGCTGCTGATTTCGCTCCCTTTTTATTGGTACTGGACCCGACCTCGTTCCTGAAGCGCTCTCCTAAAAAGTCCCGACTTCTGAAAAATTTTTTGTATCTTGCTTCATGAGAATTCTCTGGGCTATGAATCACCAATGAACCACGGCCCCTGGCTCTGGGCGATTTTCAATCTCTTTGTCGTTTTCATGCTTGTTCTCGACCTGCGGGTGTTCCACAAGCAGGCGCATGAAGTCAAGATCAAGGAAGCGCTTCTTTGGAGCGCATTCTGGATCTTCCTTTCCCTCCTCTTCAACGCCGGTGTCTACTTCTTCGAGGGTTCCGAGGTCGCTCTCCAGTTCTTCACGGGCTACATCATCGAAAAATCGCTGAGCGTCGACAATCTCTTCGTCTTCCTGATGATTTTCTCGTATTTCAAAGTGCCGGCAAAGTACCAACACAAGGTCCTCTTCTGGGGAATCGTCGGTGCCCTGCTGATGAGAGGATTGCTGATATTCGTCGGGGTGACGCTCATCAGGCAATTCCACTGGATCCTTTACATCTTTGGCGCATTCCTGGTATTCACCGGAATCAAGATGGCATTTCAGGACGAGGCAGTGGACATTCATCCTGAGAGCAACATCTTCGTTCGATTGTTCAAGAAGATCCTCCCAATCACCGCCGGATATCATGAGGGGAAGTTCTTCATCAGGGCGGAAAAGAAGATTTATGCAACGCTCTTATTTGTCGTGATTATCGTCGTCGAAACGACAGATCTTGTTTTCGCACTCGATTCAATACCCGCTGTTTTTGCAATTACGCGCGACCCCTTCATCGTCTATACATCAAATGTTTTTGCCATCCTTGGCCTTCGGGCCCTGTATTTTGCCCTCGCAGGACTGCTCGATCTGTTCCACTATTTGAAATTCGGCCTCTCCATTGTTCTTGCTTTCATTGGAGTGAAGATGCTCATCGAGAGTTTCTATGACATGCCGATCACCATCGCTCTTGGCGTTGTCGTCGGTGTCCTCACGATTTCCATCATTGCGTCAATCCTTTTGCCCAAGAAAGAGAAGCCGACATTGCCTCCCGGGCTCTCTGAATTGCAGAAGGATCCTGATCATGCCTGATAATCTTCTTCTGATCGTTTTTGGAATTCTCTCCGCTCTCGGTCTCGTCGTCGGCGTTACGGGATTCGGGCTTGCCCTTAAGTATTCGAAGAAACCCGATGGTGAAATCAAGATGGCAGGATGGGCAGTGCTTGGACTTGCGGGCCTTGTTCTCGCAGGGATGAGCTGGGCGTATTTTCTCCTCCCCATCCTCTGGAATCATTTGTTTGGAAGGTGAACGCAGGACAAATCCGAAATTCAATTCCCGCGTACGCGGGAACGAAATTCTAGATTCCGCTTTCTTAGGAATCCCAGAAGGCGGGACAAAGTGAATTCAGGATTTCGAATTTCGTTTTTCCGCCCCTTTTGCCCCCTTTTCCCTCCTTCCTCTGGCATTTCTTGCCAATCTTCCTTAACCTTTGTTCAAGCGATTGGAGTTCCTCCATCGTTTTTTCCGACAAACAGGCTTCCCATGAAGCAGACGGATGATCTTCGTTTCACCCTTCTTTTGCTCTTCCAACCCTTACATCTGCAGCAGCCTCTTTCAGAAGGGTTCTCCTTATGACACGACCGATTCAAACCTATACGGTTGATCCCTCAATTCCACCCGGACTCGAATGTCTGCTCGAACTGGCCCACAACCTCGCCTGGGTATGGGACACCGACTTGATGGAATTGTTTATTCGTCTCGATCCGGACATCTGGGAACAGACGCAGCACAATCCCGTTCGCCTTCTGGGCACCATCAAGCAAGAACGGCTTAACAGTGCCGCCCGCGACGAAGCCTATCTGGCGCAGGTCGAGCGGGGGTACGAAAAATTCAAGAAATATCGTGAGGCAAGTTCCTGCTGGTTCAAGAAGACCTACGGCGAGATATTCAAAACACACGTTGCCTATTTCTCTGCGGAGTTCGGCCTCACCGAGTGTCTTCCCAACTACTCGGGCGGACTCGGCATTCTCTCTGGCGACCATCTCAAGGCGGCAAGCGATCTGGGAATCCCATTGGTGGGCGTTGGACTGCTGTATCAACAGGGATATTTCCGGCAATATCTCAATGTTGACGGATTCCAGCAGGAGCGATACCCTGAGAACGACTTCTACACGCTCCCGATCGAACTGCAGCGGGACCAAAACGGCAAACCGATAACGGTTTCATGCGAGCTTCCCGGCCGATCCGTCACTGCCCAATTATGGCTCGTACGGGTCGGGCGCGCGCCTCTCTATCTCCTCGATGCAAACATCCCTCAGAATTCGCGACAAGATCAGAAAATCACAGATCAGCTTTACGGCGGGGACAGAGAAATGCGGATGATGCAGGAGGTTCTTCTCGGCATCGGGGGCTATCGTGCGCTCAAGGCTCTCGGACTCGACCCCGGGGTGTACCACATGAATGAAGGACACTCTTCGTTTCTGAGTCTCGAACGCTGCCGCGATCTGATGAAGGAGCAAAAACTCTCTTTTTCCGCCGCGCGGGAGGCCGCCAGTGCGGGGATTGTCTTCACAACACACACCCCCGTTCCCGCGGGAAATGACTTCTTCACGCCCGATCTGATGTCGAAGTACTTCTCCTCCTACCGGTCGGAACTCGGGATCAGTGAAAAAGAGTTTCTCGGTCTCGGCCGCGAGAATCCCGACAATCTGCAGGAACATTTCTGCATGACGGTCCTTGCCCTCCGGATGGCTGGCAAATCGAATGCGGTCAGCAGGCTTCACGGCAAGGTATCGCGCTCCATGTGGAAAAACGTATGGCCTCGTATTCCCGTTGATGATCTGCCCATCATCTCGATCACGAACGGCACACACGGCCCATCCTGGATCAGCAGGGACATGGCCGGATTGTACGACCGGTACCTCGGCCCGCGATGGCGTGATGACGGCGGCGATTTGGCGCTCTGGTCCCGGGTCAATCACATTCCGGATGAGGAACTCTGGCGTACGCATGAACGACGCCGGGAGAGGCTTGTGGCATTTGCCCGCGCCCGATTGCGGGATCAGCTTGCAGCGCGGGGAGCGCCCGCCGTTGAAGTTGAACGGGCCAAAGAAGTCCTTAACTCCGAAGCACTGACGATCGGCTTCGGGCGGCGTTTTGCCACGTACAAACGCGCGACGCTCATCCTGCGGGATGCCGAACGGCTGACGAATCTCCTCACCAACAAAGAACGGCCAGTCCAAATCCTCTTCACCGGCAAGGCGCACCCGCTCGACAATCCGGGCAAAGATCTGATCAGGCAGATCATTCATTTCGAACGGCTGAACGGCATTCGAAACCGCATGGTATTCCTCGAAGACTATGATATGGTTGTCGGCCGGTATATGGTTCAGGGAGTGGATGTCTGGCTCAACACACCGCGAAGGCCGCTGGAAGCGAGCGGGACGAGCGGCATGAAAGCCGCGTTGAACGGAGCGATCAACCTCAGTATCCTCGACGGGTGGTGGGATGAAGCATACAACGCCACCACAGGCTGGGCTATTGGTAAGGGGGAAGAGTACACGGATGAGAAACTTCAGGACGATGTGGAATCGAACGCGCTCTACGACCTTCTCGAGAAGGAAATCGTCCCGCTCTTCTATAAACGAGGCGCCGACGATCTCCCGCGGGAATGGATCAGCAAGATGAAGGGATCCATGCGTACCATTGGACCGCAATTCAATACCAACAGGATGGTGCGCGAGTACATGGACAAGATGTACCTCACCGCGCAGGTTCGGTCACAAGCACTTCGGAGCGAGGAGTTCAAAAAAGCAAAAGAGCTTGCGGCCTGGAAAGAGCGCGTGAGCGTTGCCTGGGACGACATTGAACTCGGCGAGGTGATCATTGAGAAAGCCGACAAGCTCAAGGTTGGTGAATCAGTCACCGTGCGGGCATCAATCGAACTGGGAGATCTCACCCCTGCCGACGTATTTGTCGATCTCTGGTATGGCGTCCTGAATGCCAAAGGGAATATTGAGCAGCCAAAGCTCTCGTTGATGAAAAGTACCGGGAAAAAGGACGGATCGAACCATGAGTACGTCGGGACGATCACAATGGAAACCAGCGGAAGGCTGGGGCATACGATTCGTATCCTCCCCCGCCACGAGGATCTCGACAATCCCAATCAGCAGGGCCTCATTGTCTGGGCGGAGGCAAAGTAACAGGGGGGGGGAAATGAGCGACCGCCTATTCCGGGGACAATTCCAGGATAGCAAGTTTCTGCGTCTTGTAGCAACGCGCCGCGTGTCCCAGAGCACATCGCAGAATTGACCGGCTATTTCGAGTTATCTATATTCCAAGCGCTCAATTAGGCGGCCTGTGACAGACGTCAAGTTGGCATGAACTGCTTTCCGATTCTCCAACTCCCCTCTTTTGTCTGTCTGTCAATAGAGCAAGACTTCTACCATTCAACACGAGATGCTTTTCTTGAACTCATATCGCAAATGGCTCTTCGCCTTTGTGACGGGGCTTGCGGTGCTCCCTTCATCTATGGTGTACGGCCAGGCAAAGACCCAGTGGAACGGCGGTTCCACCAGCGAGTGGAGAAATCCGATCAATTGGAGCGCGGGTATCCCTTCTCCATCGCTTGATGTCATGATCAGCGAGAGCGCACCGCTCGTAAACGACGTGTATGTTCCCGTACCATCGGGACCAGATACTGCCCAAATCAAGAATCTTGCTCTCTCCAACGGCGGAGTGTTGCGTTTTGATTCCCTCGGAGTGCTTCTCGTTTGGGGAACTGAGAAACTTCAGAACCTCGGGGCAGTCTATCTTGGGTACGGCAGCATTATCTTCAAGAACAGGATGACTTTCCACAACGGCGGCGTATTTGATGCAGGTGCCGGAACACTCTCGTTTGAGGGAGTGACGTGGGAAAGCAAGTCGGGTTCCACCTTCCTCCCCGGTACAGGTACAGTCGTTTTCAATCAATCATCCGATCAAAGCCTCATCATCGATTCCACCCTGAATCTGACATTCCACGATCTGGTCATGAACACGCAAGGGACTCTGACCATCGATGGGGCAGTCACTGTTTTGAATTCGTGTACTATTGCCGCGGGCTGCACTCTGAATATTCCCGCAGGCAGTTCTCTCATTGTTGAGGGTGAATTCACCAACAACGGAACAATCACAGGCGGTGGTATCTATCCGGGAGCACTTCCCGTTCAGATGGCCTCTTTCACGGTTTCCACCAAACGCCTCGATGCGATTCTTCGCTGGACCACCGCTACGGAAGTGGATAATTTCGGATTTGAAGTAGAACGTAGAATGGTTTCAGGGTTCAAGGTTCGAGGTTCAAGTTCTGAAGCGTCAAACGTGAAGCCTGAAACTGCCTGGAGTCGTGTCGGATTCGTCTCAGGCGCCGGTACTTCTACATCTCCGAAGGATTACCTTTTCCTCGATCAAAACGTTCCCTCCGGGCGTTATGGATATAGAATCAAGCAGGTCGATCATAGCGGCTCAACATCCTACTTCACAGCCGCTGAAGTGGAAATCGGGCTTGCGCCGAAAGAATTGTCACTCGGTTCCAATTATCCCAATCCCTTCAACCCCTCCACGACCATCGAATTCACTCTCCCTGAGAACGGGAAGGCAAGTCTCAAGGTCTTCGACATGATCGGGCAGGAAGTCGCCACACTGTTCGATCAGAATGCAGAAGCCGGGAGATTGTATCAAGCCACGTTCTCAGCATCCACGCTCCCCTCAGGACTTTACTTCTATCGCCTCAATTTCGGCGATCAATCGATTGTCAGAAGAATGGCACTGGTAAAATGAGGTTGGCTGTCAGCTCTCAGCTCCCCGCATACGCGGGGACAGCATTCAGCTTTTTTCCCTTTTCCCTTTGCCTTTTTCCGTTTGACTCTTCATTTTGCCCTTTGCCTTTCTTTTTCTTTTGACTTTTTCATTTTGCCTTTCTACTTTTACCTTTTCACTTCTGAGGAATTCCCCCATGGACCGATTCATCATCATCGCGCCCCACACGCTCGAGGGCTGCACCAAAACGCTGCAGCAGATTGAAGCGATGGGTTACATCACCCATTTCGATTGGGGATGCAAAGATGGAGAACATTGCGGGTGGGCAGTCATTGAAGCGGAAAACGCCAAGCAGGCCCTCTTGGTAGTCCCTTCCTCTGACCGCCATTTGGCAAAAGCTGTCAAACTAACGAAGTTCTCTCCTGATGATGTGCGGGGAGCACACTAGGCAATCAGCCGGTTTTTTCACTGACCGGTTCATTGGAAAACTGGTTTCGGCCACAAAACATTCGCCTTCCTTTTGGGGCATATTCTCTCCGATTTCCCTTGACAAGAAACTATTTTCTTCTGTCCTTCGGTTAGGACATTGAAATGGGAGCATGTTTTCCTCGCTCCGGCGATATGATATCGCTCTCCGGGCATTCTCCAATCACCAGAAAGGAGGGTCTCGTCATGAAGCACTTGTTCGACAACCTTTGTCCTCGATGCAAGACAATTATGATTCTTACACATCCGCGCGACCATGCAGTTCCGATCTGGATTTGTCCTGTTTGCGGCAAAACGTGTTCCGTCGCGCTTCCCATGGAAACCGAGGCACTCACCTTCGACAACCCCGCTGAGCGTCTTCCATAGCCCCCGGCGTGAAAGGACTGGCATGCAGAAAACACGACCCAAAACGAAAACAATTCACCACTCCCGATCGAACGGTCGTCGGCGTGCACCCGTCAAGAAGAATTCTGTTCGGTCCACGCGCACGCAAATTAAGGAACAAGATTTCGAACACTTCAAATCTCTCGTGATAGAAATGAGGGATGAGACAGTGCGTGAGCTTGATGTGTTGAGCGAATCCCTGACGCAGGAAGCCGTCACCATCGGCGAACAGCCGGATGAACCACCAGAGTCGATGCAAACAGTGCTGATGATCCACCGCCAACGCAAATTGCTGCATTCGCTCGAAGCCGCTCTCGTGAGAATCGAGCAACGGACCTATGGCACTTGCTCCTCGTGCGGGAATCCGATCGACAAGGGCCGATTGGAGGCGATTCCCTATGCAACACTGTGTGTTGAATGCGGCAGGGGGAAGCAGGAATAGGTGGAGTATTTGAGTTGTGCTTGCCCGCCGAGGCCGTTGTTTGGCGAAGGCGGGGAGTAGACGAGAGGGGTAGTAACGAGTCAACGAAGCAACGAGACAACGAGGGGAACGAAGCAACGGTGGATTTCTTGATGTCTCGTTACCCGCCCTTCGTTGGTTCGTTGGTTCGTTGAGTCGTTGATTCGTTGGTTCGTCCATATCCCCTGCTGCCCTTGACTTTCCCTCTCCCCTTCCCTACCTTAGTCGAGATTCTAACAGGGGAAGAGTACCGCATGACAAAGGGGTAGTACAAGAAAACTCGCGTTGTTTCGCTGCACCATTCAATCATTGTCCAAGCGACCTCCCAAGGAACGCGAATCATGGAAAAACTCTCCCGCTACTTTCCGCTGGCAGCTCTCCTCGCTCTCCTACTCTTCTTTCTTCTGTTCATCTATTCCAACAGCCGGTTGAATGAAGCAATTGATCGCCTTCACGCGGCAGAGAAGAAGATCGACGAGACTCTGCTGACTCTCACATCGGCAAAAACGACCATTGACACGGTTCAGAAGGACCTTGTTGCGTTCGGAACATATGTCAAGGATATCCAGGGAAGAGTCGAGATCATGGATCTGACTCAGAGGGCGGAGGACGAGCAATTCAGGAGCCAAAGGTCAAGGATCAAAGTGAGGCTGAAGGAATTGTACAGGGACGTGGAAAGTACCGGACGGGAGCTTCCTGAAATCCCGATTGTTGAAACAGAGAAAAAAACAGTAGGCAGGATACAGTAAGGAGTAGGCAGCAAGCGCCAAAGAATGTTTGAAGACGTGGGAAACACTGACAACTGATCACTGACAACCGATAACTACCATGAGACTCTCAACATCAACTTCGACCCTTGTCTTTCTTCTTCTGTTCCCTCTGATCACCCTTGGTCAGCCGAAGATTTTTTCCGACGAGGGGACAATTCAGAGCGTCCTTTTCCTTGCCGGGGACCTTGTGGACATTCAGTGCGATAGCGTGTTCGTGCTGAATAAGCTCACATTCCGCCGGTACGATTCGGCGTATCGGGATCTCAGGAAAAAGGGCACCAGCATTTCGGGCTTGATGAGTGCCTATGACGAGATTATTACCTTACAGGAAAACAGGTTGAGAGAACAAACCAGAAATTATGAGGAATTGCGCACGCAGTTTTCGGCACTCACGTCGGAGACCCGGGAACGGATTTCGGATTCTTCCGCGCGGCTTGGTTCCGCCGTCACCTCGATGGAGAATCTCAACCGGGATCTGATCGAAACAAAGAAACTCCTCGGGGAGGCGAAAGCGATCATAGAGGCCGAACAACGAGGCCTGAATCTTGAAAAGCTGCTTTGGGGATTCGGTGGAGTCGCCGTCGGAATTGTTGTTGGTGTGGTTATCTCAAACTAGCCCCTTGGAAGTTGAACATTGATCGTTGAATATTCGACATTGTCATTTCATCCAGGGTAAAAAAGACAACACTCAATATTCAATGTCCAATGCAGAACGCAAAAAGGCCTGCCAAACCGGAACCTACCTCATGACCTTCAACACGACCGAAGCGATCGAAATCCTCTCTCGCACACCGGGCATACTGAGAGCGATGCTCTCCGGATTGTCCGACAGTTGGATAAAGACAAATGAAGGGGGCAAAACGTGGAGCCCCTTCGATGTCGTGGGCCACTTGATTCACGGTGAGGAAACCGATTGGATCCCGCGCCTGAAAATCATCCTTGAATCCGGCGAGTCCAAGCCGTTCTCCCCCTTCGACCGTCAGGCACAATTTGACAAGAGTAAAGGAAAATCGTTGGGCGAGCTTCTGGATGAATTTGGGAAACTTCGGATGGAAAATATTGCCACTCTGAAGCAGATTTTCGCCAAAGGAATCGAGCTGGACCGGCGGGGAACGCATCCTGAGTTGGGCTCCGTCACGGTCCGCGAATTGATCGCAACATGGGTGGTGCACGACCTCGACCATCTTGCCCAGATTGCAAGAGTGATGGCAAACCGGTACGTTGATGATGTGGGACCATGGAGGAAGTATTTGGGGATTTTAGAACAAAAAAGAGTCAAGAAAGGAACAAAGTAAAGAACCAGTCAGACATACATTCACCGCATTTACAATTTGCTGTCCACCTTTTCATTTTCCCCCGGGGGTGTTATGGTAACGCAGACCGACAGTCTCGTCATTCTCATCCTGGTCATCGCGCTCACGATGATTTGGCATAGGATCTCGAAAAGCTGGAACCGAAAAAGATTCCACTAAGACCCGAAGAAACGTACTGCTCAGAAACGCGCAATTGAATATTGCACTGGGTTTCGGTAGCTTTGATCCCAGCGGTATGCAGGTGCCGGGATTGGAACAACCATATGAATCTTCTTATCATTGGCGCAACTGGAGGTACTGGACGTGCCCTGGTGGAACAAGCTTTGGCTCAAGGCCACACGGTAACCGCGTTTGTCCGTAATCCGGAAAAAGTAAAGACCTCCCATGAGCGCCTTTCGATTGCCCGCGGCGATGTTCTTGACCCCGAATCAGTTGAATCGGCCGTTCGCGGAAAGGATGCCGTCCTTTCAGCCCTCGGACACAAGCGCTGGTTCATCAAGACCTCCATCCTCTCCGATGGAACAAAGAACGTCATCGCTGCCATGGAAAAGCATGGCGTGAAGCGATTCGTTTGTGAAACCACCCTGGGGATCGGAGACAGAAGAGGACGACTTGGTTTGTACTACACTCTGTTTGTCGGGATTTTCATTGTCTACTTCTATTTTCGGGACAAAGAGCGACAGGAGGAACTGATTAAGACGAGCAAGCTCGACTGGATCATCGTGAGGCCGGGCCGACTCACCAACGGCAGGAAACGAGGCTCCTACCGGCATGGTCTCGAT
>DATECW010000036.1:0-15318 GCA_035286705.1 Bacteroidota bacterium
TCCGATCTCCATCTCATCGTACGTCAGAGATGCGCCGTGTTCGGGGGAGTCTTCCACCCAGACGACGCCTTTGAGATCGATTTTCTTTCCATTCAGAAACAGCGCTCCGTCATTCTGCGTGATCGATGCGAATCCGAAATCCGTATCAAACTGATCGATCGTCGTTCTCTTCTTTGCATCTCCGTACGAGACCAGCGCCTTCAACCGATACAGCGAAGGCGCATCGGGGCTCCAGAATCGGATATTCGCCACGCCGAATTCAAGCGAAACCTCGCTGTCCTTTCCGTTCTCCGGTATGAAAACGTAAGGGCTTGTCTGAGTGACCACAACACCGGAAAGAATATCGACAACTTCGAACGAGAGCTGATAGGTCGGCAGGACTTTGGGTTTTGCTGAATCCGGCTTCAAGAGTTCAGAAAACTGCTGGTTGGAAATAATGGCGGAGAGCCCGACTGTGCCGCGCCTTTGATCCTCGGCGACCATTGGTTTCAGGGTAAGAGATTCGACCCACAATCTGGGAGTCGCCACTATGTAGAGATCGCGGAGAACCCCGCCGTAATTTCTCCATGCCCAGATTTGCTTCCGCAGCGGAAGGGTGCTTTTTGCGGAAAGGACATTGGATACGACAATCTTGACGGCATTTTCGTCTCCCGGTTGAACCACTTCCTCCGGTATGTTGAACGCGAACGACGTGTACCCGCCTGAGTGCTTCCCGACGAAGATGTCATTGACATACAGCTCGGCCTCGTAATTGATCCCCAGGGCCACGATCTTGAACGCTGATCCGTTCAGCATCTCCTCGGAGACTGAGAACTTCCTCAGGAATGTGATTCGCCCTTCGTAGTCGAACGATCCCGGCACTTTGACCTCGGTCCATTGCTCCTCGTCCAGGGAATAGGACCAGGTTCCGGCAAGATCGATCTTCATTCGAGTCGGAGTGTCCGGAAAGTACCCAATGTCGCTCCCAAGAGCTGTCGCCCGGCCGTTTTCAAGAACCTTAATTTCTTGGCTGAAACACAGGATTGCTGTGAAGAGGGAAAGGACTACTGCGCGACCGGTGAGGGTGAGAAGTATAGAAATACGCAATTCTCGTGTGGGAATGTAAAGAGTTAAGCCCCGATCCGTGTTTGTTCAGGGCTTTATGTAGATTTCAGACAATATAACAACAAAGAGGCGGGAAAGCAAAGGAAATCTCGAGGCGGCAACCACGTTAACCCATTCAAGAATAATGGGTTTATGGATTTCCTTAAAGTGAAGGTGAGTTTCGGACGTATTCCTATGTTCTTTACAAACCGGCAGCCGCTTTAATGATCTGGCCAAAGGAGTCCGCTTTCAGGCACGCTCCGCCGACAAGCGCTCCATCAATATTGGGTTGCGTAAGAAGTACCTGGGCATTCTCGGGCTTTACGGATCCCCCATATTGAATGACGACTTTTTCAGCAGTGGCCCAGGAATGCATCTGTCCAATCAGCTTTCGAATAACTTGATGAACCTCTTCAGCCTGCTGGGGAGTCGCCGTCTTTCCAGTGCCAATGGCCCAGACAGGCTCGTAAGCAATAATTGACTTTTCCACATCGCCGGCCGTAAGTTCTTTCAGGACTCCTTTGATTTGGACAGTGACCACTTTTTCGGTCAGGTTTTTTTCCCTTTCTTCCAAAGTCTCACCGACACAGATAATTGGAATGAGGCCGGATGCGAGCGCCTTTCGGGCCTTTTTGTTGATGAAGTCATTCGATTCGGCGAAGTACTGCCTACGCTCGGAATGACCGACGATGACATAGCGGCATCCCACCGACTTCAACATTTTAGCCGAGATCTCCCCCGTACATGCCCCTTCGTCCTCATGATGCATGTTTTGCGCACCCAGTCCGATTTGAGTGCCCTCAAGGAGTCGTTGGGCCACCGCCAATGAGGTAAACGGCGGGCACAGAATCACCTTCACACCGGGGGGAAATCCTGACGAGGCGGTCGTGATCCCCTTGATCAGTTCCACAGAATCGTCGATATCTTTGTACATTTTCCAATTACCGGCAATGATTTTTGAGCGCATAAGTTTTCTTTGGGATTGGTTTATTGAATGACTGTGAGTTCGTGTTATGGTTTGATTCAGGTCCCGCCAAACAGAGGCGGGATTCTCAATTCGGCGTCCACTCACAACAAAGCGTTTGTGGGCCGAATTGGAATTTCAGGTCAGAATTCGAATCCGACCACGAATGAAAGAGAACGACTAAACATTGGATACCCGAAGGTCGGGATCGTTAAGCCTTTTGTGCCGAGAAATAATCGCGATTCAAGAAACATGGAACCATGTCCGATGTCAATTCCAAGCCCTCCTCCAAACAAGAAACCGAAATCCCACAGAGTGGTTTGACCGTAGATATCGGTTGCAACGGTTGTCGCGCCATCATGCGAATGAATGGAAGCCTGGAACATTCGCGACCACATGGGGCCTGTCATCACATGGACCGAAAAACCTGAAGCCTCATGAAGATCATACCTGTAGTCAGCGAGAACGGAAAAATCAATATACTCAAGAATGACCGAGTTTCGGTTTGACTGCTCACCTCGTTGGCTGTATACCATCTCTGGTCGTACGCCCAGCCCATCTTGAACATGGATCCTGGCAAAAACTCCCGTGTTGACCCGCGGCAAATACCCCTCCCCGTATCCTGACTTGAAAAAGGACAGACCGATACCAACGAACGATCCTTTGGATACCTGCACCTGAGCGAGAGCGGAAGTACACACCAAACCCAGGAACATCAAGATGACTGGCAGTTTTTTCATTTCACCCTCCATTGGAAAAAAGACAGTATCACAAACAGCCTTGCGAAACCATTCCCATTCTATTTCCGGAGAACATCCAACTTCTCCCTCAGAATCTCATTCACCATCTTCGGATTGGCTTTTCCTTGCGTAGCCCTCAGCACTTCTCCGACAAGAAATCCGAACACCTGCGTTTTCCCTGCGAGCAACTCTGCCACCTGTTTCTGGTTTTTCTTCAAGATTTCATCTACAGCAGCTTCGATGGCACCGGAGTCGCTCACCTGCACGAGGCCGCGTTTGTTCACGATCGTGCCGGGTGAATCGCCTGATGTCAGCATGGTCTCGAAGAGTTCCTTGCCAATCTTCCCGCTGATCGTCCCGTCCGCGATCATTCGTATCATTTCCCCGAGACGCTCCGGACCAATCGCAAAGGAACTGATGGGAATGTGCAATTCGTTGATTCTGCGGAGCACTTCGGTCATGATCCAATTGCTTGCCATCTTCACGCTTTCCGCACCCCGTGTCCCAAGATTCGCAAGGACGGCCTCGAAGTAATCAGCCAGTGATTTTTCCGTCGTGAGGATGTCGGCGTCATACTTCGGGAGCGACAGCTCACGAACGTAGCGATCTCTCCTCTGAGACGGGAACTCGGGCAGCGTTTTCTGAACACGATTGATCCATTCTTCTCCAACCACAACCGGAACGAGATCAGGTTCGGGGAAGTACCGATAATCATGCGCTTCTTCCTTTGAACGCATCGGCACGGCAATTCCCTTCGAGGCATCCCAGAGGAGCGTTTCGGCAACAATACTCTCACCATGCTCCAATGCGTCAATTTGTCTGGCGATTTCGAACTCGAGGGCTTTTTCAACGAAACGGAACGAGTTCATGTTCTTCAGCTCCGTCTTCGTTCCGAATTCTTCTTCACCGGCTTTTCTGACAGAAACGTTCGCGTCGCACCGCAGACTCCCCTCCTCCATGTTTCCGTTGCAGATTCCAAGGTACGTCACTATTTGGCGGATCCTGGACATATACTCATGTGCTTCGTGGGGGGAACGCAGATCAGGTTCGCTGACGATTTCGACAAGAGGGACACCGCATCGATTGACATCGACCAACGTTGAGGCGGCAATATCATGAATCGACTTGCCCGCGTCCTCTTCCATATGAATTCGTGTAATGCCGATCTTCTTTTTCGTTCCATCCTCCAAATCTATCTCGACATATCCATCCGTACAGATTGGCTCCTCAAACTGCGAGATCTGGTATCCTTTGGGAAGATCGGGGTAGAAGTAATTCTTTCGCGCAAAGGCCGATTGCCGGGCAATGGTGCAATTCGTCGCGAGCCCCATCCTCAGGACGAATTCAACAACTCTCGCGTTCAACACCGGGAGGACACCGGGAAGACCGAGGCAGACCGGGCAGACGTTGGAGTTCGGCTCACTCCCGAACGCAGTCGAGCAGGAACAGAATGCTTTCGATTCCGTCAACAGCTGGGCGTGGACTTCAAGCCCGATGATTGATTCGTAGGACAATGTGGTTTCGGGTTGAGCTTTTCGTGTTACGTGTCTGAAGTTTCATGTTTCAGGTCCCGCTTTCTGAATCAAGTGAATTCCCCAGCGAGAAGTCGGACTTCTTCCCGCGCTGACGCTCCCTACGCTGCGATTGCCTGCGTGACTTTTTCGGCGGCTTCCTTGAGGCTCTCGGCAACGCGGAAGCTCAAACCCGATCTTTTCAAGATTTCCGCAGCAAGGTCCGCATTTGTTCCTGCGAGCCGTACGACAATGGGGACGTGCACATCGACATTCTTCGCGGCTTCCACGACTCCAGATGCGACGCGGTCACAGCGCACGATGCCTCCGAAGATGTTGATGAGCACTGCTTTCACATTGGGGTCCTTCAGAATGATCCGAAAGCCGGCTTCCACCGTTTGGGCATTTGCTCCGCCGCCCACATCGAGGAAATTCGCGGGCATTCCGCCGGCCAGCTTGATGATATCCATAGTCGCCATGGCGAGGCCGGCCCCGTTGACCATGCAACCGACGTTGCCGTCCAGCTTGATATAGTTCAGATTCGATTTTGTGGCCTCCACTTCGAGAGGATCTTCCTCGTCGAGATCACGCATCTCCAGTATTTCCGGATGACGGTCGAGTGCATTGTCGTCAAAATTCATTTTCGCATCGAGCGCCAGCACTTCCCCTTCTTTTGTAATCACGAGGGGATTGATTTCTGCAAGCGAGGCATCTGTTGCATCATACGCCTTATAGAGAGCCAGGAGAAACTTGACTCCGTTCTTGAACGCATCACCCGAAAGACCCAGTCCGAAGCAAAGCTTGCGCGCCTGGAAATGCTGGAGACCGATTCCGGGATCAACGGCCGCCTTGAGAATCTTCTCAGGAGTTTCCGCAGCAACTTTTTCGATTTCCACACCTCCCTCAGTCGACACCATCACCACGTTCCGTGACTGAGCCCGATCAAGCGTGATGCCGACGTACATTTCCCTGGCAATGTTCATACCCTGCTCGATCAGCAGTCGTTTGACGATTTTCCCTTCGGGACCGGTTTGGTGCGTTATGAGCCTCATGCCGAGGATTTCTGACGCGCGTTGGCGGACTTCGTCCAGACTCCGGGCCAGTTTCACCCCGCCCCCTTTTCCCCTTCCGCCGGCGTGAATCTGTGCTTTCACAACCCACACGCTTCCTCCGATTGCCTCCGCAGCGCGAACGGCCTCATCGACGGAAAATGCCACCTGGCCTTTTGGCAGTGCAACATTGTATTTCCTGAGAATCTCTTTGCCTTGATACTCATGAATCTTCATGGAAGTTCCTTCCTGGTCTGTTGGAACAGAAGAACGGATGCTTGTAGAAAGTCCGAACATCAATTCAATGTCGGGTGCTTTCCCAATCCCCCTCCATCCCCCTTTTACAAAGGGGGAACAGATTGAAACGACGAAAATCTCGGCCTCACCTTTGCATTGAGATAGGTCTTACTCTTCTTTCATCTCTCCCGATTCCCAATCCTGAAGCACAGCCTGAGCCTTCAGGTATTCCGGAATGGGCACAAACACTTTGGCCGGCTTGCCAAGATTGCTGCGCGATTGCGGAGAATCCCCGCCGCCATCCCACACGAAGCCGATCGAATTGAAGTTCTGAACCTGCACGTGAAATTCCGCATTTTCAAGAAGCGACCTCACCAGCCCCGCTTCGTTGATTTCCGTCGATTGAAAGACCTTTGCCCAATCCTGCTCCACATTCACGGATTTGTGGTCTTTGCAGAACCGTCGTTCCCTCTGAAAACACGTGCACTCGTTGCACAACACACGGCGGCAAATAATGCAGACGGATGTTCCTTCGCTCTGCGCGTGTGTTTCGCACTGAATCGTCCCGCTTTGTTTGTATACGATCCCACAATGCGGGCAGAAGTCGCTGTCCTCTGTTACTTCTTCACCGCACGTCGGACATGGCACATATTCCGGCATTTCACCTCCCGTTGAGGAACGTTCTCACTTCACTTTTTCGGCGATCGACTTCGCCTGAAGGAACAGCAACAGATAGTCCCGGCCCCCGGCTTTGGAGTCCGTTCCCGACATGTTGAACCCGCCAAATGGGTGGATTCCGACAAACGCGCCGGTGATTTTCCTGTTGACATAGAAATTCCCGACGTGAAACACTTTTTTCGCTTTGTCGATTTTCTTCCTGTTCTTCGTCCACACGCCGCCGGTCAAACCGAATTCAGTGTTATTCGCGATCTCGAGCGCATGATCAAAATCGCGCGCTTTGATGACTGCCAGAACCGGACCGAAGATTTCTTCCTGTGCAATTGTGGCGTTTGGAGCGACATCTGCAATAACGGTTGCCTGAACGAAGCTCCCCTGTTCACTTCCCTTTTTGCCACCGGCAACGAGGCGACCGCCTTCCTGAACTCCTTTTTGTATGTAGCTCATTATTTTTTCCTGGGCGCCGCGGTTGATCACGGGTCCAAGGTAATTCCCAGGGTCGTCTGCTGAACCGACTTTGATTTTCTCGGCCTTCTGCTTGACGATGTCTACGAACTTGTCGTAGACTTTCTCAACGACGATCGCCCTGGAAGCGGCCGAGCACTTCTGGCCCTGGAAGCCGAATGCCGATGCGATCGTTGCCTGAGCAGCCGCTTCAATGTCGGTCTGGTCATCAATCACAATGGCATCCTTTCCGCCCATTTCGGCAACCACACGTTTCAACCATCGCTGGCCCGGCTGCACCTTCGCAGCGAGCTCATAGATATGGACACCCACTTCCTTCGAACCGGTGAATGAGACGAATCGGGTCTTCGGGTGCGCGACCAGAATGTCACCCACAGATCCGCCCGGGCCGCTCACGAAGTTGATCACCCCGGCAGGAACACCGACTTGACGCATAAGATCAAAGAACATCCATCCGGTGAGCGGTGAATCGCTTGACGGTTTCAAGACGACGGTATTGCCGGTGACGATCGCGGCGGAGGCCATTCCCGTAAGAATTGCCAGGGCAAAATTCCAGGGGGGAACGACGACGCCCGCGCCGAGGGGGATGTAGACGACCTCGTTTTTCTCCTGGGGATGTTTCACTACAGGTTGCGGAGCGGCGTACCGGAGCATTTCGCGGGCGTAGAATTCCAGGAAATCGATAGCCTCTGCCGTATCGGCATCCGCTTCGGGCCATGTTTTTCCGACTTCGTAAACCATAACTGCGCTGTATTCATATTTTCGCTTCCGAAGGAGCTTCGCAGCTTTGAAAAGATAGTCTGAGCGCTTCTTTGGCTCCACCCATTTCCATTGTTCGAAAGTGGCTGCGGCTGCTTCAACTGCACGGGTGGCCAGCGCGGCATCCGCTTTCTGAAAAACTCCTACAACTTCGGAAGAGTTTGACGGGTTGTAGGATTTCAGCTTATCGTTGGTTCGGATTTCCTCGCCGGCGATGACGATGGGGTATTCCCTGCCAAACATGGATTTGACCTTTGCCAGCGCCTGTTCCATCGCTTTCCGGTTCGCAGGTTTTGAGAAATCCGTCAGCGGTTCATTTTTGAATTTCGGGATAGACATGAGGTTCCTCGCGGTTAGAACAATTCAGGACAGGGCTAAAAGTAGGAGAAAAATGACAGAAAAGCCACATCCCCCGAGTGGGTGTTGGCGTTCAGAGGCCGGCTACGATCCTGACTAACACTCCTATGAGAAGGGCCGTCGCAACGCTGGCGGATGTTCCTAAGAGGTAATATTCTGCGAAGTCCTTGTCATCCAGTTCTTTGAATCGCGCAATGGACTTTGCTGTCAAAGCAAATGCTATCGCTGTGTAGCTTTGGGTTAATACAAATGTCAATGTGATTATTCGTTCTAGAATTCCAATCCACTCACCAGAATTCTCCTCATCTTTTGGGTTGATTGTTGAGTTACGATAGAAGAGTCTTCGTCGTTTCATGCCCTGTACTTCAATCTTCTTTGTAGACAAACTTGCCAACGCACGTTGTACAAGTGTCGGAAACTTTGAGAGTATGCCCTTCACGATTGAAGTACCCCCATCGATGACGAAGATGTACCCTAGCAGGATAATTGCAGCCCTTGGAAAGCTTTCTTTGACCATCATCAAATATTCAGAGCTTGGAACCGCGAGTTTTTCTAATCCCAGAAACCAAGTGTTGTATTCTATTGGCCAGTTTAGCCACCAGCTGATATATACTCCAAATATCAATATACCCTGACGAATTAGCCATCTTTCAAACTTCATGCTTGAGACCAAGGTTCTTCTCGAAATTACTCTGGTACATAGATCAACAAGGGCTAGACCGGTGTACGACAGAAATAGATTCGCTGACATGAAACCCAAGTTGAAGATCACGATAACGAATAGGAATATTACGGATCGACGAAGATCCAACATTCCATTTGATTTGTCAATTTCATCCCTTCCTAGAATAATCCTCGCTAGTACATATTCGTACAAAGAATAGGCCAAGTACATTGATAGAAGCTGATACATAAGTCTCTTGGTATAAGGAAGGTGGAAAAGTTGTTATTTCGGATACAACCCATATAGTTGTATTCTGTAAAACAACCTATTTGGTTGTTGTACGCGAAACTGAGTACGTACTGAAGAACTCGTATATCGCGCCGTCAGCGTCTACCATTTCGCGAATTACTTTCGACCGATAAACCTTCGATATCGCCTGTTGAGTAATACCAAGCTCCTTAGCCATGTCTTTCTGAGTAAGATCTTCTTTAGAAAGCTGTACAATTCGCTGATCAGTTGGATTAAGCGACTTCCATTGTTTTTCCAAAGATGAGATCAGTACATTAACAAGCTTCAGAGCGGGTCCAGGAAAATCATAAACAACTTCTTGCTTCTTTTTCTTCGCCAGCTTCAAGGCCTCCCGTGCCCTGTAGAAGCACTCCCCATCCATTCCAAGGGCTTCTTTAGGTATGACTGGTGTTGCTAAAGGGCCAATTCCAATGCCAAAGGCAAATGGGACGATACCCATCAGATCCTGAAACCTTCGGACCAATCTGTAGCTTTGGGCGGGTGACTTTAGAAGGCCTTGAAACTCGTCACCAAGAGTCAACTTAAATCTAGAGGCTATCTGGGGCCTGAACTCCCTATTAATCGAGTCAATCGATTTTTGGAATTTCTTTTGAACGCGCCCACGCGCTGGAAGTCCACGCGATTTGTTGATGTCTCCAATAATCGCGCAATACTGTCTCTTATTAGCCATTGAATATCTTCCTTCTTAGCCACTGAGGGCTAAAGCCATTCAGATAGAATGCGTACTCAAATATCCTTCTTTAATAGGTAACAGGAAAGCTAAAACTTGTCCTGGAGCGGATTCGGACCATAGCAATAATCCTTGTCCCGAATCTTGCCATCCGGTCCATGGATAATAACTTCAAGGTTGTTCTCCATTGCTACAGGAACCACATTCTCTTGAGCGAGCTCTTGCTGGTGGGAATTGCTTTTTTCATCCTATTTTGTCTCCATTCTCTCTCCGACAATCGCCCGAAACACTGCATCATGCACTCGAGGCCGGACCTGAAAAATCTTTGTGCTGTTTCGCGTAGGGTAGACACGGTTGGTGAGAAGAATGACAATCACGTTCTTTTCCGGATCACACACAACGGACGTTCCGGTGAATCCGGTGTGAAGGAAAGTATTCATTGAGGTGAGAGATCCCGAAAATGAGCGGCCTTTCGACTTTGTATCCCATCCAATGGCGCGGCTGCCGCCCCCGGGTTGGCGCGAAGTAAACCGCCGAATCGTTTCTTCCTTCAGATATCTTTTCCCTCCGTACACTCCTCCGTTCAACAGCATCTGCATCATGATCGCCAAATCGGATGAAGTAGAGAACAGGCCGGCGTGGCCCGAAACTCCGCCGAGGGTAGCGGCATTCTCATCATGAACACGCCCCTGCACGGGAAGAAACGTCTTGTGCCAGAATGAATCAACCTCTGTGGGGGTGATGCGCGGGAAAAGCGATGCCGGCGGATTGAACATGGTGTTCACCATTCCCAACGGCTGGAAGAAAACAGAATCGACATATCGATCGAGCGTGGTGCCCGAGACTTTCTCGATCACTTTTCCCATTGTTATCAGGCCGAGATCGCTGTAGATGGTGGAATCCCCGGTTCGATATACCAATCCGGATGCGTAGACGGAATCGAGAGCACACTGGGGGGTTTGACAAAATTCGTAGAACCGCCGCCACGCCGGCAGACCGCTGTTGTGAACCATCAAGTTATAGAGGGTTATTTTCTCTTTTCCATTTCGTCCGAACTCAGGAACATACTTCACGACGGGGTCATCAAGACTCAGGCGATTCTCTTCGCTCAGCTTCATCACGGCATTGGTCGTCGCAACTACTTTCGTGACCGAGGCAAGGTCGTACAGCGTGCCGTTGTCGACCGGTTGGGAATAGATACCATAGTCGAAGAATCCGTACGCTTTCCTGTGAGCGATAATCCCGTCCCTGACAACCAGAAGTTGAGCCCCGGGGAAAGCGGAGTCTTTGATGGCCTGTTTAATCACGTCGTCGACTTTCAGCAATTCTCTCGGATCAAATCCGGCCTCCCGCGGATCGCCGGTGCAGAGGGCAGTCTTTGGATAGTTTTCTCCATCTCCAAACTTGAACACTCCGGGGACGGTAATCGGAAGCTTGCCGGATGAAGGCTGTTCGCCGAAGAGAACCTCTGCCGTTGCGTCGATCACAACCGGCGTCCCGCTATATGCACACACATAGGTGTCGATTGCGGGAAAATCCATAATGATGTACGGGTTGCCAAACGAAATTCCGACCACCGGCTTGCCGCTTTGAATGATCGCGTTCAAAAGACTGCTCACGTTGTCGGGAATGAATCCTGTCATTTGTCCCGACCTGGTATAAAAATGGAGCTGAGCGACAACGAGATCCGCCTGCAGCGATTTCTGCAGGGCAGAAGCATATTCAAGCGAATCACTTCGGGGATCGAGGAGGGCGAAATCAATTGGGCCGATTCGTCGCGTAAGCTCACCGTGAAGCTGGCGGCCATTTTGAGGATTTTCATCGTCTGCTGCGACAAGATCGAGGACTTTTTTCCCCCTTAAACCCCCAAGCGGCAAGAGTCCCTTTTTGTTTCCGAGGACCGTGATCGATTTGCGCGCGATCTCCTTTGCCAGCAACCTGTGTTCCCGCGAATTCACAACTTCGAATACTTTGTCGACATCGACGAACCTGTTTTGATTGAGACCAAGCCATTGTTTCCCCCGCAGGATCTTTTTCACGGAGTGGTCAATCCTGCTTTCTGAAATTTCTCCGCGTTTCACTGCAGCGACAATGGCGTCCAGAGCGATATCGACATCGGGGGGCATCAGAACGAGGTCGGTGCCCGCCTTGATGGCGAGGACAGCTGCCTCGCCCGTTTGATATTTGCCTGAGACTCCCTTCATGACCATGGCATCCGTGACAATGAGACCCTGAAATCCCATCTCATTTTTGAGGAGATCCGTGGAAATTGCCGGAGAGACGGTCGCAGGTATCCCCGTGATACTGTCAAATGCGGTCGCAGAGATATGAGCGACCATCACGGACATGACACCTGCCTCGAACGTGTCTTTGAAGGGCGGCAACTCGATGGTTTCGAACCGCGTCTTCGGGAGTGTCAGAACCGGCAGATCGAGATGCGTGTCAACATCCGTATCGCCATGTCCGGGAAAGTGTTTCACGGTAGCAATTTCACCTTCCTCCTGTGTCCCTTTGATGAAGGCAAGTGCCATGTCTGTCACAAGCTTCACATCGTCGCCGAACGCCCGAGTGTTGATCACAGGGTTCATGGGATTGTTGTTGACATCAACGACGGGCGCGTAGTTTTGGTGCACTCCAACCGCCCGTGCTTCCCGCGCGATTGCTTTTCCCATTCGATAGGAATAATCCGGATTGCGCGTCGCTCCCACCGCCATTGCCCGGGGAAACGTCGTTGAACGGCGTATTCGCATCCCGGCTCCATATTCAAAATCGGCCGCTATCACCAGCGGCACATCGGAGAGCGCCTGAAGCTTGTTGATCTGGACGGCATACTCGTACACGTCCCCAATGGAGAAAATAAATCCGCCAAGCTTTCGCTCGACTGTAAGCCGTTTCAATTCCTCCCATCCCGGGGACTCTTTCGGCATGTATGCCCCCTCGGTCCACACAAACACCAACTGAGAAACCTTTTCCTCGAGCGTCAGGTTGTGAAGTGTTTCTTCAACCCATCCGTTCCCGGAACTCAACGACTGAATACCGGTTTCTGATCGGCGCGAGCCGGTACAACCAACAAGGATCGTCAGAATAAGCAGGATTGAAGGGATTGTCAGGTTTCGTTTGAATTGGAGCATGAATTTTCCTTCTTGGGTTGTCGCTCTACTTGGGTGTCGGGAACCCTGAGACAAGCTCAGGGCAGGCCCGCGAGACCATCACGTGAGACTCTTGACCTCGAAGTGTTATGAAATGCTTGTCCCGTGTTTCAGACGGGGGTTTCATGACACGCAGATAAAAGATGACTTAGGGGGTTTTTTCATTTTTCTTCCCGAACTCCGGATTTACTGAAACGAATCGGGCAACGACAAACCCGGGAATCGTAGCGATCATCACCCACAGAAAAAACATCTGGTATCCAATCTGTTCCTGCAGCCAGCCGCTGGCCATCCCGGGAAGCATCATTCCCAGGGCCATGAATCCCGTACAAAGTGCGTAGTGCGCAGTCTGGTATTTCCCCTGGGACACGTAAATCATGTAGAGCATATACGCCGTAAATCCGAATCCGTATCCCAGCTGTTCCACGGCAACGCATATGTTGACGATGAAGAAATTCTCCGGTTGTGCATACGAAAGATAAACATACACCGCATCCGGGAGATTGATCGCAACAAGCATCCACCAGAGCCAGTATTTCAATCCCTTTCTTGAAGCGACAAATCCTCCCAACAATCCGCCGAGGGTGAGGGCAACGACTCCGACCGTGCCGTAGACAAAACCTACCTCTGTAGTTGAAAGACCGAGGCCTCCTGCCTCGCGTCCATCGAGCATGAACGGCTGGGCAAGCTTGACGAGCTGAGCTTCGGCCAAACGATAAAGAAGAAGAAAAGTCAGCATGAGGCCGACGGCAGGTTTTCGAAAGAACGATGTGAATGTCGCGGCAAACTCCCTCATGATTTCCCCCGTTCCGGCACCAGCCGGCCTGTCAATAACAGGGTAAGGAAGGATGAAGCGGTGATAGATGAAGAATGCCAAAAACAGGCCTGCCAGCACAAGAAACGTCACAGACCAGGCCGATGCGATGGCATGATCGGCCGACATGAGGGGATGCTCTTCGAAATATCCGGCAAGCATGACAAGGAGACCCTGGCCGGTAATCATTGCGACACGATAGAAGGTGCTCCTTATCCCGACGAAGAATGACTGGTCTTTTTCCGTCAACGCCAGCATGTAGAATCCGTCGGCGGCGATGTCGTGGGTTGCCGAGCTGAACGCCATGAGCCAGAAGAACGCAAGCGTGTATTGGAAGAAATTGTCCACCGGGATCACAAAAGCGACGCCCGCGAGTCCCGCCCCCACGATGAGCTGCATGGCAACGATCCAGTACCGCTTTGTGCGGAGGATGTCGACGAATGGACTCCAAAGGGGTTTGATCACCCACGGAAGATAGAGCCAGCTGGTATAAAGAGCAATGTCTGTATTCGAAATCCCCATCCGCTTGTACATGATAACCGAAACAGTCATGGCAACAACATAGGGGATGCCTTCAGCGAAGTACAGACTCGGGATCCAGGCCCAGGGGTTGCGATATGAAGGTTTGGAGGACATGAAGATTGAAAGTTATGTGTTTCGAGTTCGGTGTTTCAGGTCCAGATTTTAAGTTTCAGGTTCAAGGTTTAAGGTTCAGGGTCTCAAGATGTCAGGCACTTTTCTTCTTTCTGGATTCTGAATTCTGGCCCCTCTTTTTCATTTCCACTTTTTCGTTATTCATTCTCCTCAATACATCTTCCTTATCTCCGTTCCTCTGAAATAGTGCAGCAGAATCTCCTCTGCTTTCTTCCCCTTCGTTGCCATGACAGCGGCGCCGATCTGACAAAGCCCCACTCCGTGTCCCCACCCTGCTCCGTAAAGTGTGAACGATGCGGGAATCTGGCCATCAGACTTCGAGACAACGAATGCGGAGCTGTATAAATGAGAGGGTGAAAGCCATTTACGGATCTCAAGCTCTTTTCCAACCACGAGGGTTTTCTTTGAACCGACAATCCGAAGCCGTACATTCCTTCCGGATGGACCACGCTGAACCGGAATCAAATCAAGAATCGATCCAAAATCCACCCCCGATTTTGTTCGAATAAGCCCGGAGAGTTCGGATTGATCGTACGAAACACGCCAACGGAAGAAATCGATCGTCTCCCGGTCAAACGACGGAAGAATGTTTTTCAGAATCCGTTCGTCCGACGCATTACAGTACGCCGACGGCCGGCTCATGATCCATGAGCGAGCATCCTTTTCCTGTGCGACAGATGGGAACGCTTTCTCTGAATCAGAAACACTGCTGAGGTATGGTACCGCAATGTCAGCCCACGCGTTTTCGAAATTCTCCGTGATGCCACCGCACGCCTTCGAGAAGCGGGCATCACAGATCTGGTTCGCGTATGTCAGACACATTCCTCGTGTGGCTTCCACAGCATGTTCCGCTTCTGCGGAAATGATCTTTGATACTCCCTGGTATCGCTGACAGTGATCATCGGCGCAGACGTTGAACAACGCATGATCTTCCCGGTCGTACCAGCGGATGATTTCCTCCCGAGATTCGAGTGATCGTTTCGCTTCTTTGAGTTTCTTGGACTCCCATTGTTGTTCCAGCATCGCGGCAAGCCAGCTGCGGGATGTTATTGCGTGAGCTTGAAGAAGTTCGGGAGGGGATTCGGCACTCATTTCCGAGGAGACTACACTCTTAAGATACTCTTCAAGACCAATTTCATTGATTGCCGTGATTCCCTTTCCATCCCGGACGAGGCGAAGAGCGCCGTGAAATGACTGATCCTCATTTCGTTCCCA
>DATECW010000037.1:0-5720 GCA_035286705.1 Bacteroidota bacterium
AGCGGGGGAATCCTATAAACTCTCTCATCCGTTCATCCTCCACAGCAGCGAAGTTGTTCACTTCGGATCCCTTCGGTTAAATCTTCTCAGTGATTACACGATCGACTACGGCCGCGGAATTATCAGGTTTTCCGAACGTCCCGGAATCTCATTTGATACGGCGGGGTCTGCAGTTGTCATCTCTTATGAGGCCCTCGCTTTCGAATTTCAACCGGAATATGCTCTCCGCCGGCCGGTTGTTCGTTCCGATACATCCGGACGGAATCGGTCGACCATTGTTGCGGTGTCAGGTACCCCATTGTTTGATGACGTCTTCGGCGACCAGCTTCAAAAGAGTGGATCGTTGGTCCGCGGATTCACGTTCGGATCGAATCGGGATCTCTCTTTGACCTCGGGTTTCCGAATGCAGTTTGCGGGAAAACTCTCATCGGAAATTGACGTCATCGCAGCCCTCACAGATGAGAACTCTCCCCTTCAGCCGGAAGGAACAACGCAAACCCTGCAGGAAGTGGACAAGGTCTTTATTGAGGTGAAAAGCCCTTCAGCAGCCGCAACGCTGGGAGACTTCAGCCTGCAAGTTGGACGGGAGGATGGAGGGGAGTTTGGCAGGATTGTGCGAAAGGTTCAGGGAGCTCAGGGGAGGGCCGTGTCGCAGGATCTCCTCAATTCCGGGATTTCGACAAAAGTGTCTCTTACCGGAGCTGCCGGCCGTGGGAAATTCCATTCCCAGAAATTCCAGGGAAGAGAAGGTAACCAAGGTCCCTATCAGCTGACTGGCAAAGGCGGTGAACGTCAGATCATTGTCATCGCAGGTTCTGAACGGGTGTTTGTTGACGGCCAGGCCATGACAAGAGGGGAAGTCAACGACTACACCATCGATTACGCGTCGTCAGAGGTGACGTTTTCAAGCAAGCGCCTTATTACTTCTGCGTCCCGCATTACAATCGATTTTGAGTATTCAGATCGTCAGTTTGAACGGAATCTGGTGAATGCAACCGCTGGAATCGGAGTTCTCAACGACCGCGTGAAAATCAACGCGGTATTTACGCAAGAGGCCGACAACAGTGAGTCTCCACTTGATTTCTCGTTTGATGATGAAACGAGGAACATTCTCGGACAAAGCGGCGGAAATCGTCTTCTGGCATCTGTCTATGGGGCCGTTCTTGTCGGAAGGGATTCCGTAACATTGGCTCCTCGAGGACAATATCTCCGACGAGACACCGTCATCTCCGGGCAAGGCTACTCGGTCTTTGTCTATGCCCCGGGCGACTCGAACGCAGTCTACAGTGTCAGTTTCTCTCCGGTTCAAACAATGCCCCCCGATTCACTGGGATATGTCAAAAAAGCGCTGGGCGAGTTTCAGCTTGCAGGATTGGGGCAAGGGAATTTTCTGCCCTTGAGGTTCCTCCCTGTGCCTGAATTGATTCGTACAATCGACGTGAATGGCGTCGCATCGCTCACTTCCGACCTTTCGTTTACCGGTGAGTTTGCCGTGAGTGAGTATGATCGCAACCGATTGTCTGCTCTTGACAATGCAGGGATGGATGGTTACGCGCATACCCTTTCAGTGAAGTTCGCCCCGCGCGCCATCACTATCGGCGCGGTGAACATGGGTGATCTTGATTTTCAATTGTCAGAGAGGACTGTTGGTCGGGATTTTGTTTCAGTTGACCGGTTCAATGAAGTGGAATTCGGGAGAAAATGGAATGTCGATGAGAACGCAAGAGGGGATGAGCGAATTCAGGAATTGTCTATGCTCTATAGGCCCATGGCACCATTGAGTGTGCGGGGGACGATGGGGCGGTACAGTCGCGAAGGGGCATTCCGGTCGCGTCGGTCGGCGGCTGAAACGATTTATGACGATTCCGGGGCCACACTTGTTCGGTATCGTGTTGAAGACATGAGAACTGATGATGAACCGGTGAACGGCGTCTCATCCTGGCTTCGGCAGCATGGATTTGCCCAACAGAAGATTGGACTCTTCATTCCCTCGTTGAGGGTCGAGGCGGAAGAACGAAGATTCCACTCGCGTGGGGATGATTCACTGCAGGCTGGAAGCTTCCGCTTGCTCGAAATCAGCCCGGGCCTGCAAACAGGGGAGTTCTCGCGCATGCAGGGATCCGCCGAATTCGAGGTGAGGAGCGAGGATAGTGCTGCTGCCGGTGTTCTTCGCAGTTCGTTTCATTCACTGACACAGCGATATTCCTGGCAATTGAAGGAATGGGAAAACCTCACGAGTTCTCTCAGCATCGGTATTCGGAAGACCGAATTCTCGAACCTCGCACGAAGCCGGGGTAATACGAACTCTGATGTGCTCTTGATCCGATCGCAAACCCGATTCACACCGCTGAGGAGGGCGATTGAAACCGACCTGTACTACGAACTCACCAATCAGCGCTCAGCAAGGCTGGAGCGGGTCTTCATCCGGGTGGCGAAGGGAAGCGGCAACTATCGCTATCTCGGCGATCTGAATGGAAACACTCTTGCCGATGACCGGGAGTTTGAACAAACGAGGTTTGACGGGGATTATGTTGTGACGCTGATACCCGGTGAAACACTCTATCCTGTCATCGATCTGAAGACGAGCATGCGTTTCCGCCTCCAGCCCGCTCGTATTCTGAACCGTAATTCGTCGGCGTTGAACGCCGTTCTTTCCGCCGTGAGCAGCGAAACGTACATCAGAATAGACGAGCGAAGTTCGGACCCTGTCACCCGTCATATCACTCTTCTTCGCCTTTCGCATTTTTTAAATGATCAGTACACAATTGCCGGATCAAGTCTATTCACTCAGGACTTCCACGTTTTTGAGAATCAACCCGACCTCTCGTTCCGCGGGCGGTTGAGCCAAAGGAAGAGTCTGATGCAACTGGTGTCCGGAAGCGAACGAAGTTATTTCAGAGAGAGGTCTCTTCGCGTGCGAAGCCAGCTTGTGCAGGAGATTGCCAATCAGACTGAGTTCATAGAGAAATTAGATCGGGTTGATGCGACGCAAGCATCGCCGAGGGAACGTGATATCCTCTCGCAGAATCTCGTGTCCGACTTCTCCTACAGGCCCGAGCGCGAGTGGGAAGTTGGTTTCGGTTTCCAGGTTGGACGGTCGGAGGATCGGTATGGCGGCGGAAGTGTTATTGCAGATGTCAATGTGCAATCGGCAAGAATTGTTTTCGCCTTCCTGGGAAAAGGCCAGATGAGGGGGGAAATGAAACGGGAAGAAATCGATCTGACTGGTGTGTCAAATGATCCCGCACGTGTGCTTCCGTATGAACTCACTGGAGGAAGGGTGGCAGGCAAAACGTACCTATGGTCGCTGGCGATGGATTATCGTCTCACCAACAACATTCAATTGACCGTCGACTACCGCGGCCGCACAGAGGGAGGCCGGCCGCCTGTTCACATCGCCCGCGCCGAGGCGAAAGCATTCTTTTAACCTCCTATCCGTCACGTAGCAACGCTCCTATTTTTCACCGCCTTCCTCGACATACGCAAGGGTGTTTGCGGCAGACGGGCGACCTCTGCACCTCCTCAGTGTCCTCTGTTGTAAGGTTTCTGATCACAGAGAGCACTGAGGGTACAGAGCGTGCGAAAGTACACGACCGCGATCGAGTTCTTCATTGTTGCCTTTCGTTCCCCTTTTAATTATACTTTTCAACTTCTTGTTCCATCCTGAAACGCCATCAAAGGAGACAGAATGCCAAAGGCAATACCGAAACCCTCTTCTCATATTACATCCGTACTGAAAGAGGATCGGGTCTTCAAACCAAGTCCCTCGTTCTCTGGCAAGGCATATATTAAGTCGTTTTCACAGTACACAAAGACTTATAAAGCTGCGCTGAGAAATCCGGAGAAATTCTGGGCAAAGATTGCATCCGAGCTGATCTGGTTCAAGAAATGGAGCAAAGTGCTGGAATGGAAGCTCCCGTTCGCAAAGTGGTTTCTTGGGGGAAAGATCAATGTCTCGTACAATTGCCTGGATCGGCACCTGGACACGTGGCGGAAGAACAAGGCGGCGCTCATTTGGGAAGGGGAACCGGGCGATACAAGGACATTGACCTACCAGGAGCTGCATCGCGAAGTGTGCCGATGCGCTAACGTGCTTAAGAAACTTGGAGTGCAAAAGGGGGACAGGGTCATTCTCTATTTGCCGTTGATCCCGGAATTGGCAGTCGCCATGCTTGCTTGCGCCAGAATCGGAGCAACGCATTCTGTGATTTTTGGAGGTTTTAGTTCGCAGGCTTTGATTGACCGGATCACCGACGCCCAGGCAAAGCTTGTTGTTACAGCCGATGGGGGATTTCGGCGCGGTAACATCGTTCCGCTGAAAAAGAATGTCGATGCCGCTCTTGCGCAGACTCCCTCCGTAGAATCGGTTGTGGTTGTAAAAAGGACGCGCGAAGAAATCTCCATGGAACCCGGCAGGGATTTCTGGTGGGACGGCTTGATGGAAACGGCAGACGACGTGTGTGAACCGGAAAGACTCGATTCGGAACACCCTTTGTTTATTCTCTATACCAGCGGGAGCACCGGAAAACCGAAAGGGGTACTGCACACGACAGCCGGATATCTGACGGCGGTCTACATCACGACAAAGTGGGTCTTTGACCTCAAGGACACGGATACCTATTGGTGCACAGCCGACATCGGGTGGGTTACCGGTCATTCATATGTTGTATACGGACCGCTGTCAAACGGCGCGACAAGCCTGATGTACGAAGGCGCCCCAAACTGGCCAGAACCTGACCGTTTTTGGAAAATTATCGATGAATACAAGGTGAACGTCTTCTATACTGCTCCGACTGCCATCCGGGCGTTCATTCGCTGGGGGGAACAATGGCCTCTGAAGCATAACCTGAGTTCGTTGCGACTGCTTGGCACGGTCGGAGAACCCATCAATCCGGAAGCCTGGATGTGGTACCATCGGATCATCGGAAAAGGGAAATGCCCGATTGTCGATACCTGGTGGCAGACCGAGACAGGCGCTATCATGATTACACCGCTCCCGGGAGCTACACCACTCAAACCGGGAACGGCGACTCTCCCGTTTCCTGGTATCGACGTTGATGTCGTGAACAAGGAAGGAAAGCGGGTTAGAAGAAACGAGGGCGGGTACCTCGTGATAAGGAAGCCCTGGCCGTCGATGCTCAGGACGATCTATGGCGATCCCGATCGATACAAACAACAGTATTGGAGTGAAATCAAGGGGGTGTATTTTACCGGCGACGGGGCACGACGAGACAAGGACGGCTACTTCTGGATCATGGGGCGTGTTGATGACGTGATCAATGTTGCAGGTCACCGTCTCGGAACAGCTGAAGTGGAAAGCGCACTCGTGAGCCATGGAAGCGTGGCTGAAGCCGCTGTGGTCGGAAGGCCCGACGAGCTAAAGGGATCTGCCATTTGTGCGTTTGTCACTCTTGAGGGCGGGAAGAAAGCGTCGGCGCAATTGAAGGATGAACTTCGACAGCACGTTGTGAAGGAAATCGGCGCTCTCGCCCGGCCGGATGAAATCCGATTCTCGGATGCTCTCCCAAAAACCCGAAGCGGAAAGATCATGCGCAGATTGCTCAGGGAAATTGCATCAAGCGGGTCTGTCACGGGTGATACGACAACTCTGGAGGATTTTTCTGTCCTTGAGAAACTTCGCGCGGGAGAAGAGGACTGACCGGGGGATTTCGTTGATCTCGCATGCAAAAAGTCTACACGACTTCCTACTCTTCACAAAT
>DATECW010000038.1:0-7621 GCA_035286705.1 Bacteroidota bacterium
TTTCCCACAGAGATAACCGGAACAGAGATTCTCACGATGCGTGAGATCCCGATTTCAAAGAACAGATTTCTTATGGCTACCGCAACGCCGTACAACCATGACAAAGGCAGCAATATTCGAGAAGGACTCACGGCTATGCCATACCAAGGATATGCCGCGCAACTCTTTTCGACGCGCCTGCAGAGCCGAGTTTCTTTCTGAGCAGCGACAGTTCGGCACGCATCGCCCTGAGCCGCTCTTCATTCCGCAGCGTTTGCATTGCTTCCTGCACCAGCGTGCCGACGGCGACCCGATGCTGAATGAATTCCGGAACAATCGTTTTGCCTGCGATGATGTTGACCAGCCCGATATTCCGTACCCGGATGAGAAGCCGTCCGATACAATAGGTAAGCCATGAAGTCCTGTAGAGAACGAACATCGGAGTTCCAAAACAAGCCGTTTCCAGAGTCGCGGTGCCGGAGGTAACAAACGCGAAATGCGAGTGACTCATAACATCGTAGGTTGCCCCTTTCACGAGACGAACTCCGTCAAGGTTGAAGAGAGTGCGAAAGAAGGACTCTTCAAGGGTTGGCGCCACGGCAACGGCGATTTCCATTTTCTCCTCCGCGGCGACCTTGCGGGCCGCCTGCAGCATCACTGGAAAGATCTTCTCTATCTCCTGGCGCCGGCTCCCGGGAATCAGTCCAAGGATTTTCCTTGATGGATCGATGCCGTACCGTTTGCAGAAGTTCTTTCTCGTCAATCCGGCATCCAGCACCTCAAGCAGGGGGTGGCCGACAAACTCAACCGGTATGTTTTCTTCCTTGTAGAAATCCACTTCAAATGGAAAGACCACGAGCATCGAATCCACGAGACCGCGCATTTTCTTCACGCGTGACCGGTGCCATGCCCACACTTGCGGGCTGACGTAGTACACAATTTTTAACCCGTATTTTCTGACTCTCCTCGCAAACCGCAGATTGAATCCCGGATAGTCAATCAACACGAGAACCTCGGGCTTCTTGAATTTTACGATTTGTTCGAGTGTATGCTCCATCACCTTGATGAATGGAAGGTGCTTGATCACTTCCACGAATCCCATGAACCCGAGTTCCCGTATGTGATAGATGAGGTTCATCCCTTCTTGTTTCATCTTATCACCCCCCACCCCGAACACATCCATTTTCGGGTTCAGTTTCCGGAGCTCGCGAACAACTCCCGCTCCGTGAAGGTCACCAGACGCTTCTCCCGCTATGATCATCACCTTCTGAACCATCACCAGATCCATCGAACGACAATCAGCAGCGATACAAGGGCAATTGCCTGGAAGGTTCGTTTCTCCGACCTGATCGCTCCGTTCCAATCAGGGAGCTGGCCTGCCTGGCTTCCAGGCGTCCACGGAGTCAGGCGCGGCATGAACCGCGGGACATTCTTCCTGTACTCAGTGTAGACCTCTCCAAATTGCTTGTCGAGAAATTCCTCTTCCAGCGATACGATCATGCTGTATTGAAAGATGAAATACACCGCGGCCGCGATCACGAGCCAGGGATTCAAGGCACCCGCCATGATTCCAATCCCGACATACATGAGGATGTTCCCGACATAGAGGGGATTCCGCACGAAGGAGAAAGGTCCCGCCACGACAAGGGAAGGTGCGCCGACACCTCCCGTTACCCTCGTCAAGGGACCTGCATAGGCCACTCCCCAGAATCGTGTGAACTCCCCAATGGCGAGGACAACGACACCGAGAACGAATGTCGGCAGAAGCGGCATGGCAAAGGCCACCATTACGAGAAGAAACGGAATGGGGGTGTAGCCGCGATATTGAAAAAGTCTCTGACGGAAGTCGCCCATACTCATTCTGCGATAAATACATCTCTTCGGGCCATGACAGCCTCACGGCGCTGTTTGTATCGTTTTTGGGATACCATGTGTTCGAGGCGATCTCTGACATCCCCCAGATTCCGGTACTCGAAATACGAGACATTCTGTTCCTGGCAGTATTTGATCAGATCATGCTTTGCGAAAACAATATCGGCATATCGAACGGGGCACCGATCCGAAATCCCGTCCCCCACGTAGACCACGAGATCGTCGTCGGCAGACTGGGTGACCATGTGATTTCTCTTGCAGTTCCCGCAGAGATCACAATGCTCATCCCGGTGAGGAAAAGAAGGAACGAGTATGGTGCCATCGTCCGCTTCAACGAACGATCCATGATTGGCAAACCACGGAATGTCTTCAAGACCGGCCTTTGCGAGGATCGGTTCCACGTACAGATCCAGTCCGTCACTCAGGATTGTGAGAGGGATTTCCCGTGTCCGGCAGAATCGGACAAATTCTCTTGCGAAGGGATCGAGCGGGAAGCGATCAGCAAACTCACGAATTGTTTCGGCGCGAAGAGGCCCAAGGGCAGCACATTCCCGTCGAAGACAATCTTTCGCATTGATCCGCCCGGCGCGGTATTCTTCAACAATTGTCGCCCCCGCGTCGCCGGCAAAGGTGTGGAACAGGCGATTGCCAACGTCTTCAACCGTCATAGTTCCGTCAAAGTCGCAAAATACCCGGATCATCGGTACACATCCGCAGGCTAGGATTGCACTGTCTCTTTCGCCACCGATTTGTCGAAGCGTACGGAGACAAGTTTGGATACGCCCTCTTCTTCCATCGTGACGCCATAGAGGGCGTTCGCGGCCTCCATGGTTCTCTTGTTGTGAGTCACCACGATAAACTGGGTGTTATCCGAAAAGCGGCGCAGAATCCTCGTGAACCGGTCGATGTTATTATCATCCAGGGGCGCGTCGACCTCATCGAGGATACAGAAGGGACTCGGTTTGACCAGATAGATGGCGAACAGCAGGGCAATTGCAGTGAGAGTCTTTTCTCCTCCGGAGAGCAGATCAATCGACGTCGGACGCTTCCCGCGCGGCTTTGCCGTTATCTCGATCCGCGCCTCAAGAGGATCCACTCCTTCTTCCAGCGCCAGATCGCATTCATCGCCTTCATCGAAAAGACCCTTGAAGGTTGCGATGAAATTCTCGCGAATCTTCTCGAATGTCTCAAGAAACTTGTGCTGCGCCGTGGTGTTAATTTCCTCAATTGTTGCCAACAACGTTTGTTCGGATTCCTCGAGGTCGGCTTTCTGAGTCGTCACAAAATCCAGCCGCTCTTTTTCACTCTTGTACTCGTCGAAAGCCTCAAAATTGACGGCTCCCAGTGCACGCAATTTCTCTTTCAGCGTTCTCACTTCCTCCCGCGCCGCCGTGAAATCAAACTCATCGTTGTCTTCGAATACCTCAAGCTGCAACTCAAAATCGAATTCCTCTTTGGCCCGCACCTTGAGGTTTTCCGCTTTCATCGAGAGTTCCTGGATCTTGAACTCCAGATCGTGAGCTGCTTTCAGAGAACCCTCGTGTTTCAGGCGTTCATCCTTCAGTTTCAATTCAATGTCATGAACTTGTCCGCGCTTCTCACCCAATTCCCTGTCGGCTTCTTTCTTCTGTTCTTTCAGCCGGGTGTTGTGAACTTTTGCATCAGAAAGGGCCTGTTCGTGTTCCGTGATCTGGTCCGCCAGCATGCGGATCTCTTCCCTGGCGGCTTCAACATCGGTTGCGCGCTGATCAAACGTGACGACAAGGGACCGCACAGTTGACATTGCATGCTGAATATCCTGGTCGATGCTTCGCTGCTCGGCTTTGAGAGAGAGTACCTGGACGTTCGCCTCGTTGGCAGACCTGGCATATTCTGCCAGAAGCGCTTCCATCGTTTCTACTTCGCCCGCGGTCATGCCGGAAAGCCGATCGGCTTCCGATTTTTCCTCTTCCAGGCCATGAAGCCCGGCGCCGAAGTGTTCCAGGTTCACTTTCAGAACGTTCATTTCCTGCTGCAGCCGGCTTATCTCATTCGATCCGCGTTCGATGGTCTCGCCTGCGCGTTTCTTTTCGAACTCCAGCTGGGCGATGCGGACTTCCACCGTTGTTGTCTGCTGTTCGATTTCCCGCGCATCCTCTGCGAGTTTCCTGGGATCGAGTCCGTTCAGCTCGGCAGTTTTCTCCGCCCATGTCGTTTGAAGGACGGAGTGTTCCTCCTGCAGCTGTTGAATTTCCTTCTGCAATTCATCGATCTGTTTGCGCCGCCCGATGTGTCCGCCTTCATCCTGCCGCACGCTTCCTCCCCGTACCAAGCCGCTGCCCGAGAGAATCTCTCCTTCAAGCGTCACACAGCGTAAGTCGGGGTTTTGACCCACGGCCCGTTGTGCGGCTTCAATGTTCTCCACGATGAGCACTCCTTCGAGGAGAAACCGGAAGAGGGGTGTAAACACGGTATCCGCCTGGATGAGATCGGCGGCCCAGCCGATAATCCCGGCTCCTGTGATGGAGGGCATCATACGATCCGCCGAAGGAATGCGATCCAGGCAAATGAATGTCGCTTTCCCCTTTTGACGGCTCTTCAGCGATTCGATTGCCTTGTAGGCTGTCTGCACGTTGTCCACGAGAATGAATCCGGACGCCTCACCGAGTGCAGATTCCACGGCAATACGATATTCGGGCTCCACAGAAAGCGCTTCGCCGGCCGTTGTCCGGACCTGGCTGCGCCATTCATTGTCGGTCATGAGGTACCGCGCCCCCTCCGACACACCGTCATAGCTCTCCACCAGCCCCTTCAGAAAATCGAGCCGCGCCTTTTTGCGTTCGATGCGGCTTCGCAATTCAAAATCATATTCTTTCAGCTTCTCCAGCTCCGCCTGGTACCGGCGCCTTGAGTCCTCCATGTCGTGGACGCGGACTTCCGCCTCGGCAAATTTCCGCCGAAGTTCGCGGTCTTCCGCGGTCAGCTTCGTGACCAATCCTGTATTCTTTTCAACCTCCTGCCGCAAAAGGGCATTCTCTTCCGTGATGAATTCCACGCGTCCGCGGAGGTTCTCCATTCTCGCTCTTGCCTGATTCTCATTTTGGCGGAGCTCTGAGATTTCGTGCAGAAGGCTGAGCACCTTGTCCTGATGAGTTTTCAGTTCGCTCTTCTTCGCATTCACCTGGTGTTCGAACGCATCAAGGTCAGCTTTCTTCCTGCCGTATGCCCGCTCAGCTTCTTCCGATTTGATTTTCACTTCTTCAAGCGACGACTGCAGTTCAATCTGGCGCCTTTGCAGGCTTTCCTTTTGCGAAGTCAGTTCGACTTTGTCCTTTTCGAACCGATCGATATTTGCAGACAATGCGCTGCGGCGTTCCCGGCCTGTCGCAATTGACTGCTCAAACTGATGGACGATCTCCTGCTGGCGAGTCAGTGCGGTTTGGGCCTCGGCGCTCCGTGCTTCCAATTCTGACATTTCCGTTCTCAACACTTCCAGCAAAGCTTCTTCCTGCATCAGCTCAACATCGATTCTGTTCTTCTCATCCACCGTCACAACAAGCTGCTCCTGCAGCGGATTGATCTTTGTGGTCATGCTGGCGAACTCGCGTTTCAGCAAGGCAAGCTCGCCCTCATGGAGCTGTTTCGCATACAGGTTGTAGCGTTCCGCTTTCTGTGCCTGGCGCTCCAGTGAATTCACCGCTTTTTGGACTTCGCGGACGATGTCGCCCACGCGCGTTAGATCGACCTGGACACTCTCAAGCCGCCGATATGCCTCCTTGCGGCGATGCTTGTACTTCGTGACTCCCGCCGCTTCCTCAAACAACCTCCGTCTCTCATCCGCCTTGTCGCTCAGAATGGTCTCCACCATTTTCAATTCAATAACCGAGTACGCGTCGGACCCCATTCCGGTATCCATGAAAAGGTCCCGAATATCCTTAAGGCGACAAAGGCCCTTGTTCAGATAGTACTCGCTTTCTCCGGAACGGTAGACGCGGCGAGTAATCGTCACTTCGGCAAACTCGGTCGGAAGGATCCCCTTGGTATTCTCGATGGTGAGCGAAACTTCCGCCATGCTCACGGGTTTGCGCGACTTCGTGCCGTTGAAAATTACATCCTCCATTTTGTCACTGCGAAGCGTGGTTGGCCGCTGTTCTCCCAATGCCCAACGAATTGCATCGACAACATTCGTCTTACCGCAGCCGTTGGGCCCCACGATCGATGTAATGCCGGCATCGAAGACCAGATTGATCTTCTGAGCGAACGATTTGAATCCCAGGATCTCGATCTTGGACAGGTACATTAGGCAGAGCCGCTCATAATGTGATAGAGGAACTGCATGTACGCGGTGAGCGAGTATTCGGCATCGTAGTACGTAACAGCGGCAACAATCAACGCCCCAAGGACCACGCTTCCCACGACGTAGGTCTTCAGGGCGCTCTTGTCAAGGATGACCGAGATCCCTTTCAGGATCCGGAGCGAGATCCACACGGCAAGGACAAACAGAACCACGAAGGAAGGGATGACATAAAACGGCGTCTGCAGGATCTTGAAGAGACTCATGCCGAACGGACTCAACACGATGAAAGGAGCCGACGCCCAAACGACGACGGTGAAGGCGTGCATGAAATGGATCTTCGATTTGACAAACAACGAAATGAACCGAACAAGTGTGGCGAGAAGGACCGACAAGAAGAAGAACATGCCGGTAAACGCGGCAATTCCCTCAAGCGGATTCCATGTGGCCCGAATGAGGTATTCCTTCACCACATCAGAAACGACAACCTGCGTTAGCACCGCATCGGCCAATGTGTCAGTTCGAAAATGATACAAGATGCTGGAGAGGACGACTGCAAGGGTCAAAGAGATCATCAACGCGAGGAGGAGAGTGTGAAACACGGAAACCGTGCGCACATCGCGCAGGTCTGCAAAGAAGTTGTATGATCGAAGCATCGAGCGCTTCAACGATTCATTGAAACGCCGATTGTAGTGGTACTGATATGCAATGACGAAAATAATGCTGAACCCGGCGACGATATGAACAACGGGAAACGACGTCCTGTACTTCCCGATCGGAAGAGCCGCCACTTTCTGGCCTGCAAAAAGCGTCTTCACGACATCGTACGCGAGACGTTTTTCCCGCCGGGCATCCAGCAATCCCACGGGCATGAGGTACTGGTCATCGAGCCTTGCAGTCAGGATCGGACGATCGCCCCGCCAGTCGGCGAACGCCTGAACAAATCCGCCCGCGACATTTGCATCCCGGATGGCCCCGTAGTATTGAAGGAAGAATCGCGCCTGCGATTCTTCGGACATGGGATCGCTGTAGCCGTTGTGGTTCTTCGATTCGGTCATCTTGCCGTACCGGAGAACGAGAACGGGTTGAGACGGGTGCGCTTTCTTCCATGAGGCGAGTTGTTCTTTGAATTCCTTCAGGTCATTGGTCGGAATATTCGCAGCGGCCATATCAACCACGTCGACACACTGATCATTCGCCAGCATCCGCGATCCGAAGTAAACAGGACGCGCATCAATACTCTTTATCAGCGCGGTGATCCGTTGTGCGTATCCACGCGCCCTCGGGTCCGAGGAATCGAAGTCATCCCCTATGCCCCATCCCAGGATGCACGGATTGTTTCTGTCGCGCTGAACCATCTCGCGCGCTGTTTGCTCTGCGAGGTTCAAAACCACCTCCGCGCCAAGGAGTTCACCGGGAACATTCCAGACCGGAAGTTCTTCCAGCGCAAAGATGCCATATCGGTTGCACAGGTTGATCATGTACGGATGTGGCGGG
>DATECW010000039.1:0-15719 GCA_035286705.1 Bacteroidota bacterium
CCGCCCGGCCGTAGCCGGTCATACTCTGCATCAAGGCCGTTTTTCCTTTCGTTCGGGGGGAGAAATGCCAAGCAATGTACGGATAATTCGGGGTGGCGGCAAGGACAAGTTTTTAACAAGTTTGTCACTCGCTTGTCCACACGCCGACCAGTTCTTTGTATTTGCTGTGAATTTTCCTACCTTTTTCGCGCATGATCAGCAACTACTACACCCTTTCTCTCATCGCCTGCGACCTGGATGTCAAGCTTGCGGGAGCGGTGATCGAAGAGATCTTTTCGCAGAACAAGAACGAGCTCGTCATCGCACTATCCTCGAATCGGTTCCTTCTTCTGTCATGTGATCCCTCTTCGAACCACGTGTATCTCCGCTCCTCCTTCCCGCGTGCAAAGAGAAACACGATTGACCTCTTTCCGCGTTTTGTCGGCAGTAGTATCCGTTCCCTTTCCCTGCACCCGTCAGACCGTGAGTTGAGAATCAGTACCGACAAACCGGAACAGCTACTTATGAGGCTCTACGGCTCAAAAGCAAATGTATTTCTGGTTGATCCTCGCCGAACCATTTTGGACTCGTTTCTGCATCCGAAGGACTTCATCGCTTCTTCGGCGGAAGCGTCGCCGCTCTCCCGGCCGTTTCCCGCTGATGCGGCCGCCTTTCATGCGCAGCTTTCGAGCATCGGGCATCTCTCCGCGTTCGCTGCAATGAAAGCGATGGCTCCGCTGATGGGTTCTCTTTTGATCCGGGAACTTTTTGTTCGCTCGGGAATCGATGAGCATGCCTCTGCTGCCGAGATTGCAGCTGCGCAGGCTCACACCCTCTTCGGGCAGGCGCGCAATCTTTTGAGCGAGCTTAACGATTCCCCTTTGCCACGCATCTATCGGGAAGGCGACCATCCTGTACGATTCTCCATCGTCGAGCTTCGTCACCTTCATGGTCTGCAATCAGAGCGTTTCGATTCCGTTCATGAGGCGATCAGAATCTTTCTTTCTTCTTCGCACCGTGACCGCAGTTTTCACATCGAGCGCGATCAAGCGATCGCGAGGTTGAAGTCCGAAAAAGAACGAATCGAGCGGACGACGGCCAAGATTACGCAGGAGGAAACGGAATCGGCTGACCGGGCAGTACGTTCGGAGCTCATGGGCAAGCTGCTGATGGCTCATTTGCATCTGATGCAGCGGGGGGATGAAACTGCGAAGCTCGAAAACGTGTTCTCACCTGGACGGGAGGAGATTGAAATCCCGCTTGATATCCACCTATCGCCGGCGAAGAATGCCGAGCGATATTTCACCAGGGCCCGTAAGACCCGGCAATCGCTCGATGAACAGGCGGAGCACAAGCAAAGTTATCATGATCGGTACGAAGTGGTGATCAGGCTTCTCCGCTCGTTGGAACAAGTGCAAACATACGACCAATGGAAGGAATTCTCCCTGATTCACAAGCGGGAATCGGCAGGTCGGGCGGGCAAAAGAAGTGGAAGCGCTGAAAAAGAGGCAGTTCCCTTCCGCGTCTTCACAGTCGAGGGCGGATTCGAGGTGTGGGCGGGAAAGAGCAGCGAAAACAACGATATGCTGACCACAAAATATGCGCGACCCAATGATCTGTGGTTTCACGCCCGCGGTTCCGGCGGATCCCATGTCGTGCTTCGGCTGGGCACGGGGAAGGGTGAAATCAGCCGCAAGGCCAGGGAACAGGCAGCCTCTATTGCGGCATATTATAGTAAGATGAAAAATGCCAAGCTCGTGCCGGTTGCAATGACTCAACGAAAGTATGTGCACAAACGTAAAGGATCTCCAGCAGGCACGGTCACGGTGGACCGGGAAACGGTCATCATGGTGCCTCCTCAGCTCCCCGAGCAAAAGAAAGAAAGGCTCCCATGAGGTTGATTCTGGTGACTCTGTGGCTGTGCGGGTGGTTTGTTGCGTTGGCTGCTGGTCAGCCTGCTGTCGAACTTGAGCGTGCGTTTCCCTCTCTGGAATTCTCCTCTCCGGTCGGACTTCAATCCGCGCACGATGGAACAAACAGAATATTCATCGTTGAGCAGGACGGGGTCATCAAAGTATTCCACAACAACGACACAGTGACTACCGTACGGATTTTTCTTGATTTCCGCGACAGCGTGACGAGCGGAGGGGAAACGGGCTTGCTTGGGCTTGCGTTTCATCCGCAGTACGAGACAAACGGCTACTTCTACATCAATTACACAAGACAAACCGATTCCCTGCGCACCGTAGTCTCCCGATTCTCCGTCAGCACAAGTGATCCTGATTCGGCCGATCCAACATCACAACAGGTACTTCTCCGCGTCACGCAGCCCTACAGCAACCACAACGGCGGCGACCTGGCATTCGGGCCGGATGGTTTTCTTTATGTAGCACTCGGTGATGGCGGAGCCGGCGGCGATCCGCAGAATAACGCGCAGAACCGTTCCGTCCTCCTCGGAAAGATTCTTCGCGTCGACGTCGACACTTCCGGCGGCGAACTGCCGTACGGAATTCCGCCCGACAATCCTTTTGCGGGGAATGCAAGCGGATGGAGAGAAGAAATCTTCGCGTACGGGTTGCGCAATCCCTGGAGATTCAGTTTCGATCCCGTCACGGGATTCCTCTGGTGCGGGGATGTCGGACAAGGTGCACGGGAGGAGATTGATCTGATTGCAAACGGAAACAACTATGGATGGCGCATCATGGAGGGGATGCTGTGCTACAGTCCTTCCAGCGGATGCGACATGACAGGTTTGACCCTGCCGGTTTGGGATTACGACCGCGCCTCTGGAGGATCGATAACAGGGGGCTATGTGTATCGCGGCCAGAGACTCCCGGATCTGGTTGGATACTATGTTTATGGTGATTTTGTTTCGGGCCGTATTTGGGCTCTGGAGTACGGGGGGCCGGGTTCTGTCACAAACGTCGCTCTCGATACGACGGGAGCTTATTCATTATCCGCATTCGGGATTGATGAAGCGGGTGACCTCTTTTGCTGCACCTTGGGGGGAGAGATCTTCCGATTCACGTCCAGGGCTCCGCTCACCAACATCGGGCGAAGCCGCTTGAACATCTCATCGTTCGGGATCTTTCAGAATTTCCCCAATCCCTTCAATTCATCCACCGCCATCGGCTACGATCTTCCGTTTAACGGCCGCGTCAACCTGACGATCTTTGATCCGCTGGGCAGGGAAATCGATGTCATCGTTGATGAAGAACAGTCTTCGGGCCGCCACGGGATCCACTGGACAAGAACACAGATTTCAAGCGGGCTATTCTACTGCCGGCTTACTCTCACAGGGTCAGGGGGTTCGTTGTCCGGGACCATACCTTTGCTTCTCGTGAAATAGGGCGAACAATCGGTACTTGCGGGTGAGAAGTCTAAATCGTACTATCTGAAGTTCTCGATTCCGCTTGTCTCACTTCTCAGGGAGGAAGTATGACCTACGCAGGTTTCTGGAAGCGGTTCGCCGCTTACCTTATTGACACTATCCTCATTAGTTGCGTCATGGGGATTATCATGCTGGTTTTCGGCATTGGTCTTTTCACAAGCATGGCAACGGTTGACCCGATGGAAATGGACGAGGATACGGCAAATACCATGGCTGCCGGAGTGATGGGGGGAATGATGACATTCTTCCTCCTGCTCAGCGCCGCACAATGGCTGTATTTTGCTCTTATGGAGTCATCGGCGAAACAGGCAACGTTGGGAAAAATGGCGCTCAGCATCATCGTGACGGATACGAGCGGGAACCGCCTTTCCTTCGGCCGCGCAACCGGACGGTATTTTGGGAAAATACTTTCGGGCGCAATTCTCATGATCGGATACATCATGGCTGGCTTTACCGAGAAGAAACAGGCGTTACATGACATGATTGCCGGATGTCTTGTTGTGAACAAGTGATCCGACTGCACGGATGAGCGGCGAACAGGGACACGACAAGCGATTTCAATGGAAATGGGTATGGATCACCGTAGGAATGTTTGCGGTGTTCTACGTGCTTCCCATCCTCGCCGTTTCGTCATTCCGGTTGTCGTTTGGCGGTAAGATCATCGGAGGATGGTCATTTGGCGGCATCGTTGTCATTGCAGCTGTTTCGGCGATGCTCTCGAAGGGTGTGACGATTTGGGAGCCGGCAGTCGGCGGGGCTCTTATGTCCGTCGCCTGGTACATCATCTTCCAGGTACTCTCGTTGACCGGCGGCAGTCCTTTGAAACTGGAGATCAGCAGACTCGTTGTGACGATGGTAGCGATCTTCGGCCTTTCGCTTCTCGGCGCAGGACTCGGGGAGGGAATTCAGAATGTGAGGCGAAAAGATAAGGAAACTGCCGGCAAGTAGGGTGTTTTCATAGAGATGCTCACAAAAGGCGATGAGTGTTTTTCATCGCCTTTTTTTGTGACCCGATTCCCGGAATCCGGGCGGAGCCCGTGTGTAGCAGATTCCGGGAATCTTCATAGCCTCCCAAAGGAAAAGCGAAATGAGCCCTGCGCCACAATCGAAATCCGTGCGTCAACGCTGCGCCTGGTGCCTTTTGGATCCGCTCTACATTCGCTATCACGATCAGGAATGGGGACGGCCGCAACACAACGATCGCATGCTCTTCGAACTGCTTATTCTCGAGGGTGCCCAGGCGGGACTCAGTTGGATTACCATCTTGAAGAAGCGGAATAACTATCGCAAAGCATTCGACAATTTCGACGCACGAAGAATTTCGCGATACAGCCGAAAGAAATTTCAAAGTCTGATGAAGGATGCGGGCATTGTCCGCAACCGATTGAAGATCCGGGCCACGATCGACAACGCGAAGGCCTTTCTTCAAATTCAAAATGAATTTGGCTCATTCAATCGGTACATTTGGGAGTTCGCCGGGGGGAAGCCGAAGGTCAATCGATGGAAATCGCTGAAACAAATCCCTCCCCGTACTGCCGAATCGGACGCAATGTGTAAGGACTTGAAAAAACGCGGGTTCAGATTTGTAGGATCGACGATCTGTTATTCATTTATGCAGGCAACGGGAATGGTGAATGATCATGTGGTGGGGTGTTGGAGGAGGAGGATTGAAGAGAAGACAGTAAGCAGTATGGAGAAGGCAGTAAGCAGAAACGGAGGAGGGAAGGATGTCCCGTTGGGACCCCTTCGGGGGAATGATGGAATAATGGATGATGAAAGAAGAAGTCACAAATCCATGGCTTGAGATTCCGCTTGAGGAATATGAGGAGCACATGTCCTCGCCGACGGTTGCCCAGGCACAATACCTCACTGCGGTGCTGAAAGGGCTTGTTCAGTCACTTTCCCCCTCATCTGTTGCGGTTCTCGGATGTGCGGGAGGAAACGGTTTTGAGATGCTTTCGGCTTACGATCTTCGGCGTGTCGTTGGTGTGGACATGAATCCGGACTACATCGCGGCAGCACGGAAAAGGTATGAACACCGTTTTTCCACACTTGACCTTTTTTGTTACGACTTTCTTTCTCGGGAGTGTTTGTTTGAGCCGGTCGACTTTGTTTTCGCCGGTTTGATCTTTGAGTATATTGATGTGGAGGAATCCCTTCAGCGGATCAAGGGGTTCCTTGTCCCCAACGGCTACCTGGGAGTGGTCCTTCAGCTTCCCTCTGCGACGGTCCCACACCTGACTCCAAGTCCGTTCAAGAGCCTGATGAAACTCGAGAATTTCATGAAGCTTGTCTCACCCACGGACTTCGAGAATCAGGCGAGATCTTCAGGATTTGTCATCCGGTCCGCAAACTCCCGGACTCTTGAGACGGGAAAGGCTTTTTATGAAGGGATTTTTCAGCGGAATAAGGGGAGTTAATGGTTATGTGCCAAATGTCGAACATTCGGATCGACCCCAAGGGGGTCGAATATTCAAGGTTGGGGCAGCTTGCCCGCCAAGCTTTGTGGCGGGCTTGCCCGCCGTGTTGCGCTGCGTTTTGTGGCGGGCGCCCTGTCTTGCCAATGATTTCATACAACCCTGTCGCGTCCCGAAGGGCTCCCTTTCACGAAGTGATGCCTTCGGCACGGGAAAGTGATGGCTTTCCCGTAGGGACTCCTTCGAAGCGCCAAAAGGGTGATATAATAACGGTTCCATGCGGCACACGTGCATTTGCTATGTAACCCCTTCAGGGTATGCAGTAGTGTTGGTTCGTGATGATCCGAGGGCGATGCCCTCGGTTGGTATGTTCCTCCCCTTCGGGGAGGATCGCTGCAACAGAACAACTGGCTCACTTTCATTTGTCACTCAACCGTTAAACGGTTAATTTAGAAGGGACTTTCACCAATTGCCTAATTAGCCTATCACCAATCAACCAATCATTAATTAACTACATAATGAATCACCCATGTCCAAATCAAAATCGGTTGTTCTGAAAGAGTTCCAACAAATCCCCGGCGTCGGAAAGAGCATTGCCGAAGACTTGTGGCAGCTTGGGATCCGGTCGATTCCTCAACTCAAGAAAAGGAATCCTGAATCGATGTACCTGAAGCGCTGTGTGCAACAGGGTGTGCAGATCGATCGCTGTCTTCTTTATGTGTTCCGCTGTGCGGTTTACTATGCTTCAACACCAAAACCGAAAACAGAGTTGTTGAAGTGGTGGAATTGGAAAGACTGATGCTCCAGAATTTTCTACCTCCCCCTGAAGGCCACGAAGAGCACTGAGGGGGCACGGAGACCACACGGAAAACTCCACTGTTCACTCTGTGCGTTCCCCCGCCACGAAGTGCTTTGGGAAAGGGGTCCCCTCGGGATCCGCGTTCTCTGTACATCTTTTTTTGCTATACTGGTTTTTTCCAACGCCATGGATTCCAACCATCCCCGGTTCAAAATACTTGCCGCGTTTGCCGCGGTCTATATTATTTGGGGCTCGACCTATTTAGCCATTCGGCTCGCGGTTGAGTCCATTCCTCCATTCTTCATGGCAGGATCGAGATTTGTTCTTGCGGGGGGCGGACTCTACGCATGGCTGAGCATTCGCGGTGCGGCCAAACCGACACTTTCGCAATGGAAATCGACAACCGTTGTCGGAGCAATGCTCCTTCTCATCGGTAACGGCGGTGTCTCCTGGGCGGAGCAATTCGTCCCCTCGGGGATCACAGCGCTTCTCATTGCGATCACTCCGCTGTGGTTTGTGGTTTTCGATTGGTGGAACCGCGGAGTCAAACCCACTGCGAGCACGATCGGCGGATTAATACTTGGAACGATCGGGATCATCGTTCTGATCGATCCTGTCGAGCTTGTCGGCGGAGACCAGGTCAATCTGCTGGGCGCATTTGTACTTTTGGTTGCCACAATTTCATGGGCATGGGGATCGCTTTATTCCCGGCACGCCGAAATGCCTTCCTCTCCCCTGCTTGCGACCGCGATGGAGATGCTGAGCGGAGGAATTCTTCTGATGATCTTCAGCGCGGTCTCCGGTGAAATGTTTCGTCTTGATCCCGCGGCAATGACAACACCATCGATCCTCTCCTTGTTCTATCTCGTTGTTTTTGGTTCGCTTGTTGCGTTCACCTCGTACATCTGGCTTCTCAAGACTGTGCACCCCGCGCTTGTTTCGACCTATGCGTATGTCAATCCGGTCATCGCCGTGTTTCTTGGATGGCTCATTGCGGGCGAGCCGCTTGGCGGCCGGATTCTCCTGGCCGCAGCGATCATTGTCGCAGCCGTCGCTCTCATCACTACGATGAATGCGCGGAAGAGGGGAGAGTGAGGTGGAGGTCGGGGGCTAGAGATCAGAAGTCAGAGGTCAGAAATCAGAGGTCAGCCCTTCGACGTGCTCAGGGCTGATGGTGAGCGAGGTCGAACCATCAGCGGTCAGAGGTCGGAAGTCGAAATGCAGAATCCAGCAGTCAGAAAGATCAGATGACGAGAGTAAAGATCTGTTGCATGCAGAACGCCGATGAAGTGAAGCTTGCGGTTCGGTATGGGGCTTCCGCTCTTGGCTTCGTTTCCGCCATGCCGAGCGGACCTGGTCCCATAGCGGAAGACCTGATTGCAAAGATCGTCCCCACCGTTCCGGCCGGCGTCGCGACATTCTTGCTCACGAGCAAACAGGACGCACCCTCTATTATTGAGCAACAACGGAGACTCAGAACGTCCGTTCTTCAGCTAGTCGATGCAGTTTCCGTGGAAACTCTGCAGGAACTGCACCGTGCGCTGCCTGGCATCGGGCTTGTGCAGGTGATTCATGTAAGAGATGAGAGATCGGTTGACGAGGCGATAGACGTTGCCCCGCATGTCGATGCGATCTTGCTCGATTCGGGAAATCCCTCCCTTCCGGTGAAAGTTCTTGGTGGAACCGGGCGCACGCACGATTGGGCATTGAGCAAGGAGATTGTCGATCGGTGCGGTAAGCCCGTATTTCTTGCCGGAGGTTTGAAGGCGGAGAATGTGCATGAGGCGATCGAACGAGTTCGACCGTATGCCGTCGATGTTTGCAGCGGCGTACGAACGAACGGACTTCTGGATGAGATGAAACTTGTTTCCTTCATGAAAGCAGTGCAGAACAAAGGGATTTCCCCATCGTGAAGAGATTAGCCACTAAGACACTAAAGACACAAAGTCTGCGTGTCTTTGTGGTTTGATCTCCTGTAACTTCTCTTCTCCTTTTCCGAAGACATTCGACATGTCTTCTGTTATCACCACAATTTCCCTAACCCGTCGTTTCGGTCCGATCAATGCCGTCAACGGGGTGAGTCTTGACATTCCCCAACACAGCGTCTACGGCTTCCTTGGCCCCAATGGTGCCGGCAAAACCACAACCATTCGGATGCTCCTCGGTCTTCTCAAGCCCACGGCGGGAGAAGTTCATCTGTTCGGATCTCCATTCCAGGCCAATCGTTCAGCCCTCCTCGCGCGTATCGGGTCGTTGGTTGAAATGCCCTCGCTCTATCCTCACCTCACGGGACGCGAAAACCTCGAAGTCATACGTCGCATGCTCGCTCTTGGTTCGGACTCGATTTCCCGGGTGCTTGCCGTTGTCGATCTGGAAAAAGACGCCGGACGATTGGTGAGGGAGTACTCTCTGGGCATGAAGCAGCGCCTTGGACTGGCGCAGGCGATGCTTGGAAGTCCCGAGCTTCTGATTCTGGACGAGCCCACGAACGGGCTGGATCCGGCAGGTATCCTTGAGATGAGGGAATTACTGAGACGAATGCCGAAGGAACACGGAATCACCGTTTTTCTTTCGAGTCATCTCCTGAATGAAGTTGAGCAGATCGCCACACATATCAGCATCATCAATAAAGGTGTTCTCCTTTTTCAGGGGAAGCCGGGCGAGCTGCAGAAACAGCGCCATCAACACCTTAGCGTCGAAGTTGACAATCCCGATAAGGCGCTGACCTTGCTGACGAAGAACGGATGGAAAGCCGAAAAGGACGGCGACCTCCATCTCCATGTTCAGGCCTCGGACAAAACCGATGCCGGAAAAGTAAGCGACCTGATTGTCCGGAACAATCTCACACTCTATCATTTAAGTCTGGCCCAATCTTCCCTTGAAGATCTCTTCCTCGAACTGACCAGCGACCGGAAATGACATCATTCATTCGTTCTCTCTCTGCGGAAACGTTGAAACTCAAGCGCACGTTGGCTTTGTGGATGGTGTTTCTTGCTCCTTTGATTGTCGTCTCCCTTCGATTCTTCATTCTCTACGATCGTGCCAAACCCTCTCCCGGAACCGAGGCGTGGTTGATGTACGTCCGGAGTTGTTCGGCATTATGGGCCATCTTCATGCTCCCGCTGTTTGTGACACTCGAGACCGCGTTGTTGAACAATCTCGAGCATACGGCAAAATCCTGGAAGCAGCTTTTCGCCCTTCCGGTTTCCCGCGCATCCGTGGTTTCGGCGAAGATGATGATGAATTTTCTTCTCATCGGTATCAGCACCATCATCCTGAGCATCCTTGTCGCGGTTTCGGCGAAGCTTCTTTCCGCGCTGCAACCCGCGTTCGTCATGCCGGGACTTCCCGTTGAACTCATTGTGCGCAGCGCGTTTCTCCCGTTCATCGCAAGCTGGCTGATCATTGCAATTCATTCGTGGATCAGCATGCGTTGGCATGGATTCGCGTTGTCCCTCGGCGTGGGAATCGGGCTGTGTTCTTCGCGGTTTTTGCTTCCGGCGCAAGGGCAGGAACGTACTACCCATGGCTGTTTCCACTCAACACGCTATCCGAAGAGAGGTGGCTGCCTGCCCTGGTGATCGGATCGATTGGTGGAGTGGTGTTTGCTCTTTTTGCGATTTGGGATGCGGTGAGGAGGGATGTGGTATAGGCGGTCCTCGAACTCATCCCCTGCCCCTTCTCTCCCGCCACACCCGCCACACAACACGGCGGGCAAGCCCGCCACAAAGCGTAGCGGGCAAGAAGCTTGACGGGCAAGCCCGCCACAAAGCGTAACGGGCAAGTGGGAAGAGAAGGGGTGCTTCGCAACTTGAAGATTCCTCTCATCTCCGCGTTTTCTGTCTCCTCCATAGTGCCTACTGCATATTCATTTCCCGTTCTTAGTTTCTCATGGCTTTAACACTTTCCCTCCTTGAATCCTCCTTCCTTTTCCTTATCTTTACAAAATGTTCAGGTCATTCCTCTCTGTCATTGTTCTTGTCTGTATTTCCCCATTATCGAAAGGGCAGGTTCTTTCCACGACCGTTCCTCTTTCCGATTGGGGTGTTACCGATATTCACTCCGTTGAACTTGCTCAATTCTCTGTTGTCCACGAAAAGGGCAGCGACCGGCTGGAAGTCCGGGCATTGTACGACGCAGAAACGATCCGTTCGGCTCCGTTCCCTGCCGGCAACCGGCTTGATATTGCTGATTTCAGCGAAGGATTTGTCAATCTTCTCGGTGGCTCTTACGCGACCTACGGCGGAAATGGCGGATCGGCCGAAGCCCGGCACTTCATCACAGATGACAGGACTCCTGGACTGGAAATAACCTATGACCGCAAGGACGGGGGGCATTGCGGGTTGTGGATGCACGTGTTCAACACGGCGGCACCGGTTTCCGTACGGAGGTATCTTGATGCAACTCCATACGCGTATCTCGCCGTTGCAGTTCGGGGAAAGATTGGAAATGAGAAGGTCGTCTTGAAGATCGCAGATGAAGAATGGAACAGGAAAGAGGACGCGTACCTTCTCGGTGACATCAATCGGTACATGCCGGGGGCCCGAATCGACACGAAATGGCACACCGCCCTGATACCGTTGAAGGATATTCTGTCTCACATTGACGGGAAGAAGCTCGCAACACTGGTATTTGAGGCGTTTTCACCGATGGCCGGCTCGTTTGAGCTGGGACCAATCTCCTTTCTCAGGGATTCATCCTCTTTTTCAACAATCCACATTCGCAAACCGCTGTTGCAGCAACGATCGATGCAAAAGGCACTCTGGATGTGGGAAACAAAAACTCTCTTTGAAAAGAATGAACTCGACCGATTTCTTGCGTTCCTCAAGAATGAGAATATCGACAACGTTTTTCTTGCCCTGCCCTATGATTCCCTTGTCTCAAACAGAATCGATGGAATTGCATTAGACCCGAAAACACTCGGACCGATCGTTCGCTCACTCAACGCAGCAGGTATACGAGCCCACGCGTTGGCCGGAGACAAGGATTTCATACTGCCGGATCGACGTGAGTTCGTTCGGAAAACCGTGCAAAACATTGTGGAGTACAACAAATCCGTTTCTCCCGGGGAACAGTTTTACGCCATCCATTTCGATATCGAGCCATATCTTTTCCCCGGATTCGCGAGTCCGCGACAGCCGTGGTTCATCCAAAATTTTCTTCAAACCCTTGATGAATGTTCGCGTGCGGCGCACGGCGGCGGCATGCTGATCGGTGTCGACATCCCCTTTTGGTTTGACGGAATCAATGAGCTAACGCATTTGCCCATCGTTGCGACGCTCGGAGGTGTGACCAAGCCGCTCTATCAACATGTACTGGATGTGACGGATAACGTGGCATTGATGGATTATCGAACTTCGGTTGAAGGAGAGAATGGAATCGTGCACCTAGCGACAAAGGAGCTTGAGTACGCAGACAGGACCGGCAAGCAAATTTTTGTCGGACTGGAAACGGCACCTCTTCCGGACGAAACAATTCTCACGTTCATGCAATCACCGAAGACCGGTTTTCCCGAGACAGAATCCGAAAAGAAGTATTTGCTCATTGCTCAGAAAGAAAACCAGCTCATCGCAACGCTTGCGACCTCCAGAGATGAAATTCTGACTTTCTTGATTGCCAATCAGGTGAAAGAGCAGGATCTTTTTTCTTGGACAGTTGAAAGAGCCACGAGAGTTCCAGGCAGCGCATCATCCTTTGCGGCGCTGGGGGGACGAAAGCTTCGCGTCGCAATGGACGAGGCCACGCCGTTGCTGCGAAAGTATCCTTCATTCCTGGGATTTGCGATACACTATTATACAAGCTTCAGGGAAATGGCCAGGTGAGGCTTGGAGGTTCAGGGTTCAAGGTCAGGGTTCAAGGTTCACTCAAGGAGAAGAATCTCATGGAAATATCTCGATGGTTGGGGCTGACTCTTTTATGTCTGCTTGTTATCGGGTGCGGCAAAAGCACGGAGGAGCAGATGCGGGAGTACGTGGAATTCTACTATCCGACGACCGGGGAGTACTCGTACGATATTGTCTTTGACTGGGGATCGTACGTGGTCACGACATCCCATAAGCCGGACGAGCAGGTTCATCCCGACAGCGAGCCGTACAAGGGATACATTGTCATGCGGCCATCGCCAAAGGAGCGTTCTCAGAACCAATTCCCCATCTATCTCATTGCCCCCGAAGGGTCAGTCTGGACGCATCCGGTTTCCGATGACATTCCTGAAACAAAAACCAGAGAAGAAGTTGTTACAGAAAAGAGCGGATCTGTTACATCCACATCAACAACAACCATCAACTCCCCCCTCGAACCGGTCGTCGACCATTTCCTTTCCAACAAAAGTGAGTGGAAGGACTATGGGAGGCTGGTAAAAGACGGGGATGGGTATAAGCTGAAAAAATGATTTTCGATTTGCGAGTGTCGATTGAATAGGGTTCCGAGTTCCGGGTTGAAGGTCCAGGGTTCAAGGTTCAGGGTTCAAGGTTCAAGGTTCAAGGTTCAGGGTTCATGATTGCGATTTTTGGTTGAAAATTCGGGAATGGAAATTCGAACATCTGTGTTCAATTTTCGGTGGAGTGAAAGAACGGTGTATGTTATTTTGGGTCAGATTAAATAACCCAAAACATGTTCCAGGATAACACCATGCAAGTACTACCAGCAACCCGCGAAATGGAACGGGCCTACAAAACCAGTGATGTTTCATACGACGGCGTTTTCTATCTGGCCGTTCGTTCAACCGGAATTTTTTGCCGTCCCTCCTGCCCCGCGCGAAAGCCGCTTCCGCGCAATGTTCAGTACTTTGCCAGCGCAAAGGAAGCACTCTTTGCGGGATTCAGGCCTTGCAAGCGATGTCACCCGATGGGAAACGGCGAAATTCCGGAATGGGCAAAAGGCCTCCTCGCACGCCTTGAGAGTGATCCCACGGCTCGCTATTCGGATTCATTTCTGCGTTCTGCGGGAATTGATCCCGCCCGTGCGCGGCGTTTTTTCCAAAAGAAATACGGAATGACCTTTCAGGCCTACTGCCGCGGCCGCCGGCTTGGGACCGCTCTGGAGCAGATTCGCCTCGGCGTCGATCTGGATGATGTGGCATTAGGTTACGGATACGAATCGCACAGCGGATTTCGGGATGCATTTTCAAAGACCTTTGGCAAATCCCCGGGGCGCAGCCGCACAACCGATTGCATCGTCGTCACCTGGATTGAGAGCCCGTTGGGTCCGCTTGTCGCCGGCGCGACGTCGGAAGGGATTTGCCTTCTGGAATTCACAGACCGTCGTATGCTTGACGGGCAGTTTGCAGCACTGCGCCGGCAGTTCAAGCGCTCCATTGTCCCGGGTGAGAATGTCCATCTCAAACAACTCAAGAGAGAGCTCGAGGAGTATTTCAAAGGAACGCTCAAACGATTCACCGTTCCTCTTATCTATCCCGGCACAGAATTCCAGCAAAAAGTCTGGAATCAGCTCTTGAAGATTCCGTATGGCCGAACAGTTTCGTACGAAGACGTTGCCCGTCGTATCGGATCCGTAGAATCTCAGAGGGCGGTTGGCCATGCGAACGGATTGAACCGTATTGCCATAGTAATTCCGTGTCACCGTGTCGTCAACAAAGATGGCAAGTTAGGTGGATATGGCGGCGGCCTGTGGAGGAAGCAGAAGTTATTGAATTTGGAGAAGGGGCACGCTGCCATAGGTGATTTGTGATTTATTGATTGCTATTGCTCTTCCATCTCTCTTTCGTTGGGATTGTTCTCGCCTGATTCCGGCAGTCTTTCGATTTTCCCCGTAGACAGCTGCAGCGTTCCCTGTTGGATTCTGAAATCCAGCGGACTTTCAACGGGCATTTCCGGTTTCTTCACGATATGTGTATAGATCATCGTCGTACGAACGTCGCTATGGCCGAGGAGTTGTTGAACGAGCCGGATGCTGTAGCCATTCTCGAGCATATGCGTAGCGAATGAGTGCCTGAAGGTGTGGGGGCTTCCTCGTTTCGGTATGTTCGCCTCTTTCTGTGCCTTTTTCACCGACTCCTGGATCTTTGATTCCGGAAAATGGTGACGGCCAATTCTGCGTGACCGCGGATCCCTTGACTGTTCCAATGCGGGAAAGAGGTATTGCCAGCTCCATTCAAACGCTGCTTTTGAATTCTTCCTTTCCATTGCCGGAGGAATGTAGACATCGCCGAATCCCTGTTCGAGATCCCGGTTGTGCAGATGTTTCACCCATGCGATATGATTGCGCAGTGGTTCTTTCAGGCGTTGCGGCAACAATGTGACTCTATCCTTATCCCCTTTTCCGCTTCGCACGAGTATTTGGTCCCTGTCGAAATCAATATCCTGAATTCGCAATCTCAGGCATTCCATCAATCGGAGCCCCGAACCATACAGAAGTCCTGCCACGAGTTGAGGGGTTTCTTTCATTGTGCTCAGGATAATCAGCACTTCATTTTGGGAGAAGACTATTGGAAGTCGTTTAGGGCGGTTTGCACGTTCGATGTCTTTCAGCGATCCGATTTCTTTCTTCACAACGTGGGTATAGAGAAACATGATTGAATTCAACGCGAGGTTTTGAGTTGAAGCGGAGACATCTTTGTCTTTTGCAAGATGAGAGAGATAGGAGCGGATTTCCGGTGCACCCATCGTTTCGGGATTTCTTTTATTATGAAAGAGGATGAATTGTTTGATCCAGTATACGTAGGCCTCTTCTGTGCGGATGCTCATATGTTTGAGGCGCATAGTTTCCCGGATGCGATCAAGGAGTTTCGGCTGCGGCATGTTGTCCCCCTTTCCAGCCGTGAGTTGCCTTTTTTTGCAGTCTTGGTGACTTTGTCACGGACAGAATATGACTAATGGAATATTAATTAGGAATGATTATGATTGGCCCCCCATTGGCAGGTATTGACTTTCGAGTGTGCAATATACACATTAACAGGAAACCTACAAGAGGGGGGCCTCCTTTCGTTCATCGTTTCACTTTTCCCCCCTCTTCCTATATATAAACCTAAGTTAGCCCATTTTTGTCGGGCGGTGTGGTTTTTAAGAACCATTCGCGAGTTTGTAATAAGGCTCTTCATCCCAAACCATTTGCCATCATTCAAGGAAAGAAGTACTATTTACTCGGGTAGGACAAGATCCAAGCATTTTTGAAG